>JAFLUP010000099.1 GCA_022508745.1 Oscillospiraceae bacterium | reverse complement strand
CCCACGGCTACGAGTGCCGCGTGATGGGCATCCCGAAGACCATCGACAACGACCTTGCAGGAACCGACCACTGCCCCGGCTACGCTTCCGCCGCGAAGTATATCGCCACCTCCCTCATGGAGATCTACCATGACGCCCGTGTGTATGACACCGGCATGATCACCGTGGTGGAGATCATGGGCCGCAACGCCGGCTGGCTGACCGCTTCCGCCGCCCTCGCCTGCGCGAAGGGTCAGGGCCCGGATCTGATCTACTGCCCGGAGAACGATTTCGACCTCCCCGCCTTCATCGAGAAGGTGCAATCCATCTACAACGCCAACGGCAAGTGCATCGTCGCCGTGTCCGAAGGCATCCATGATAAGGACGGCAAGTATATCTCCGAATACGGCAACGACCTTTCCAACGCCCGCGACGGCTTCGGCCATGCGCAGCTGGGCGGTCTGGCGTCCTACCTCGCCAACGAGCTGAAGAAGGCCACCGGCGCGAAGGTGCGCGGCATCGAGCTTTCCCTGCTGCAGCGCTGCGCGGCGCACTGCGCTTCCAAGACGGACATCGACGAATCCTTCAACGCGGGCAAGACCGCTGTCGAGCAGGCAGTGGCGGGCGTGACGGATAAGATGGTCGGCTTCGTGCGGGACACCGTGGACGGCAAGTACGTCTGCAAGTACGAACTGTTCGACCTGACCATCGTCGCCAATACCGAAAAGAAGATCCCCGACGACTGGTTCAACGCGACCAAGGACGGCATGAACGAGAAGTTCGTTTCCTACGCCCTCCCGCTGATCCAGGGCGAAACGGATCTGCCGAAGGAGGACGGTCTGCCCAAGTTCGTCCACCTCAAGAAGGTCTTCGCGAAGTAAATAAACGCAAAAAGTACCGGGCGCGTTCGAAAGTGAACGCGCCCGGTGTTTTGTTATGGTTCTTTACAGTTCCGGCTCAAATGCAGGCATCAGTTGGAGTTTGAACAGGTTCCTCCGATGCAGCGTGTCGATCCGTTCTTTTTTTGCAAGATCCTCGATCTCGCCGGTACGGATATACCGGTCCAGCTCCGCGTAGGTAAAGCCCAGATTTTCCTCATCCGTCTTTCCGCACAGCCCGTCGATGGGAGTCTTGTCCACCAGCGCTGCCGGCAGACCCAGCAGCCGTCCGATTTGCTTCACCTCGTCCACCGTCAGATGCGACAGCGGACTGAAATCCCCTGCGGCGTCCCCGTATCGGGTGGAGTACCCCACCCAGTCCTCCGACAGGTTGCAGGTATTCACCACACGACCGTTGTTGCTTTGCGCCACCGCGTACAAGGTGGTCATCCGGATACGCGGGGGAAGATTCGTCCGGCTCTGATCCGAAAGGACGAAGGGGATGCTGTGTTTGAGCCCCTCCACGGCGTCCTTGATGTTAACCACATAATGGCGAATGTCCAGATGCTTAACGAGCAAATATGCCATGTCGATGTCCGCCTGCTCCCCGCATGGCATCAGAACGCCGATGACCCGCTCCTTCCCCAGCGCTTCCACGCAGAGTGCTGCCGCGATGGAGCTGTCCTTGCCGCCGGAGATCCCGATCACCGCGTTGCAGCCGGGACCGTTTTCCGCAAAGAATCCGCGGATCCATGCCACACATTCGTTTTTGATTCTTTCCGCATCAAACATCATGGTTTCACTCCTGTACCATTATGATACTACCATGATACAGAATCTTTCGCCTTCTGTCAAGCATCAGAATAGACGAAAGTTCGGTTTTCCTTTTGGTTTCTTTCCCTATTCTAACAAGAGGCGGAGCTTTTCCAGCACCTTTTTTTCCGTGCGGCTGACCTTGACCTGCGTCATGCCCAGCAGCTCCCCTACCTTTTGCTGGGAATACCCGCGATAAAAGCGCAGCAGCACCAACTGCCGTTCTTTGGTGGGAAGCTCGACGATCGCCTGCCGGAGCGCCTCCCGCTCGCAAAGCTCCGCGATGTTGTCCGTTCCGATGAGATCCTCCAGCGCCCGCTCCCCCACCGGTTCGGAAAAGGAGAGCACCGCATTGCCCGCGTCCAGCCCCTCCACGGTCTCCTCCACGCTGCACCCGCAGTAAGCGGCAAGCTCCGTCACCGTTGGCTCCCGCCCGTTTTCGGAGGTGAATTCCTCCCGTTTGCGCAGCAGATACGCGCCCTTCTGCCGCAGCTCACGGCTGACCTTGATGATGCCGTCGTCCCGCAGGAAGCGCTTGATCTCCCCGATGATCAACGGCACGGCGTAAGTGGAAAAGGCATTCCCCATTTCGGTGTCGAAGTTGCGGATGGCCTTGAGCATCCCGATGGCGCCCAGCTGACAGAGGTCGTCAAACTCCACGCCGCGACCGAGAAAACGGGCAGCCACGGATTTGACCAACCCCATGTTCTCCCGGACCAGCGCTTCCTCCGCGGCTTGATCCCCCGCTCGAGCGCGGTCCAGCAACTCCGGCGCGTTTTTCATGCCCGCATCGCTTTTCCTAAAAATTTCTCCATGGTTACGACCGTTCCCTTCCCCGGCGCAGAGCGCACCCGCAGCTTGTCCGTGAAGCTCTCCATGACGGTAAAGCCCATCCCGCTGCGTTCTCCCTCGGCGTCGGTGGTATAGAGCGGAGTGCGCGCCAGCGTCACGTCGGGAATCCCCGCCCCTTTGTCCTTTACCGTGATCCGAAGGGCACCCCCGACGGTATACACGGCGCTTATGTAGATGGGACAGTTCGCTTTATCCTCCCGCGTCCGATAGGCGTGGACGATACAGTTGGTCACCGCCTCGCTGACGGCGGTTTTCAGATCGGACAGAACGCTCACCGGCGGGTCCAGCTGCGCGACGAAAGCGGAGATCGCCATGCGGGCGAACCCCTCGTTGATGCTCCGCGCCGGAAAGACGCATTTCATGCTGTTTTGGATCGGATCAGCTCGCTTTGCCATTGCCGTTACTCCTTTCGATGCGGAGCAGCTTGTCCATCCCCGCAATATTCAGAATTTTCATAACCGCCTCCGACGGCGATTCCACGATCAGGACGGTATCCTGCAACGCGCACTTGCGCATCCGCCCCATGACCAGCCCAAGGCCCGAGGAATCGCAGAAGGTAACGCCGGATAAATTAAAGTAGAACACGCCCGGCTGCTCGGTCTCCAGAATCCGGTCGATCCGGGTGCGCACTTCGGCGGCGTTGTGGTGGTCGATCTCCCCCCGTAGGTTGAGCCGCAGCTTGTCCCCGCTTTTTTCGGTAGAAAAGTTCATAGATCCCGTTTTCTTTCCTTTCTCTTCTTTTCCCCCGTAGTATACCAGACGGCGCACGGCAATTTTTGTCAAAGTGCGTCGCGCTTGTAAAAAAGGGAAATTTTTTCTCCCTCTTTTCTTGCAAATTGGCACTCATTGTACACGAGTGCTAAAATTCACAAAATAAACACAAATAAAAACGGATTCATTCACATTTTCGGGATATACTGAAAGACGTAAACGGAAAAACGCTGCAAAAGAAAAGCAGTTTCCGGAAAGGAGTGCTATCTCATGAACGAACAAAAACTGACCACTAAATCCGCGGAAGCGCTGCAAGGAGCGCAAAAAACCGCACGGGAATACGGAAACCAGACGTTGGAACAAACGCATCTGCTTTACGCGCTGCTGACGCAGGAGGAAGGACTCATCCCCCATCTGCTGGAAAAATGCGGGAAAGCGCCTCGCGAGCTGGCGAACGCCTGCCTGCGGGAGATCGAAGCCCTGCCCAAAGTCTCCGGCGGCGGGATGTATTTGTCCCCCGCCCTCTCCAAAGCGCTGGACGAGGCGGAATCCATCGCGAAGCGCATGGGGGACGCCTTCATTTCCGTGGAGCATCTGCTGCTGGCGCTGGCGGAGGAGCCGGACGCGGCGATCAAGAAGCTGTTCCGCGAAAACGAAATCACCCGGCACGAGCTGGAAAAAGCGCTGAAGACCGTCCGGGGCAACGCACGCGTCACCGGGGACAACCCGGAAGCCACCTACGAAGCGCTGGAAAAATACGGCACCGATCTGGTGGAGCAGGCGAGAAAGAACAAGCTGGACCCGGTCATCGGGCGGGATGAGGAGATCCGCAACGTCATCCGCATCCTTTCCCGCAAGACCAAGAACAATCCGGTGCTGATCGGCGAGCCGGGCGTAGGCAAAACCGCCATCGCGGAAGGACTCGCACAGCGCATCGTCGCGGGAGACGTACCCTCCACGCTGAAGGACAAGACCGTCTTTTCTCTGGACATGGGCGCGCTGGTGGCGGGCGCAAAGTATCGGGGAGAATTTGAAGAACGGCTCAAATCGGTGTTAAACGAGGTCAAAAAGAGCGAAGGCAGGATCATCCTGTTCATCGACGAGCTGCACACCATCGTGGGCGCGGGCAAGA
>JAFLUP010000098.1 GCA_022508745.1 Oscillospiraceae bacterium | reverse complement strand
GGCGATCAACGGCAACGCCGGCGATTTCTGGCTGACCAAAAACGCAGAGACAAACCCGGAGAAGCGATACATTACCATCGTGCTTGACGAACCTGCTTTTCTGTCGGCGCTTCAATATGTGCCGAGACAAAACGGGACTTCCGGCATGATCAGAAGCGCCAAGATCCAAGTGAGCATGGACAACGCGAATTGGACGACGGTGGTTGCTTCGACGAACTGGGAAGAAAATGCGGAAGCCAAATACGTCGCCTTTGAAAAACCGGTCAAGGCGAAATATGTAAGAGTCATCGGAATGGAAACATCGGATGGCTATATGTCCGCCGCACTGATCAACCTGTTTGAAGATACGACCGCCAAGATTCCTCCGACCGCCACGCTTTCGTACAGCACGACAACGCTGACGAATCAGGACGTTACGGTGACCTTGTATCCCGACAAATGTGTGGAGATCGCGGACGAAGCGGTAACGAAACAGGCCGACGGCAGCTTCACGTACACCTTCACGACCAACGGCAGTTATACCTTCGTATTTGAAGACGCTTTCGGAAATATCGGCAGGGAGACGGCGACGGTCAACTGGATCGACAAAGAGCCGCCGAAGGCGACGGTCGTGTACAGCACGTTGGATGAAACCGCCGGTTCGGTGGTCGCCACGCTGAAGAATCTGAACAGCGATGACCCGATCACCATTACAAACAATGGCGGCAGCGATACCTATACCTTTACCAAAAACGGGAGCTTCCTCTTCACTTACGAGGACGCTGCCGGCAATAAAGCCGAGACAAAAGCCGTCGTAACATGGATCGTGGAGGAAGCGCCGCACATCCTGCTGGAATTCAGCGAGGAGAAGCTGACGAATCAGCCGGTTACCGTGACGGTTGTCGGGGACGCGGAGTTTGTCATCACCAGCAACGACCGGCAAAAAAGCCACGTGTTTTATGAAAACGGGGAATGGACCTTCGAATATCGGACAACGGTCGGATTTACAGGTTCCATCACGGCCAGAGTGACTTGGATCGATACGGAAGCGCCGAAGGGCAGCATTGCGTACAGCACGAAGGAATTGACCAATCAGCCGGTCCGGGCGACGCTGCTCGTCGATGAGGAGATCATCATCGATCGCGCCGAGGGTGTTGAGCGGGACGAATCGGGGAATTACTACCATACCTTTACGGAAAACGGAAGCTTCCGATTCGAATACCATGACCTTGCCGGCAACAAGGGCGCCCAGACGGCGACGGTGAGCTGGATGGATACCACCCCGGCGGAAGTGACGATCACTTACAGCAAGACGACGCTCACAAACGAGACGGTCATGGCCACCCTCTCCAGCGAGGAAGAGATCACCATTACAAACAACAACGGAAGCAATCTCTACCTGTTTGATAAGAACGGTACCTTTGAGTTTGTCTATGTGGATCGGGCGGGCAACGTAGGGAAAGCGCTTGCCGAGGTTACCTGGATCGACAAGCAGGCTCCGATCGGGAACATACAGTATAGCACAACGGAGACCGTCGCCGGTCCTGTTGTGGCAACGCTCGTATGCGACGAGGAGTCCATCATCGTCCTCAATAACGACGGAAAGACGACCTATACCTTTTATGAGAACGGCGGATTCCAGTTTGTCTATCAGGATGAAGCCGGCAATATCGGGACGACCTATGCGGAAGTGACTTGGATTCTGGACACGGACGTCAGGATCGAGTACAGCACGACGGATCCGACAAACGGGAATGTTACCGCGACGGTCATTCCGGACGAAAGAGAGATCAAAATCACAAACAACGACGGGAAGTTCTCTTATACCTTCACGGAAAACGGCACATTTACCTTTGCGTATGTGGATCAATCCGGGAAGAAAGAGACGATCACCGCCGAGGTTACCTGGATCGATAAGGAACTGCCCACTTTTGAAGTGCGGTATGACTATGCCGATCCGAAGGATCCGAATTACGTGACCAATCAATCGGTGACCGCAACCCTGATCAGCAGTGAAGAGATTCTCATCGTCAACGATAGCAGCAGTACGACCTATGGCAGTGTTTTCACCTATCTGTTCGATGAAAACGCGGCTGTCACGCTGCTCTATCATGACAGGGCAGGCAACGCCGGAACCTATGTGTTAAAGGTGGATTGGATCGACAAGGAGCCGCCGGTAGGAACCTTGACGTACAGCAAACAGCAGAAGCCGACGGATCCGGTTACGGTCACCCTGACCGCAAACGAAGAGATCATCATCGACAACAACGGCGGATCCAACGAATTTACGTTCCTTTACAACGGGATCTTCGAGTTCATATTCCACGATAAGGCGGGCAATACGGGAAGCGCCCTTGCGGAAGTGACTTGGATCGATGACGAACCGGAGGTGGATAATCCTCCTATCATTCTGATCGAAAAGGATGAATTCTTCTTTGATATAAGCACAGATATGCAGGTGGATCTTGCATATTTCAAGAGCCTCATCACGATCATCGACGATCGCGATGAGATTGATATTAACGATACCAGCAAGGTTACCATCACCTCCGGTCTGGAGTGGATGACGGGCGAGTACGTCATCACGGTGACCGTCAAAGATTCCGGCGGAAATATAGCGGTCTTGCAGATCAAGGTCAACATCATTGATTCCAGCGTTGATTTCACAAGCCTGTCCTTTGAGATTGCAGACGGTCCGTTTGTCTACAACGGAAATCCGCATCTTCCGGCAGTGACGGTGCGGAACGGCGTGGAAGTGTTGACTTCCATGACGGATTATACGGCATCCTATACCAACAATGTCAATGCGGGAGAAGCAACCGTTCTGGTAAACGGTTTGGGTCGTTACAAGGGCTTTGTGACGCTTTCTTTCACCATTCAAAAAGCACAGCCGAATCCCGACGTCTATCCGGATGCTTCTGTGGTGGTCTCCTATGACATAGAGAAAGTAGGATCCGTCAGCCTGCCTGACGGCTGGATCTGGCTGGACCCGGATGCTTCCTTAAAAGTAGGGGATACCGTAGCAAAAGCGGTCTATCTCACAGACGATAACTATGAATCTCTGGAAGTAGAGATCACCGTAACGAGACTGGAACAAATCCTTCCGAATCAGCCGCCTGTCATTACGATCGAGAGCAAAGAATGGATCTTTGACAGAAGAACGTCCTCCGGAATGGATCTTGTTTCCTACCTGAAAAGGTTTATCAAGATCACGGACGACCGTGACGGCAGCATAGATGTGAATACGTCCGAGCAAGTCGTGATGACCATAGAGCCGGACTTTGCTTGGGAAGTGGGAATCTATACGGTAACCGTGACGGCGACGGATTCTGCCGGAGCCTCCAGCAGGGAAACGATGACCGTCGAGGTCATTGACTCCACGGTCTATCTGGAGCAGCTGACGGTGGAACTGGAAGAAGGAACATTCGTTTATAACGGCAGTCCGCAGCTGCCCTCTGTTACCGTAAAACACGGCGATGTGGTGTTGACAGAGAAAGAGCACTATGAAGTGCTCTACGAAAACAACATCGACGCCGGAGAAGCCACGGTAACGGTAACGGGCTTGGGGCTCTATTCGGGTACGAGGACGCTGACGTTTTCCATTCAAAAGGCACAGCCGGTTGCTCCGGAACTGTCCATGAACGTGCCCTATGACGTCGAGAAAGCAGGGGAGATCGCCCTTCCGGAAGGGTGGTCCTGGGCGGACCCGGAGGCCGTTCTGAAAACCGGTGAAAATGTCTTGGAAGCGGTATACGAAGGGGATCAAAACCACGAAGCGATGAAGGTCACCATCGTAGTCACGAAGGAGGCGCCTGCGCCGACTCCCGATGTTACGGCTCCGGTCATTTCCGTGGAGAAGGATCGGTATACCTTCGATGTGAGAACGGACGCTCCGATTGATCTGGACGATATCAAGAGCCTGTTTACGGTGACAGATGATGTGGACGAAGACATCCATCATCGGGTCCAAATCACGGTCGTGCCGGAATTCAAGTGGGAGGTCGGCACGTACGTCGTAACCGTCACCGCGACCGATCTGGCCGGCAATGTCGCCGAAAAGCAGATCACAATTCAGATCGTGGACTCCACGGTTGACTTCGCAGACGTCACGATCGAGATGGACGGGGCAGGGTTCGTCTATGACGGCTCGGCGCATACGCCGGCGCTCATTGTGAAATACGGCGATGTGCTGCTGGAAGCGGGACGGGATTACGAGGTGTTCTACGAAAACAACAGCAATGCCGGAACGGCGACCGTCACGGTGAGAGGTCTGGCTCCCTATGTAGGGACGAAAGTCCTGTACTTCGAGATCGCAAAAGCGCCCCAGCCGGAGATCGTCCCCGACAGCGCGGTAAAAGCGGGAGCCGAAGCGAAGTACGCCAAGGATATCGAGCTTCCGGAGGGCTGGAGATGGGAAAACCCGGATGCTGCTT
>JAFLUP010000097.1 GCA_022508745.1 Oscillospiraceae bacterium | reverse complement strand
ATGCAGCGGAAGCACACGCCGCCGTCCAGCGAGCCGGAAAACTCCTTGATCTCATGGCGGAAGGTCTCCACCGAAGTGCTTTCAGCGGTGTGGTAGTAAAGCTCATATTCCGTAAGCCCCTGCGCTTTCGCAGCGGCGATCACGGCTTCTTTGAATTCGATAAATGTCATGATCTGTTCCCTCCTTATCTGCCGCCGACGGTGATGGAGGACACGCGGATCAACGGCTGCCCCACGTTGGTGGGGACGGAGCCGCTGGAGGAGCCGCACATGCCCTGCCCCATGTCCAGATTGGTGCCCACCATGTCGATGTTCTTGATGACGTCCGAGCCGCGTCCCACCAGACTTGCGCCGCGAACCGGCTCGCAGATCTTGCCGTTCCGCACCATATAGCCCTCGTTGACCGCGAAGTTGAATTCGCCGGTGACGGGATTGACGGAACCGCCGCCCATCTCCTTGGCGAACAGACCGTACTCAATGGAAGCGATGATCTCGTCGTTGTCGTCCGTTCCCTCCGCGATATAGGTGTTGGTCATGCGGGAGGTGGTGGTATAGCTGTAGCTTTCGCGACGGGCGTTGCCGGTGGATTCCATGCCCATGCGGCGACCGTTGAACTTATCGATCATGTAGGATTTCAGGATGCCGTTCTCGATGAGGACATTCTTCCGGGCGGGCGTACCCTCGTCGTCGATGTTGATGGAGCCCCACGCGTTGGGGATGGTGCCGTCGTCGATGGCGGTGACCTTCGGATTGGCGATCTGCTGCCCCAGCTTCCCGGCAAATTCCGAGGTGCCGTAGGCGACGCTGCTGGCCTCCAGCGAATGTCCGCAGGCTTCGTGGAAGATCACGCCGCCGAAGCCGTTGCCGATGGCGACCGGCATGACGCCCGCCGAGCAGTAGCCCGCGTTCGCCATGGTAAGCGCCTGTCTTGCCGCATGAATCCCGGTTTCCTTGGCGTTCACTTCATGCTCGAACATTTCCAGCCCCATGCGGCGACCGGGATTGCTGGCGCCCGTCTGGGTCTCGCCGTTCTTTTCCGCCACGGCGCGGATCATCAGCCGCGTGCGGATCTGGCGATCCTGCGCGTACAGCCCTTCGCTGGTGGCGATGAGGATGTTGTGGTCCACATCCAGCAACGTGCCGGTGACCTGTTTGATGGCCTCGTCGTACTCCCGCGCGGCGAAGTAGCCTTCCTTGAGGACGGAGAGCTTCTCCACGTTGGGAACGCTTGCGGGCACGATCTTCACCGGATGGATGTCCCCGTACAGACGCTCGCGAAGGGTGATGGAGATCTCGGCAGTCCCCTGCCCCAGCGCTTCCGCCGCCTTTTCTGCACAGCGCATAAGCCCCGCCTCGGTGGTGTCCACCGTGGAGGCCATCACACTCCGAAGCCCCTTGTAGAGGCGGATGCTGGCGCCGGCGATCACCGTGTCCCGCACGGCGTCCACGCGGTTCGCGATCATGTTGATGGCGTTTTGCACCGTGTTTTCCGCAAACAGCTCGGCATAGTCCGCACCGGTGGAAACCGCTTTGCGCAAAACACGTTCACAAATTTCTTTTGAGATCATGTGTTTACTCCTTCTTTCGTTTCTTTTGACAGTTCTCTTTCCTGCCTGCCCCCATTGTACGAACCTTCGCACCGTAAGGCAAGCAACTGTTTCTTGAATCGGACTCAAAAAATGCTTGAGTCGGGCAAAAACAACGCAAGGATTTGTTTCGTATGCCCTTTTCGCACCACATCCCCATGGGATGTTGCAAATATATTTTACTCCTATTCCCGCACTTTTTCAAGGCATCTGACAAAAATTGGCAGACTTTTTTACAAAAATCTGCCAATTTGAGGTTGGAGGCAATCCGGTTTCGGAGGTGCGCGTCAGCGATCCTTTAGAAATTCGTGAAAAAACGCTTCCGTTTCGGGGCAATCATAGAGCTTAAAAAGATACCTTCGATTCGCTCCGCGGAATCGCAGATACGGCGCAGAGCGAAACCTCGACACTTGAATCACTGTGCGTTCTGCGCTTTCGATCTCGCGGAGAGAAAAGAATTTTTCCTTTTTGATACCAAACAAATAGTTCACCACGCGGATTCGGTCGCCGTCGATCTCAACGTAGGCTCTCGTGAAATCGGAACACCGGAGCGCCACGATCGCCGTCAAAAGCAAAACGAGGAGCAGAATCAGAAGCGCGGGGAGCGGGCTGTGCGTTTCCAGGGAGAAAACCACTGCCGCCAGCACAAACAACCCGTAAATAAGCACCGCGGAAACGGCGAGAGAGAGCTTGCCCAGCCTGCGCATGGGCAGACGGGGCGTTCTGTCGTGGGTGTTGAATCTCATGATGAAACCTCAAACTGCGAAGCAAAAACAACGCAAGGATTTGTCTCGTATGCCCTTTTCGCACCACATCCCTATAGATGTTGCAACTATATTTTACTCCTATTCCCGCACTTTTTCAAGGCATCTAACAAAAATTGGCAGACTTTTTTACAAAAATCTGCCAATTTGAGGTTGGAGGCGATCCTTTTCGAAGGTACGCGTCAGCGATCCTTTAGAAATTCGGAAAAAACGCTTCCGTTACTGAACGGTCCCGTTGATGTACTGAACAGTCCCGTCGGTGCAAGTGACCGTGCAGGTATCAAGTCCGCTCCGTGAAGTGACCTCCCCCCATTCAGCGACGGTTCCGCCGTATTGGATGCTCTTCAAAGAAGTGCACATACAGAACGCGTCCACACCAATGTGGATCACGCTCCCCGGGATCTTAACGCTCGTCAAAGACTCGCAGTAAGCGAATGCATACTGGTCAATGCGTTCCACGCCTTCCGGGATCGTGACGCTCTTCAAAGAGTCGCAGGCACAGAATGCGTATTTGAGAATTTCTGTCATGCCTTCCGGAAGCGTGACGCTCGTCAGGCTGATGCAGCCATAGAACGCTTCCGATCCGATGCTCTTCACACCGGCAGGGATCTCGACGCTGGTCAGGTCGTTGCGGCTATAGAACGCTTTCCTTGCGACGTCTGTCACAGGCAGTTCCTGATAGGTAGGAGGGATGCTGATTTTCTTATCCTCGCAGGAGCCGATACCGGCGACAACATAGCCGGTGCCGTCGCCATTCAGTTCAAATTCCAGACCTTCGCTATAGGTCTTGCCGCAGCCGGTGAAGACGGCGGTCAAGGTGAGGGCTGCCACCAGCAGCGCGATGATTTTGATCTTTTTCATTTTCCTTTTCTCCTTTGGTTTCGTTTTTTTCTATGGAAGCAGTCTTTTTCTCAAGAGATGGTGCCGTCGGTGCAGTAGATTATGATATTGCCGGTATTCTTGGCCCAACGCTCCATTTTGGTAATCCTCTTCCAAGCATCCATTGTTCCGTCAAAAAAGATACTCGCAAGCTTTTCACATCCTTCGAAAGTGCCATCCCCGGAAGCTCTGTCGCCGATTATTCGTACGCTGCCGGGAATCGTAACGCGCGTCAGGTTTTTGCAGTCACTGAACGTGCGGTCGTGGAGTTCCGTCACGCCGTCCGGGATCGTGATATCCGTCAGCCCGCTGCACTGCGAGAATGCACCAGCACCGATGATCGTCACGCCGTCCGGGATCGTGATGCTCGTCAAAGACTCGCAGCAAAAGAATGCGCCAGCACCGATGATCGTCACGCCGTCCGGGATCGTGACATCCGTCAGCGCGCTGCACCGCGAGAATGCAGCGCTACCGATGCTCGTCACGCTGTCCGGGATCGTCATACTCGTCAGACCGAAGCAGCCCTCAAATGTACCATCTCCAATGCTTGTCACGCCGTCCGGGATCGTCATACTCGTCAGACCGAAGCAGCCTTGGAATGCATAAGCACCGATGCTCGTCACACCGTCCGGGATCGTAATGCTCGTCAACCCGCCGCAACCATAGAATGCATCATTACCGATGCTCGTCACGCCGTCCGGGATCGTAATGCTCGTCAACCCGCCGCAGTTATAGAATGCAGCGCCATTGATGGTCGTTATGCCATTGGGGATCGTCATACTCGTCAGGCTGATGCACTCAAAGAATGCATCATAACCGATATTCGTCACGCTGTCCGGGATCATAATCCTCGTCAGCCCACTGCAGCCTCTGAATGCCCGGTCGCCAATACTCGTCACGCTGTCCGGGATCGTAACGGCGGTCAGGGCATCGCAGCCATCGAAGGCGTTATTTCCGATGCCGATCACGGGCAGATCCTCAAATTCCGACGGTATGACAATATGTTTATCGGTGCAAGTGCCGATTCCGGCGACTTCGTAGCCGCTGGCTTCGTAGTCGGTGGCTCCGTTGCCGGTGGCTGCGTAGCGCAAGGTAAATTCCAGCCCCTCGCTATCGCCTGCCGGTTCCGTGGGGATCTCGGTAGGGGTCTCGGTAGAGGTCTCGGTGGAGGTCTCGGTGGAGGTCTCGGTAGGGGCAAAGGTCTGGGCGCTGTCCACGGAACTATCGAAGTCGGTTTCCGGCGCAGCGCTCTCGCCGCAGCCGGTGAAGGCGACGGTCATGGTGAGGGCTGCCAGCAGCAGCGCGATGATTCTGATCTTTTTCATTTCTCTTTTCTCCTTTGATTTCGCTTTTTGCTTACACTCTATAAACGCAGCAGAAGCCGTTTGGGTTTTACGGTTTTGAAAAAAA
>JAFLUP010000096.1 GCA_022508745.1 Oscillospiraceae bacterium | reverse complement strand
GGACGGGTGGTCTTTTCCCAGCGGACCACGTTGACCCATTGGTTATACAGCTTGGGCAGGTCCCGGTAGGAATGGATGATGTTGCGGAAATGCTCGCAGAAGAGCGTTTCCGAGGTGGGGCGGATCGCCAGCCGTTCCGTCAGCTCGTTTTCCCCGCCGAAGGTCACCCATGCGCACTCCGGCGCGAAGCCCTCCACATGGTCTTTTTCTTTTTGCAGCAGCCCTTCGGGAATGAAGAGCGGCATATACACATTTTCGTGCCCCAGCGCCTTGAAGCGGGCGTCGAGATCCTTTTGGATGTTCTCCCAGATTGCGTAGCCGTAGGGGCGGATGATCATGCAGCCCTTGACGCCGGAGTAATCCGCAAGTTCCGCTTTGCGCACCACGTCGGTGTACCATTGCGCAAAATCCACGTCCATGGAGGTGATGGACTCCACCAGTTTCTTTTCTGCCATCGAATGAAACCCTTTCTTTGAAAATCTGACAAACTTTTTGCAGCGAATGTATTGAAAAAATGGAAATCATTTAGTATAATATACTGATATTATAGCAAACATTTTTTCGTTTGTCAAGAAGAACCGTCGGTGCAAACGTGCGATACGCGCACAGCACAAAGAAGAAAGGAGCGGATCCCCATGGCGGAAAGCTATCTGGAGCTTGCGGAGCTCACCTACCTCACGCCGGAAAATGCGGAGTTTTCCCGCACGAAGAACGGTTTTCCCGCGCTGCGTGCCTTCCTACCCCCCGTCACGGACGATCTGCTGGAAGAAAAGCGTCCGCCGGAATGGCAAGATCTGGGCCGCGTGCATTTCCACCGCGCGTTTCCCTTTGACGCGCCGGAGGAGTACATCTCCGTTCTGGACAAGGACGGCAAGGAATTCGGGATCATCCGCAGTCTTTCGGATTTTTCCGGAGAGACCCGCGCGCTGATCGAGGAAGAGCTGACGCGCAAATACCTCGCGCCGGTCATCACGAAGATCCTCTCCCTCAAGGACAAGCTGGGTTATTCCTATTGGGAAGTGGAGACCGACCAGGGGCGCCGTTCCTTCACCATGCGGGATACCTACCGCAACCTGTTTCATAACTCCGAGAACGGCATCGTGCTGACGGATGTGGACGGCAACCGCTATCTGATCCCGGACGTGCTGAGCTTGGACCCGAAGAGTTACCGAAAGATCGAATTGTATCTGTAAATGATGGAAAAACACCAAAAGAAAAGCCCGGACGCGCCGGAACAGATCGCCGCGCGGGATCGGGCAAAGGCGGAGCTGGGGCGTCCGCCGGAGGTCGAGTTCGACTTCAATTTGGATTTTCATAACCGCCCCGTGTTCGGCGCGTGCGCCGCGGACGGGACGGAAATGGTCTTTGTCGCCGGCGAGGAGGTTCGTCGGTACGCCTTAAAGGATCTGGACGGGCTCCGTCTCTACCGGGGCGTGGGCACCGTAGCGATGGAAAGCACCGTGGACGGCGAGGATTTGGAGCTCTGTCGCGGGGATATGAAGCTCTGCCGCACCTTTGAAGAGACGGTGGCGCAGCTGGAAGCCCGCCGCAATGGGCGACCCTTCGTCAAACCAAAGCCCTTCCGCTGTCCGAAGTGTGGGCGACCTTTCCCCCGCGGAAGCGAGACCTGCGTGCATTGTGCGGACAAGAAAAAGCTGCTGGGGCGCTTCCTTTCCTTTGCCCGGGCGGATCTGAAGCTGCTGCTGTTCGGCGGTCTGTTTTTGCTGCTGACCTCCGGCGTGAGCGTGCTGCTTCCCCGGGTGCAGCGTTATTTGATCGACGGCTTCCTTTCCCCTGCGGAGGGGGTCACTCCCGGCACCCACACGGGGCTCGCCGGCGTGGTGGGGCTGCTGGCGCTCTGCGGCTTTTCCGTTGCGCTGTTCGACTGTCTGCGCCGGATCCTGACCGCAAAGGCTTCCGCCCGCATCATCGTGCGCATCCGCAAGCAGTTGTTTGAAAAGGTGCAGTCCCTTTCCCTGACCGGGCTTTCCCGCCGGTCCCCGGGCGAGCTGATCACCCGCTTGTCGGAGGATACGGAGCAGCTGCGAAACTTTTTGACCAATCTGGTCCCCCAACTTTTGCAGCAGACGGTGACGCTGGTCGCCATCATGATCCTGCTGCTTTCCCGCAACTGGTTCCTGACCTTGGTGATTATCCTGCCGGTTCCGCTGCTGGTGGTCCTGTTTTCCTCTGTTAATAAGCTGACCAGACGGATCTACCACCGGCAATGGCAGCTTTCCAGCGATATCAACAACCTGCTGCACGACGTATTCTCCGGCATCCGGGAAGTCAAGGTGTTCGGCACGGAGGAGAGGGAATACGAGCGGTTCCGCTACCGCGCCCGGCGCTTTGCGGACACCAGCAAGCGCAATGAGATGATCTGGAACCTGGTGGTCCCCTTTTCCGGCTTCCTGTTGGGGGCAGGGGAGTTTCTGGTGCTGTTCATCGTGGGCGGGCAGGTCATCAACGGGCAGGCGACCGCCGGGGAGCTGATCGAGTTCCTCGCCTACGTCGCCACGCTGTACGGTCCTATCCGTTGGTTCGCCCATGTGCCCCGGATGCTGACCCGATCCATGACCTCCATGAGCAAGGTCTCCGAGATGCTGGATGAGCAGGAGATCATGCCGGATGGCGAAGAGGAAGCGGGGGAACTGCGCGGGGAGATCGTCTTCAAGGACGCATCCTTCGGTTACAATCCGCCGGATTATGTGCTCAAGCACCTGTCTCTGGAGATCAAACCGGGAGATTTCATCGGTTTGGTGGGGCGCAGCGGCGTGGGGAAGACTACGGTCATCAACCTGATGATGCGGATGTATGACCTCAACGAAGGGCAATTGCTCATCGACGGCAAGGACGTGCGTTCCTATAACGCCGCGGCGTTCCGTTCGCAGATCGGCGTGGTGCTGCAGGAAACCTACCTGTTCAACGGCACCATTTACAGCAACCTGTCCTACGCCAAGCCGGAAGCGACCCGGGAGGAAGTGCTGCGGGCGGCCAAGCTGGCGGGAGCGCACAGCTTCATCATGCGCCTGCCGGACGGCTACAATACCTACGTCGGCGCCCGAGGAAATACGCTTTCCGGCGGGGAAAAGCAGCGCATCGCCATCGCGCGGGCGATCCTGCGGGATCCCAAGCTGCTCATCCTCGACGAGGCCACCTCCTCGCTGGATACCGAGACGGAAAAGCAGATCCAGGACGCGCTGTTCGCCCTTTCCAAGGGGCGTACCACCGTCGCCATCGCCCACCGGCTCTCCACTTTGCGCAACGCCACCAAGCTCGCTGTGTTCGAAAAGGGCGAGCTGGAGGAGCTGGGCACCCATGAAGAGCTGATGCAGAAGGAAGGACGCTACTACCGTCTGGTCATGGCACAGCGAGAAATGAGCAAGATGCAGAAGTAAATAAACGTGCTACAGCCAGTAGTGCGCAAAAGAAAGGATATCAACGGTATGATGAGAAACGAAGACAAATCCATGGAGAAGATCGTCGCCCTGTGTAAAGGCCGCGGATTCATTTTCGCCGGCAGCGACATTTACGGCGGGCTTGCCAACACGTGGGACTACGGTCCTTTGGGCGCAAGATTGAAAAATAACGTCAAGGATACGTGGCGCAAGCGTTTCATCCAGGAACGCAAGAACAGCTACGAGGTGGACGCCGACATTCTGATGCACCCGAGAGTCTGGGAAGCCAGCGGGCACGTCGCCAGCTTTTCCGACCCGCTGCTGGATTGCAAAGAGTGCAAGATGCGCCACCGTGCGGATAACCTGATCGCGGACTTCGACCCGGAAGCCCATCCGGACGCCATGACCAAGGCGGAGATGTTCGAATACATCAAGGCCCATTCCATCCCTTGCCCCAAATGCGGCAAGCATAACTTTACGGACATCCGCGAATTCAACCTGATGTTCCAGACCTTCCGCGGCGTGACCAACGATTCCAAGAGCGTTATCTACCTCCGTCCGGAAAACGCCCAGGGCGAGTATGTCAACTACCTGAACGTACAGCGCACCATGCGCGCCAAACTGCCCTTCTCCATCGGGCAGATCGGGAAAGCCTTCCGCAACGAGATCACCCCCGGCAACTTCACCTTCCGCACCATTGAGTTCGAGCAGATGGAGTTCCAGACCTTCTGCAAGGAGGGCACGGATACCGAGCTGTATGCGTATTTCAAGGATTACGGACGCAAGTATTATGAGGATCTGGGGATTTCCCCCGAGCATCTGCGGTTCCACGACCACGAAAAGCTGGCGCACTACGCCAAAGCGGCCTGTGACATCGAGTTCCTGTTCCCCTTCGGCTGGGGTGAGATCAACGGTACCCACAACCGCACCGATTTCGATCTGACCCGCCATCAGGAGTACAGCGGCGCGAACATGAGCTATCTGGATCCGGAAACCAACGAAAAATTCATTCCTTACATCATCGAATCCACCTACGGTCTGGACCGCACCGTTCTGGCGCTGCTGTGCGAAGCCTATGACGAGGAGGTCATCGACGCGGAAAAGAACGACGTCCGCACGGTGCTGCACCTGTCCCCCGTGGTGGCGCCCTACAAGTGCGCGGTGCTGCCCCTTTCCAAGAAGCTGGCGGAGGGCGCACTGGGGGTCTATGAGATGCTCTCCAAGCAGTTCATGACGGATTATGATGAGGCCGGCTCCATCGGCAAGCGCTACCGCCGGGAGGACGAGATCGGCACCCCCTTCT
>JAFLUP010000095.1 GCA_022508745.1 Oscillospiraceae bacterium | reverse complement strand
CGGCGTCCGGGTCGGAATTGCGCATGGACTTATGCAGCGCGGAGATGAGGTTGTAATGCTCCTCTCCCTGCTTGTCGTACAGCAGCGAACGGCGGGACGTGCATTGTTCCAGCACTTCCATGGTGACTTTGACGCGGTTGCCCTCCGTTTCCCCGTTGAGCACCACCATTTCCAGCGTGGAAAGGGCGTTCCTCGCGTCCCCGTTGGCAAACCTTGCGATGGCCTCCGGCAGCTCCGGCGGCATCTCGATCTCCATCCCGCCAAACCCCCGCGGATCCTTCAGCGCCCGGCGCAGGAGGTCGGCAAGCTGCTCGGTTTCCAGTGCTTGCAGCACGAACACCTTGCAGCGGGAAAGCAACGCCCCGTTGACCTCAAAAGAGGGGTTCTCCGTCGTCGCGCCGATGAGGATGATGCTGCCCTTCTCCACAAAAGGCAAAAAGGCGTCCTGCTGCGCCTTGTTGAACCGGTGGATTTCGTCCACAAAGACGATGGTTTTCTCCCCGTAGCGGGTGTTCTCGTCCGCCTGCTGCATGACCGTGCGGATCTCCTTGATCCCGCTGGTCACGGCGGAAAAATCGATGAACGTCGCTGCCGTGCGGCCCGCGATGATGCGTGCGAGGGTGGTCTTCCCCACCCCCGGCGGTCCCCAGAAGATCATGGAGGACACCCGGTCGTTTTCGATCAGCCGGCGAAGGACCTTCCCTTCCCCCAGCAAATGCTGCTGCCCGACGTATTCCTCCAACGTCCGGGGGCGCAATCGCGCCGCCAGCGGTTGGGATTCCTGTTGTGAAAACATTCCCTGTTGTTCCATGTTTATCTCTCCAAAGCAGGCACAAAGTGAAACAGCGAGCAAGCCCCCACCATGGCGCTGGAGGTGCAGATCTGCAAACGCCCCGGACGGTAGGAAGACACGTGCTTCCCGTGTACGTGCCCGCACAGGATGGCAGCGAAATGAAAGGGATCGTCCTCCCGCTGGATCTGCGCAAGGAAGGCGGCGGTGTCCCCGTCCACTTCCCCGGTCCCCAACAGGAAATAGGGGTTGAAGCAGGAGGTTTCCTCCCGGTTATACGCCGTCAGCGCCGGAATGTGCATGGCAAGCACCGGCACACAGCCCGGTTCCTTCGCTTCTTTGCGGGCTGCGGCGGTCTGCTCGGCGGTGACGCGCTTGCGGGAATTGTCAAGACCGATCAGCTTGAAGTTCCCGACAGTGACCGTCTGCGCGGGTTTCCCGCCCTGCATATAGGGTGCGAGTTCGTCGTCATGCCCTTGTTCGTGGTTGCCCCGCACCCACATCCACGGCACGTCGATCTGCTCCAGTGCAGAAGCGAAAAACCGCAGATTCTCCCGGCTGAACTCCTCCAGCATATCCCCGCTGAACAGCACCGCGTCCGGGCGGAGGGAGCGGATCAGCTCCACATAATGCGCAAGCCCTTCCTCGGTGGGAAGCAGGTGCGGCGGATCGAACGAATCCCCGTAGAGGCGGGCGAAGTCGATCCGAACCGGCTCCCACGCCTGTTTTTGCTTTTCCACATGCTGTTTCTGCGCTTCCGTGCTGGTTTCGTCCGCCACCATGAGGTGCAGGTCGGAAATTTGCAGCAGGGTCACGCCCTGCGTAAGCCCCGGGAGGGGCAAACGGTAAGACGTGACCTGCAAATACGGATCATTGGTTTGGTATATGCTCTGTTCCATCAAAAGCTCTCCCATAAGACGGGTTTCCCGCTGTCCAGCGTTTCCCGCAGCGCCAGTAAGCGCTGATTTTCCGAACCCCGGAAGCGCAGGCTGATGTTCTTCTGCTCCTCGATAAACTCGCCGTCCACCAGCACGTCGATGAGGGACAGCAGTTCGTCCGTCACTTCCGTGCGGGCATTGCCGGTGAGCAGATCGCTCTCCAGCGTGTAGCCGGTGTAGCACCAGATATCCTTCTCCGGAAAGCGATCCTTCGCTTTCCTTACCAGCGGAAGCAACGCCCGCTGGTTCTCCGGCTCCATGGGTTCCCCGCCCAGCAGCGTCAACCCTTTGATATAGGGCGGCGCAAGCATCCGCAGGAGCTTTTCTTCGGTTTCTTCCGTGTACGGCTGACCGTACCGGAAATCCCACGTTTCCGGGTTGAAGCAGCCCTTACAGTGGTGGGTACAGCCGGAGACGAACAGCGTGACCCGCACGCCGTTGCCGTTGGCGATATCGCAATTTTTGATCGTTCCGTAGTGCATTACAGATGCAGCACCCTTTCCTGGATCTCCTGCGTGCGGCCCTGATTCCAGAACTGGGAGCCGATGTAGCCGCAGGTACGGCGCGCCACGTTCATCTTCGCCTGATCGCGGTTGCCGCAGTTGGGGCATTCCCAGACCAGCTTGCCGTCGTCCTCCACGATCTGGATCTCCCCGTCAAATCCACACACTTGGCAGTAATCGCTCTTGGTGTTCAGCTCCGCGTACATGATGTGGTCGTAGATGAACTTGATCACCTGCAGGACGGCTTCCAGATTGTTCTGCATATTCGGCACTTCCACATAGCTGATGGCGCCGCCGGGAGAGAGTTTCTGGAAGCGGGCTTCCCGTTCCAGTTTCTCGAACGCGTCGATCTCCTCGGTCACGTGGATGTGGTAGGAGTTGGTGATGTAGTTGCGGTCGGTCACGCCGGGGATCTTGCCGAAGCGCTTTTGCAGGCACTTGGCGAACTTATAGGTGGTGGATTCCAGCGGCGTGCCGTAGAGGGAGTAATGGATGTTCTCCGCGTTGCGCCATTCCAGACAGGCGTCGTTCATGCGCTGCATGATGGCAAGACCCAGTTCTTCCCCTTCCGGATCCGTCAGCCGCTTGCCGGTCAGCTCATAGACACATTCCCAGAGACCCGCGTAGCCCAAAGACAGGGTGGAATAGCCGCCGTGCAGCAGTTTGGTGATGGGCTCGCCCTTCTGGAGCCTCGCCAGCGCGCCGTACTGCCACAGGATGGGAGCCGCATCGGAGAGGGTACCCTCCAGCCGCTCGTGACGGCACTGCAGCGCCCGGTGGCAAAGATCCAGACGCTCGTTCAGCACTTCCCAGAAGCGGTCGATGTCCCGGCCGCCCCGGCAGGCGGAGCAGGCGACGTCCACCAGATTGAGGGTCACCACGCCCTGATTGAAGCGCCCGTAATACTTGGGTTTGCCGTTCTCATCCACATAAGGCGTCAAGAAGCTGCGGCAGCCCATGCAGGTATAGCAGTTGCCGTCCCCGTTTTGGTCGATCTTCAGTTGCAGCATGATCTTTTCCGAAATGTAATCCGGCACCATGCGCTTGGCGGTACACTTCGCCGCAAGCTGCGTCAGATACCAGTAGGGTCTGTCCTCCGCGATGTTGTCCTCCTCCAGCACATAGATCAGCTTGGGGAAGGCGGGCGTGATGTAAACGCCGGATTCGTTCTTGACCCCCTGGATCCGCTGCTGCAGGACTTCCTCGATAATTAAGGAAAGGTCGCGCTTCAGCACCGGGTCCTTCGCTTCGTTCAGATACATGAACACCGTCACGAAGGGCGCCTGCCCGTTGGTGGTCAGCAATGTCACCACCTGATACTGGATGGTCTGCACGCCGCGGCGGATCTCCTCCCGCAGGCGATGCTCCACGATGTTGCTGATCTTTTCCTCGGAGGGCGTGATCTCCAGACTTTCCATCTCCTGCAGGACTTCCTTTGTGATCTTTTTGCGGGAGATGTCCACGAAGGGCGCCAGATGCGTCAGGCTGATGCTCTGCCCGCCGTACTGGTTGGAAGCCACCTGTGCGATGATCTGCGTGGCGATGTTGCAGGCGGTGGAAAAGCTGTGGGGCTTTTCGATCATGGTGCCGGAGATGACGGTGCCGTTCTGCAGCATATCCTCCAGATTGACCAGATCGCAGTTGTGCATATGCTGGGCGTAGTAGTCCGCATCGTGGAAATGGATGATGCCGGCGTCATGGGCTTCTACCACGTCCTGCGGCAGCAGGATACGCCGGGTCAGGTCCTTGCTGACCTCCCCTGCCATGTAGTCCCGCTGGACGCTGTTGACCGTGGGATTTTTGTTGGAGTTTTCCTCGTAGACTTCCTCGTTGTTGCACTCGATCAGCGAGAGGATCTGTTCGTCCGTGGTGTTGGCGACACGGGCGAGCCCACGGGTAAAGCGGTAGCGGATGTAGCGCTTCGCCGTCTCCGGCGCACCCTGCAGGATGATGTGCGTCTCCACCAGCTCCTGGATCTCTTCCACGGACAGCGCGCGACCTGCGTCGCGGCAGAAATCCTCGATGACCAAAGAGATGTAATCGATCTGACGGTCCGTCAGTTCCTTGGGACCTTCCGTTGCATTGTTCGCTTTCGCGATCGCGTCTTTGATTTTTGTGCGGTCAAACCGTTCTTCCGAGCCGTTTCGCTTGATGATCCTCATGATTGTATTCCCTTCTCCGTTTTTACGGATGTTTTAAAGCGTTTGGTCCCCTGCCGCGCACCTTTCCGCTTGGCAGGTGAAAATCCCTATATTTAGGGCTTCGAGAAAAAGAAAAACACTAAATGTTGTGTGCGGATATACTATAACACAAAGCAGCACCGCTGTCAAGAGCGCGTTTTGCACAAATTATCACACGGAAAGCTATGCAGAATGTACACGCCGCGTCTCTCCCTCCCACCCACCGAAAGCGGCGCGCAAAAAATTGCAAAAAAATAAAAAAACCTATTGACAAACCCTACGAAATATGGTATAGTATGGAACGTGCCGCAAGAGCGGCGCAAAACGCGGGTGTGGCGGAATTGGCAGACGCGCTAGATTCAGGTTCTAGTGGGGGCAACTTCGTGTAGGTTCAAGTCCTATCACCCGCACCA
>JAFLUP010000094.1 GCA_022508745.1 Oscillospiraceae bacterium | reverse complement strand
TGGCGGAGTACATCCGGGATATGGGCTACAATCCGGAGCAGGTGCAGGATTTCTATCCCACTCCCTCCACCCTTTCCACTGTCATGTATTACACCGGTCTGGATCCCCGCACCATGGAGCGGGTCTACGTCCCGACGGACCCCCATGAAAAGGCGATGCAGCGGGCGCTGATCCAGTACCGCAATCCCAAAAACTACCATCTTGTCCGGGAAGCGCTGCAAAAGGCACAGCGGGAGGATCTGATCGGTTACGGCAAAAAATGCCTGATCCGTCCCGTCCCTCCGGGACGTGGAAAGCCGGCAGGGAAGCCGTTGGATTCAGCGGGAAAACCCGCAGGAAAACCCGCAGGGAAGCCGTCCGCTTCCGCGAAAAAAACCGCCGGGAAACCTGCAAAAAAGCCGCCGATTCCTATGAAAAAATCCGCTGCGAAACGGAAAAAGCGGTAGCGCTTCCGTACCATTGGTCGATATGGAGAAAAGGGAAGGATTGGTTGTTTTATGAATCTGCTGAAAACGCCTGCTGATGCGGGGAATACGTTCCGCGTCGCCTACCTGCCGCTGGACAACCGCCCCGTCTGCCAAAAGCGGGCGGTCTATCTGGCCAGGTCCGTTGGCATGGAGCTGGCGATGCCGGAGGAGCATCTTTATCGCACGCCAATGGACAATATGGAACCCAATCCAAACGGGGAACGGTACGGGGACCGCGCAGGACTGTTCGCCTGGCTGAAAGAGGCGGAGAAAACCTGCGACCGCTTTGTGATCTCGCTGGATCAGCTGCTTTCCGGCGGTCTTGCCGCCTCCCGCTGGCTTCACAATACCGACCTTTCCTTTGAATGTTCGATCATCGACGAGCTGGCAGGTCTGTGTGAGCGAAAGACGGTGATTCTGTTTGACAGCGTGATGCGGCTCGCCTCCACTGTGCAATTTATGGGGTATGATCTGGAGACCTACCACAAGTTTCGCAGTTACGGGAAGATCCCGCGCCGGAAGCTGACCGGAAGTCAGCTGACGCCGGATCGGATCGTGGCGGGATATCGCTATGATGAGAAAGGGGAAGAGATCCCTTCTCCCGTGGAGGAGGATAAGCTGCGGGACTACCTCGCCGCCCGGGAGCGTAAGCTCCGCCTCGCCGACTATCTGCTCCGACGGGTGGGGGACAAAGCGGAATTCCTTTACATCGGGGTGGACGACGCTTCCCCGCAGGAGACCATACAAACCAACGAAATCGACTACCTGCGCACGTTACTGGGCGACCGATGCGTGTTGAGCGCCGCCACGGACGATCTCGGGCTGTGCTGCCTGACGCGGTTGGTCACCATGGAATACGGTGCGCCGCGGGTCCGCCTTTCGTATTTCGGCCCCGGGAAGGATCGACCGGCCGACGTGTTCGATATCGGCACGCTGGAAAGTATGCTGGTCACGCATCTGGATTGTCTGCGGGTAAAAGAAACGACGGACGCGGAACAGGCTTTGCAGGCATTGATCCTGACAAGCGGGTGTACTGCCGGCGATCGGGAGGCACTGTTTGACCGGTTAAAAACCAACCTTGCAACCGGTATCCCCACCCTGCTGATCGACGTATCCGGCACGGCGGGCGATCTGGGCGTTATGATGTTTGCGGACGGCGATCTCCCGGTGGCAAAGCTGTTGGGGTATTCCTGTTGGAACACCGCCGCCAACGCTTCCGGCATCGCCCTTTCCCTGGGCGTGGCGCGCTATGCGTACCTGTCCGCTGTCGGAAAGTCCACGGCGGAAGCAGACGAGCATTTCTTAAAGTCCATGACCTTTGCATACATCAAGGATATCAGCTACAAACGCTTCCATCCGTCCGTGGAGGGTATGGAGCGGGAGGAGTATCCTTGCTCGGTGCCGCTGGTGCTGCGCCGCCTGAACGAGAGCGAGCTGATCACCTCCTTGTCACCGTATGGGGAAAGCGCTCACGCGCCCATTGAGGTCTCCGGCTTCCGCTATCCCTGGGGGCGCAGCTTTGAGATGACGTTTGATATCCGAATCGGTTGATTTACCATCCGGCAACGGGGCGCGAAGATACCATCATAAAGCGTTCCGTACCGTATGTTTTTACCAAGAGAGGCTTTTATGGCGACCACAGGTGTCATCGACAAAAATACATCCGAATATAAACGCATGACGGAATCGCCGGTGTTCGGTCTGGTGCTTCGGCTGTCCGTTCCGACCACCTTCAGCATGCTGATCACCTCCATCTATAATCTGGCGGACACCTATTTCGTTTCCACCCTTGGGAACGCTGCGACCGGTGCGGTGGGTGTGGTCTATTCCATCCAATCCATCATTCAGGCGGTGGGCTATGGCTTCGGAATGGGGGCGCAAAGCCTGATTTCCCGCAGGCTGGGGGAACGGAAAAAGGAGGAGGCCAATCTGTACGCCACCTCCGGGTTTGTCGCCTCGTTTCTGGTGGGGCTGCTGCTCATGGTGCTGGGTCTGATCGATCTGCCCTTCCTCATGCACCTTTTCGGTGCGACGGATACCGCCCTTCCTTTCGCGTGCGATTACGGGTTCTGGATCCTGCTGGGCGCGCCGGTGTTCTGCTCCTCCTTCGTTCTGAATAACATTCTGCGGGCGGAGGGGAAGGCGTCCCTTTCCATGATCGGGCTTTGCAGCGGAGGGATCCTCAATATCGGACTGGACGCGCTGCTGATCTTCAAGCTGCAAATGGGAGTTGCCGGCGCCGCCATCGCTACGATGATCAGTCAGATCGTCTCTTTCCTGATCCTTTTGCTGTTTTTTGTGCTGAAAAAATCCATCGTGGAGATCAATCCGTTCCGCACGAGCCGCAGGATCGGGGATTACCTGAGCATCTTCCGGGTGGGATTGCCCACCGTTTTCCGTCAGAGCCTCGGAAGCGTTGCGACCACCCTTTTGAATATCGCCGTCCGCCCCCACGGTGACGTCGCCCAATCCGCGGTCAGCATTGCGAACAAGATCTATATGCTGCTCCGCAGTATGCTCATCGGCGTGGGGCAGGGGTTCCAGCCGGTCGCCGGATATAATTTCGGTGCAAAACGGTATGACCGGGTGAAAAAAGCCTTCAACTCCGCCATTTTTCTCGGCACGCTCTACGGGGTGTTTGTCGGCGTCATTCTGTTTTTCTGGTCCGAGCAGATCCTCGGAATCTTTCGCCCGGGGGATTGGAAAGCCATCGACATCGGCGGGGAAATGCTGCGATATTTGAGTCTGTCGCTGCCGGTGCTTGGCTATTCCACCTTTGTCAACCAGCTCTACCAATCTTTGGGATTCGTTTTCCCCGCCACATTCCTCGCTTCCTGCCGCCAGGGGATCTTCTTCATCCCGATGATCCTGCTCCTGCCTGCCTGGATCGGGCTGACCGGCATCCTGTTGGCGCAGGCGCTTTCCGATTTGCTTACCTTTGGGATTTCCATCCCGTTTCATATCCGTATGTTCAAGCGCCATATCCCGCCTGCGGCGTCGCCGGCTCCAACTCTTTCAACTTCCTGACGCGCTACCCCCTGTAAGCGTCTCTTCTGTGCCTTGCCCTTGAAAGAAAGGTTCTGTCCTCGCTCAAAGATTCCTCAAATGCCGTCTCGTTCTTTACGGTGGGGACGGAGTCGCTGCACTCTGCCAGCTGCACCCTCCACTGCCATCCGTAAGAGGAAAAAAAGCAAGCCGCCTCTTCACAGGTCGTGATCGAATGGACCCGATCCGCCACCCGATAGGTTTGGCAGCAATCGGAGGTTTCGTAACAGGCGATGCTGCTGATCGGGGCGCCGTCTTCCTCTGCTGCGGTTTTCCCAAAGAAAAAGCGTTCCTGTCCGTATGAACGGGCAATTTCGATTGCGTCCTGTTCGTTGATGTTGCATACGACAAGGGCTTTTTCTTTTTTTTCGCAAGCCCCTTCGATACGGGCATAAGGGAACGCCCCGTACCGCAGGCAATCGTCACCGGTCCGTTCGATTCGCTTTTGCAAAATCGCTTTCTGCACGGCGGAAGCGTTCGCCCTGCTATGTTTGGACTTGTCTTTTTTCCACAACGCATACTTTTTCTCAAATGCTTCGTCCGTGCGGTCTTTCGCTCCGAGAGGATTTTCCACGGAAAGGATTGCAAACGTCTTGATCTTTCCGGTCGGATCGCCGAACAGTGTCTTCTCGATTTTCATTTTTGACCTCCATCAATCATGTATCGTCTGAAAGCGCATCAAAATGACTGTGCCCATTCCGGAACGTTTTCTATTCCGTTTTGCTTTATGTAGTCGCTTAAATGCGGCAATATTTCCGCTGCACCTTCAAATTTCCCTTGATAACGCTGTAAATGATAGGTGAACAGACAACTGCCGTTACGCCACGGATCTTCAAAACAGGGAAAGGAATCCGCCAGATGTCCATCCTGCGTCAGATAATAAAAAGTGGCATGGGCGGGAATGTCTGTTTGAGACTCATAGTAGGCACAATGCGCCCCCGATATCGCTTGGATAGGCTCTTTTTCGCATTGCGGCAAGGTCTTTAATACATACGGAATCTCTCCGCTTTCAGCGGAACTTGAGACAATGTCTCCCGCTTGAAACGGAATCGGGATATGGACGAAAAGCTCCCAAAGATTTCCCGGATGCTTTACGCCGTTTACAGCGGCGTCATCCAGTCCGATGATTTCACCTTCAAAATTGACATCAGCATAAAATGTAAAGTCTATTTCTGCCACTTGATCCATGCGTTTCACGAAAATTCGTACAACGCGGAGTTTCTCTCTGTCCCAATGCGGGCGTATATCTTCCAGCAGTTCGTCGACGGTTTTGAAGCTTTTGTATTCTGTTGGTTTTTTCATAAAGTCCTTTAAGGGATTTATTTTCGGCCCCAAGCCTAACTCTCCTAAAGAATAACCACAAACCGTATACACAAGGGGCGTCCGCGTTTCTCTGTGTGGATGATAAAAAAATTCCATCGCTATTTTGTTCCATTTGATCAGCGCCCGGAGATACGCATGCAAGCTCGATCGGACAGGAAATTTCACACTCTTGTGAAACTGCATATCCGGGTAATCGTCAACAAGCTCCTG
>JAFLUP010000093.1 GCA_022508745.1 Oscillospiraceae bacterium | reverse complement strand
AAGGAGCATCCCGTGCTGCTGAACCGTGCGCCGACGCTGCACAGACTTTCCATTCAGGCCTTTGAGCCGGTGCTGGTGGAAGGGCGCGCCATCAAGCTGCATCCGCTGGTCTGCAGCCCGTTCAACGCGGACTTCGACGGCGACCAGATGCCGGTACACGTCCCGCTTTCCGCGGAAGCGCAGGCGGAGGCGAGATTCCTCATGCTTTCCGCCAACAACCTGCTCAAACCCGCGTCCGGTCACGCGGTCAACGTGCCGTCGCAGGATATGGTGTTGGGTTCTTACTACCTGACTGTGGATAAGCCCGGCGAACCCGGCGAAGGCAAGTGGTTCCGCAATTTCGACGAGGCGATGATGGCCTACGAGAACGGCGAGCTGGGTCTGCATGCGCCCTGCTACGTCCGCGTCACCAAAGTGATCGACGGCGAAGAGCAGTCCGGCGTCGTGCATACCACGCTGGGCAGACTCATCTTCAACCGTCCCATCCCGCAGGATCTGGGCTTTGTGGATCGCAGCCTGCCGGAGAATAAGTTCAAGCCGGAGATCGACTTCGTCACCACCAACAACGAGCTTTCGCAGATCCTCGACCGTTCCATCAAAAAGCACGGCAACGTGGTGACTTGCGAAGTGCTGGACCAGATCAAGGCGCAGGGCTACAGGTATTCCACCAGAGCCTCCCTGTCCATCTCGGTCTACGATATGACCATCCCGCCGGAGAAGCAGACGCTGATCTCCGAAGCGGAGGCGAAGGTGGATCAGATCACCGATCTGTTCCGGCAGGGTCTGTTCTCCGATGAGGAGCGTTCCCAGCGCGTCATCGCCGTCTGGGATCAGTGTACCAAGGATGTCGCCACCGCTCTGCAGAAGAACCTGGATAAATACAACCCGATCAACATGATGGCCGTCTCCGGCGCCCGTGGCTCCATCAAGCAGATGCGTCAGCTGGCGGGTATGCGCGGTCTGATG
The DNA here is from genome assembly GCA_022508745.1 of Oscillospiraceae bacterium. Classification (GTDB taxonomy): domain Bacteria; phylum Bacillota; class Clostridia; order Oscillospirales; family CAG-382; genus Coliplasma. The sequence continues at coordinate 4,334 of JAFLUP010000093.1, read as the reverse complement.
GCGTCTGCCTCCGGTAAGACCATCGAAATGCCGATCAAGGCGAACTTCCGTGAGGGCATGAAGGTGCTGGAATACTTCACCGCCGCCAGAGGCGCCCGTAAGGGTCTGTCCGATACCGCTCTGCGTACCGCGGACTCCGGGTATCTGACCCGTCGTCTGGTGGACGTTTCCCAGGAAGTCATCGTGCACGAGCAGGATTGCGGCGATAAGCGCGGTCTGTGGGTCTCCAAGATCGTGGACCGTCTGCCCGGCGGCAAGGAAGAGGTCATCGAACCCTTTGCCGACCGTCTCGCAGGGCGCTTCACCATCGGTGAGATCGTGGACGAGGCCACCGGCGATGTGCTGGTGCCGGATAACACCATGCTGGCGGAGGAAGACATTCAGCGCATCGAGAAGGCGGGGATCACCCGCGTACACGTCCGCTCGGTCATCAACTGCCGAGCGAAGCACGGCGTCTGCGTCCACTGCTATGGCGCGGACCTGTCTTCCGGCTTCCCGGTCTCCGTGGGCGAAGCGGTGGGTATCATCGCGGCGCAGTCCATCGGTGAGCCGGGTACCCAGCTGACCATGAGAACCTTCCACAGCGGCGGCGTCGCCGGCGGCGATATCACGCAGGGTCTGCCCCGTGTTGAGGAGATCTTCGAGGCACGCCGTCCGAAGAAGACCGCCGTGCTGGCGCAGTTTGCAGGCACCGTCGCCATCGAAGAGGGCAAGAAGTCCCGCCAGATCACCATTACGGGGGACGAAGGCGACGTCTGCGCCCTGTCCATTCCGCTGATGACCAAGATCATCGTGGAAAACGGCGCACACGTGGAAAAATGCCAGAAGCTGACGGAAGGCACCGAGTATCCGGGCGATATTCTGGATATCAGCGGGCTGGATGCAGTCTATGAATATATCATCAAGGAAGTCCAGCGCGTTTACCGTCTGCAAGCGGTGGAGATCGCCGATAAGCATATCGAGATCATCGCCCGGCAGATGACCCGCAAGATCCGCGTGGATTCCACCGGCGACACCGAGCTGCTGGTCGGCTCCCCTGTGGAGATCAGCGAGTTTGAGGAAGCCAATGAGCAGGTCGAACGCGCCAACGCTGTCCGTACGGACGGTATCGAGCTGATGAAGGCGGAGGGAAGCCCCCAACTTTTGGGTATCACCAAAGCGTCCCTTTCTACGGAATCCTTCCTTTCCGCGGCGTCCTTCCAGGAAACCACCAAGGTGCTGGCGGACGCTGCCACCAAGGGCAAGCGGGATCCGCTGCTGGGTCTGAAGGAAAACGTCATCATCGGCAAACTGATCCCCGCCGGTACCGGCATGATGCAGTACCGGGAAACGCAGGTGGAGCTGGGCGAGAACTACGCCGAGGCCGTCTACGACGCGGAGGAGCAGCTGTAACCCTATGGACACAGGCGAACGAATACGGGAGGCAGGCTGGAACCGCGCGCAGAAGCTGCTGCGGAGCGGTCTGTTGGAAAAGCTGTGGCTGGCGTCCGACGCGGAACGTCCCTTCGCGGAACGGGTGCGGGCGGAAGCCGCCAGAGCGGGCATTTCTCCCGATCAGAGCAAGACCGGCGATCAGCTTGCCGTCATGGCGGGCGTGAAGGTCTTTACCGCCGTGCTGTCGGAGTACAGCGGCCCGGCGGACCGAAAAGGGCAAAAACGTGAGGCAAAAAATGGGGAAAACCCTTGACAAATGCCGACCGTTTCTGTATAATACCATTTTGCAGATTCTTTTAGGAAAGGAGGAACCAGAACCGTATGCCTACGTTTAACCAGTTGGTCAGACAGGGTCGCCACGACAAGGTCTGGAAGTCCAAGGCACCGGCTCTTCAAAAGGGAACGAACTCGATCAAGAAGGTCACCACCAATCAGGCAGCTCCCCAGAAGAGAGGCGTGTGCACGAAGGTTTCCATCCAGACGCCGAAGAAGCCGAACTCCGCGCAGAGAAAGATCGCCAGAGTCCGTCTTTCCAACGGCATGGAAGTCACGGCGTATATCCCCGGCATCGGCCACAACCTGCAGGAGCACTCCGTGGTGCTGATCCGCGGCGGAAGAGTCAAGGATCTCCCCGGCGTTCGTTACCACATCATCCGCGGTACGCTCGATACGCAGGGTGTTGCCAAGCGCAACCAGGGCCGTTCCAAGTACGGCGCGAAGCGCCCGAAGGCAGGGAAGTAAGCCCTAAATCACCTCATTTCGGCAATCGTGCCGAACCACAATGACCGAAAATCAATCAAGACTGGTGCTCAAACAGATGAACGTTTGGCAAGAACGTGTTCGCGTTCCTTGCATACCGTGTTCTCTTTGCGCACTTGACGGAAAATGATTTTTCGAGTACCTGTGAACTCATCGAACGCGCATGTACGCGCGATCACTAATGAAGGAGGGAAGTAAAGTGCCCAGAAGAGAACATGGATTCAAAAGAGAAGTGCTGCCGGATCCGGTCTATGGTTCCCAGCTTGTCACCAAGCTGATCAACGGAATCATGGAGGACGGAAAGAAGGGCGTTGCACAGAAGATCGTTTACGAAGCATTTGAAAAGGTGGCGGAACAGTCCGGCCAGGATGCGCTGGAAATGTTCAAGAAGGCGCTCGGCAACATCATGCCCGCGCTGGAAGTCAAAGCAGTGCGTCGCGGCGGTTCTAACTACCAGGTTCCGATGGAAGTTCGTCCGGAACGTCGGCAGACCCTCGGTCTGCGCTGGCTGATCACCTATGCCCGGCTCAGAGGCGAGCGCACCATGGCAGACCGTCTGTACGGCGAGATTATGGACGCCGTCAACGGTACCGGCGGTGCGGTGAAGAAGAAGGACGATACGCTGAAGATGGCGGAAGCCAACAAGGCGTTTGCGCATTACCGCTGGTAACGCGGCGCGTCTACGCATCGGAAATCAAGAAAGGAAAAGGAAAGAAACATGCCGAGACAAACGCCGCTCGAAAAAACGAGAAACATCGGTATCATGGCGCATATCGACGCCGGAAAGACGACGACGACCGAGCGTATCCTCTACTACACGGGGAAAACGCACAAGATCGGCGAAGTGCATGAAGGCGCGGCAACGATGGACTGGATGGAGCAGGAGCAGGAGCGCGGTATCACCATTACCTCCGCCGCTACCACCTGTTTCTGGAAGGATCATCGTATCAACATCATCGACACCCCCGGCCACGTGGACTTCACCGTTGAAGTCGAGCGTTCGCTGCGCGTGCTGGACGGCTCTGTGACCGTCCTTTGCGCGAAGGGCGGCGTCGAGCCGCAGTCGGAGACGGTTTGGCGTCAGGCGGACAAGTATCATGTTCCGCGTATGTGCTATGTCAATAAAATGGACATCATGGGCGCAGATTTCTATCGCGTCATCAACATGATCCGTGACCGACTCAAAGCAAACGCTGTGCCGATCCAGCTCCCGATCGGTAAGGAAAGCGGCTTCAAGGGGATCATCGACTTGGTGCGTATGCGCGCCGAGATCTATCTCAATGAAGACGGTACCAAATACGAAGAACAGGACATCCCGGAGGATATGCTGGAGATCGCGCAGGAGTATCGCACCGCGCTCATCGAGCATTGCGCCGAGGTGGACGATGTGATCGGCGAGAAGTTCCTCATGGAAGAGGAGCCCACCGTCGAAGAAATCAAGAACGCGATCCGCGTCTCCACCATCGATAACAAGATGGTGCCCGTCTGCTGCGGTTCTTCCTACAAGAACAAGGGCGTGCAGATGCTTCTGGACGCGATCGTGGACTTCATGCCCGCTCCTACGGACGTCCCCAACATCAAGGGCGTCAACCCGGAGACGGGTGAGGAGGAAGAGCGCGTCTCCGGAGACGATCAGCCCTTCTCCGCGCTGGCATTCAAGATCATGACCGACCCGTTCGTGGGCAGACTTTGCTTTGTCCGCGTGTACTCCGGTAAGATCACCTCGGGCAGCACGGTTTACAACTCCACCAAGGATAAGACCGAGCGCTTCTCCCGCATCATGTTGATGCACGCGAACCATCGCGAAGAGGTGAACGAGATCATGGCGGGCGAGATCGCAGGCGTCATCGGCGTCAAGGATACCACCACCGGTAACACCCTGTGCGATCCGAACCATCCCATTGTTCTGGAATCCATGGAGTTCCCGGAACCGGTTATCCGCGTCGCCATCGAGCCGAAGACCAAAGCGGGTCAGGAAAAGATGGGCATCGCCCTTTCCAAGCTGGCAGAGGAAGATCCGACCTTCAAGGCGTATACCGACGAAGAGACGGGTCAGACCATCATCGCCGGCATGGGCGAGCTGCACCTGGAGATCATCGTCGACCGTCTGCTGCGTGAATTCCGCATCGAGGCGAACGTCG
>JAFLUP010000092.1 GCA_022508745.1 Oscillospiraceae bacterium | reverse complement strand
ACGGCGGCTCCCACAAGGTGGGCTGTCTGACCATCCCCACCTCCTCCGGCAACACGGAGCGGCAGATCATGTTCATCCGGGATCTGAACGCCACCATCCTCTGCTGCACCCCCTCCTACGCCGCGTACATCGGGGAAACCATGAAGGAAATGGGGCTCACCCCCGAGCAGATTCCGCTGAAAGCCGGCATTTTCGGCGCGGAAGCGTGGAGCGAGGAGATGCGGCAGGAGATCCAGAACACGCTGGGCATCAAGGCGTATGACATCTACGGGCTTACGGAGCTTTCCGGTCCGGGCGTGTCCTTCGAGTGTTCGGCGCAGACCGGCATGCACATCAACGAGGACCACTTCATCGCGGAGATCATCGATCCCAACACCGGCGAAGTGCTTCCCGATGGCAGTCAGGGGGAATTGGTGTTCACATCCGTGACCAAAAAGGCCTTCCCGCTCCTGCGGTACCGCACCCGGGACATCTGCACCCTTACCAGAGAACCCTGTCCCTGCGGACGCACCCATGTGAAGATGACCAAGCCGCAGGGTCGCAGCGACGATATGCTCATCATCCGCGGGGTAAATGTCTTCCCCTCCCAGATCGAGACGGTGCTGCTCAACAACGGGTATCCGGCCAACTACCAGATCATCGTGGATCGGGTCAACCACACGGACACGCTGGACGTGCAGGTGGAGATGACCCCGGAAATGTTCACCGACAATCTGGGCGAGATCTCCGCCCGCCAGAAAGCGCTGACGGAGGGGCTGCGCTCCATGCTGGGGATCACGGCGAAGGTGACCCTCGTAGCGCCCAAGACCATCGTCCGCAGCGAGGGCAAGGCGGTCCGCGTCATCGACAAACGAAAGATATAAGGGAAAATAAGGAGGAAACGCAATGAGCATCCAGCAGATCTCCGTCTTTGCAGAGAACAAGCCCGGCACCATGAAGAGCCTCACCGACGTGCTGGCGGCCAACCGGATCGACATGCGCGCCCTCTCTCTGGCGGAAGCCAAGGAGTTCGGCATTGTCCGTATCATCGCGGACAACGTGTACGCGGCGGTCACCGCCTTGAAGGACGCAGGCTTCATTTACAGCATCACCCCGGTACTGGGGGTCGCCATTCCGGACGAACCGGGCGGGCTGACGCAGGTATTGAACTTGCTGTACAACGCCGAGGTGAATGTGGAGTATATGTATGCGTTTTTGGGCGGAAAAAACGCCGACAGCGCCTACATGATCCTGCGGGTGCAGGACGAAACCGCCGCTTCCGCCGCGTTGCAGGCGGGCGGGATCCGTCTTGTGGATCAGGAAGAAATTTCGCAACTTTAACAGTCGAGATAGAAAAGTACGGCGGGGAACGGATCCCCGCCGTATTATTTTATATGTTTAACAGTTTACGGGCGTTGCCGCCGAGGATGGCTTCCCGTTCGGCTGCTTCCAAAGGGAGCGCACGGAGGAAGGTAAGACTCTCCGTTTGGTCGCTCCACGGGCTGTCCGTGCCGAACAGCACCCGCTCCGCGCCGAAGGTTCGGATCATACGCAGAAGGGAAGCTCCGTCCAGCATGGGAAGTTCTTCCGGAGAGTAGTACCCGTCCTGCAACGGGGATATCTCCCCCGTCGAAAAGGCGGTGTCGAAGAAAACCGGAAGGTCCGCAAGCAGTTCTTCCGCCCGTTCCCACTGCCGCCAGCCTCCCATGTGGGCGAGGACCAGCTTGACGGGACCGACCTGCTGCACGGCGCTTCTGATCTGCTCCGGCGAGCAGCGCTCCACCCCCGGGAAGCCGATGTCCAGCCCCGCGTGGGTGACCACGATCAGCCCCAGCTCCCCTGCCCGATCCAAAATGCGCAGGAAACGGGGATCGTCGAACGCCACATCCTGATAGACCGGATGGAGCTTGACCCCTTTCAGCCCCAGTGCGGAGATGCGGGAAAGCTCCTCCTTCCACGCGGGGTAATCCGGGTGGATACAGCCGAAGGAGAACAAACCGGTGGATTCCGTCGCCTCGTTGGTTTTGGCGGCGTAGTCGTTGACGTTCGGGACCTGTCTGGTGTTGGTCGCCACCGGCAGGACCACGGAAAGGTCGATCCCCGCGCCCTTCGCAGAGGCGGAAAGCCCTGCGGCGGTGCCGTCGCTGAACGGACGGGTATGGGACGCGCCGGAGAGCTTTTCGATGGCAGCAGAGGCGATCTTATCCGGGAAGGTATGGGTATGAAAGTCGATGATCATGGCGCGAAAAGTCCTTTATTCCGCGTCGCCCAGCGTATCGCGCTTGTAAGCCGTCACCTTCTGCTCGTAGCAGGAGAAGGCGTTCTCCACCAATTCCTTCCCGGGGGCGCGGGTGAACAGCGAAACCACCGGTACGATCACCAGCCCTGCCAGCATACAGAAGGCGCCGGCGTTGATGGGATTTTGCAGAATGACGGGCAGATAGCTCTTAAGAGGAGAGATCACCGCCAGCATAAACACGGTGGAGAAGACAAAGCTGCTCCAGCACGCCACCTTGGTGGTGCGCTTCCAATACAGACCGAAGAGGAAGGGCGCAAGGAACGCACCCGCGAGAGCGCCCCAGGAGACGCCCATGAGCTGCGCGATGAAGAGCACGCTGGAGTTGTACTGAATCAGCGCCATCACCACGGAAATGGCGATGAACACCACGATCAGGCAGCGCATGACCAGCACCTGCCTTTTTTCCTCCATCTTTTTGAACACGTGACCCTTCAGCAGATCCAGCGTGAGGGTGGAACTGGAGGTCAGCACCAGCGAGGACAGGGTGGACATGGAGGCGGAAAGCACCAGAATGACCACCAACGCAATGAGCAGATCCGGCAGCTTTTGGAGCATGGCGGGAATGACGGAATCGTAGATCACGTCTCCCTTTGCATCAAGCGCCACTTTATCGGCAAACAAGCGCCCGAACCCGCCCAGGAAGTAGCAGCCGCCCGCCACGATCAGGGCGAACACGGTGGAGACGATCATGCCTTTCTTGATGGACCGCTCGCTCTTGATGGCGTAGAACTTCTGCACCATCTGGGGCAAACCCCACGTGCCGAGGGAGGTGAGGATCACCACGCCCAGCAGGTTGACCGGCTCGGGTCCGAAGAAGGAGGTGAAGGTCCCGGCGGGGTCCGATTGGACGGCGAGCTTGCTCAAAGCCGACGAAAGTCCGCCTTGGGTGCTCAACACCGCCACGATCACCGCGCAGATGCCGAAGAGCATGATGATGCCCTGAATGAAATCGTTGATGGCGGTCGCCATATAGCCGCCGGCGATGACGTAGATGCCGGTAAGAACCGCCATGACGATGACGCAGACGGAGTAATCAATGTTGAACGCCAGCCCGAACAGACGGGACAGACCGTTATACAGCGACGCGGTATAGGGGATCAGGAAGATGAAGGTGACGGCGGAAGCGGCAATCTTCAGAGAAGGGCTTCCGAACCGGCGGCCGAAGAACTCCGGCATGGTGGCGCTGTCCAGATGCTGGGTCATGACCCGGGTACGGCGACCCAGAACCGCCCACGCAAGCAGGGAGCCGATCAGGGCGTTGCCAATGCCCGCCCAGGTAGCGGCGACGCCGAAGCGCCAGCCGAACTGCCCCGCGTAGCCCACGAACACCACGGCGGAGAAATAGGAAGTGCCGTATGCGAAGGCGGTCAGCCACGGACCTACAGCCCGTCCGCCCAGCACGAAGCCGTTCACGTCCACGGCTTTCCGGCGGCAGAAGATGCCGATGCCTACCATCACGGCGAAGAAAACGACGAGAAGAATGATTTTGATTGCCATCAGGAGTGTCTCCCCTATCTTGCTTTTGGATGCCACCAGTTTACCCCAAAATTCCGCTCCTGTCAAGGACATCACAAAAAATTCGATGAAAATGTGTATCTTTTTTGCCTGCTATTGACTTTTCCGGCGAAATCCGTTATGATAAACAAATGGAGTATTTTCGAAAGGAAACATCAATATGCCTATTACGGATCTGCTGGAACGCAACAGCAAGCTATACGGCGAGGAAGTCGCTTTGGTGGAGGTCAACCCCGAGCTGCAGGAGGTGCAGCGGGTTACATGGAAGGAGTATGAGCTCATCCAGCCGGGTGGAACCGCTCCCTACCGCAGGGAGATCACCTGGTCGGTCTTTGACGAGAAGGCAAACCGGGTGGCGAATCTGCTGATGGGACGAGGCATCCGCAAGGGGCAAAAGGTGGCGATCCTGCTGATGAACTGTTTGGAGTGGCTCCCCATCTACTTCGGGGTGCTGAAATCCGGCGCCATCGCGGTTCCCTTGAACTTCCGCTACACGGCGGAGGAGATTTCCTATTGCGTAAAGCTGGCGGACGTGGATGTGCTGTTCTTCGGTCCGGAGTTCATCGGACGGGTGGAAAGCATCGCAAACGATCTGGGCAGAGAGCGTATGCTGTACTATGTGGGGGAAAACTGCCCCACCTTCGCGGAGGACTACTACCGCGCCGCGGCGAACTGCTCCAGCATCGCCCCGAAGGTACTCATCGAGGAGGACGACGAAGCAGCCATCTACTATTCGTCCGGCACCACCGGGTTCCCGAAGGCGATTCTGCTGCGGCATACAGCCCTCTCCCAATCCGCGAAAATGGAAGCGCTCCACCACCGCACCACCCATGAGGACGTGTTCCTCTGTATTCCCCCGCTCTATCACACCGGCGCGAAGATGCACTGGTTCGGCTCCCTCTTTACGGGGAGCAAGGCGGTGCTTTTGAAGGGCAGCTCCCCCAAATCGGTGCTGGAAGCGGTATCCGGGGAAGGCTGCACCAACGTGTGGCTTTTGGTGCCGTGGGCACAGGATCTCCTTGCCGCGCTGGACAGAGGGGATCTGAAAATGGAGGACTATCAGCTCTCCCAGTGGCGGCTGATGCACATCGGGGCGCAGCCGGTTCCGCCGTCCCTCATCAAGCACTGGCTGGAATACTTCCCGGACCATCAGTACGATACCAACTACGGGCTTTCGGAATCCACCGGTCCCGGCTGCGTACATCTGGGGCTGGATAACGTCCACAAGGTGGGCGCCATCGGCGTGCCCGGCTACGGTTGGAAGACCAAGATCGTGGACGAGCAGAACGTCCCTGTCGCGCAAGGCGACGTGGGCGAGCTGTGCGTAAAAGGACCGGGGGTGATGGTCTGCTACTACCATGACCCGAAGGCCACCGACGAAGTGCTGGAAAACGGATGGCTGCACACCGGGGATATGGCCATGCAGGACGAGGACGGCTTCATCTTCCTCGTGGACCGCAAAAAGGACGTGATCATCTCCGGCGGGGAAAATCTGTATCCCGTACAGATCGAGGATTTCC
>JAFLUP010000091.1 GCA_022508745.1 Oscillospiraceae bacterium | reverse complement strand
ATGAGATCAAGGAGTTTTCCGGCTCGCTGGACGGCGGCGTGTGCTTCCGCTGCATTGTGGACGGGAAGATGGGCTACGCTTCCACCGAGGAATTGAGCGAGGCGCAGGCGGCGAGCATCGTCTCCCGCGCGGCGGCAAACGCTCGGATTCTGGAAACGGAAGAGCAGGTCTTCCTGGGCAAGGGCGGGGAGACTTACGAGAAACCGCAGATCCCCTCCTACCCGCTTCCCACCGTGGAGGAAATGACCGAAAAGGCACTGGAAGGGGACAAGATCCTTTACGGGACGGATCCCGCCGTCATCGACGGCTCCTCGGCAAACGCCATGACCAGCCGCAACACCATCGCGATCTACAACTCCAACGGGCTGGATCTTTCCTACGAGAACGAAGTGGCGCTGTATCTGGTCTCCTCGGTGGTGACGGACGGCAGCGAGATGACCGACAGCTACGATTGGCAGATCGGCTCCTTTGCCGAACTGGATCTGCAAGCGCTGGCGGCGAAAGCCGTCACGGACGCCAAGTCCAAGCTGGGCGCCGACGTCGCGCCCACGGGGGCGTACCCGGTGGTGCTTGCGCCCCGCGCCATGTCCAGCCTGCTTTCCACCTTCTCCGGCATTTTCTCCTCCGAAAACACCCAGAAGGGGCTTTCCAAGCTGGGGAACAAGGAGGGAGAACCCATCGCGGCGAAGATCGTGACGCTGGTGGACGATCCCTTCTACAAGGGCAGCCCCATGCCCATCCACTTTGACGCAGAAGGGATGCCTACCCACACCAAGAACGTCATTGAAAACGGCGTGCTCACCACGCTGCTCTATAACCTCAAAACCGCCGCGGTCGCGGGCAAAAAGACCACGGGGAACGCCTCGAAGGGCTCCTACGCTTCCGACGTGGGCATCAGCCCCTTCAGTATGTACCTGGCTCCCGGCGACCTGACGGAGGAGGAGCTGCTGCAAAAAGCGGGCAACGGCGTGTATATCACCTCCCTCGGCGGGCTCCACGCGGGGGCGAACCCCATCACGGGCGACTTCTCCCTCCAGAGCGCCGGCTATATGATCGAGAACGGCGTCAAGACGAAGGCGGTGAAGTCCTTCACGGTGGCAGGGAACTTCTATACGCTGCTGAACCAGATCACCGCGCTCTCTGACACGGTGACGCTGCCCAGCTTCGGCGGTATGACCGCGTTTGGCTCCCCGGCCGTGCTGGTGGAGGGCCTTACCATTGCAGGAAAGTGAGCCATGCGATCATGCAGGGAGTTCCAAGGCAAAAGGTGGTCTTAGAAACCCATCGTGCGGAATGGGCAGAGGAATTTGACCGTGTCAAGCGGCAGTTGCAAAGCATGCACGGCGAGAATGCCGTGAATATTCAGCATGTGGGAAGTACGGCGATTGACGGTATTATGGCAAAGCCCATGCTGGATGTCGCGGTGCTGTTCAGGCGGATCGACGATTCCGTTTTTAGCGGGATGGCGGAAAACGGATATGTCTATTACGGGGAAGTGGCAAGTGGCAAGCACTTGTTTATCCTGCGGGGACAGAACGAGGTCTCCTTGCAGCATGTTCACTGCTATGAGGTGAGCAACAGCGGCCTGTTTTATGAACAGCTGCGGTTTCGGGACTTCCTTCGCTCCCATCCCGCATATGCAAGGGAGTATGAGGCTTTAAAAATAAAACTGCTCGAATTGTACGCAGATGACAGAAAAAAGTACACGGCGGGCAAGCAGGCGTTTTTCGACAAAATCAAACTCCTTGCCACACAGGACTGAACATATTTTCCGTACAAAAAGGATCGGTTCCATGCGGAGCCGATCCTTTTTTGCGCAACCTTGCCGTCGCTATTTGATTCCGTATTTTTTGCAGTGCTCCAATACGAGATTCCGGTAATACTCGTGTTTAAAGTGGATCTTCACGTCCGTGGGATCAACATACGCGCCCGCTTTCAAATTTTGAATGATCGCTTCCGCTACGAAACATTCGAAATAGGAGTCGTTCGTAAACGCTTCCTCTATATCGGTGTTCATGCTTTCGTTGATCCCGCGAATGGCGTGGCGGTAAATCAGATTTTGTTTCCCAAGCAGCTTCCCCATGTTTTCCAGACAGCGTAATCCGTCGATCATGTCGGAAACCGTGATCTTTCCGTGATAGGTCATCGCTTTTTCCCCTCCGTTCAAAATAAAATCCGTGGTCGTTTCCAAGACGTTTGCCAAATCGACGAGAAGGGTCACGTCCGGCAGTGTTTCGCCGCGCTCCCACTTGCTGACAGCTTGAAAGGTCACGCCGAGACGTTCTCCCAAATCGTTTTGCGTCATACCCTTGTTTTTTCGCAAGGTCGCGATCTGCGTTCCAACGCTTTGCATATTCATATTCGTTCCTCCGATCCTGTTTCTTTTGAAGTACTTCGTCTGTGATTATAAATCAATTTATACGGGCAAGCAATAACGGGATATTTGATTTTTCGGGCGGTTTTTTCAACCGAACGAAATAAGAAATGCCGCGGCTAACACAGGTTGCCGCAGCATTTCTATATAATTTTCTTTACACTTCCGGCAAGAAGGACGAAACCGCGTTTTCGTCGATGACGCCGAGGTAGGTCTCCCAGTAGAGGGGTTCCTCGCTGGCGGCGCAGGAGGGGAAGCACTGGCGGAGGATATAGCTGTAAAACCGCGCCTTTTCCTGCAGATGCGGCGCTTGCAGCACTTCGGGCAGTCCGTCATCCACAGGGTTGAACAGGTTCTCTATGATGCGCGCGCGATCCTCGGTGGGGAAGGTGCGGGCATAGGAATCCACAAACCAGATGCGGGATTCCGACGACTCGCCGTAGAAGGTGTAGTCATCCAGATAGTAGTAATCCTCATAGGAATAGGCGTACGCATTGTCGAAGGAGTGGAGGTTCTCCCAGAGCTGCATCCAGTTTTGCTCGGAGGAGGCGGAAACCAACTCGATGCGCACATCAAAAGCGTGGGAAAGCTCGTGGGGGAGGGTGGTTTCCAGACCGTTGTAAATGTCGATGGCCATGACGATTTTCTCCCCGTCCCACATGGTGGCGCCCCCTGCCCTCGACAGCCCGTCGGAAGCGTATCCGTACAGGTCGGCACAGAGGTAGAGGTGCAGAGCGTCACACAACCCTTCGTAAGTCTCCCGCAGCATCCCCGCCGGATAACGGGAAAGGATGCTGTCCGTGAGATTCAGGGCGCGATAGATCTCCACCGGGTCCAACTCTACCTGCCCGACGTAGCCCCAGATTTCAAAATCGTTGCCCGCGGACCCCACGTGGAGGGCGATCCCGTAGGTATCCTCCATGACCCTCACCCGCCGGGCGAAGTACTCGTCCACCGTGGCAGCGTCCGTGTACGTCATTTCGATGACGTCGTTACGGGTGCTTTCCGCGTAGGCGGCGGATAGATCGTACACATAGCAGACGTACCCGTTGGTCAGCAGCGCAAAGCCCTCCGGGGAGAAGCAGGCAAAGACATTGGACAGCTCTTCGACCCATAAGGATGCGAAGCAGTTCCCCGTGCGCAGATCGTAGAAGCGGGTGTTGCAATCCCAGGACGTGGTGGCGCAGCAGCCAAAATCCTGCGCCGCGTAGACTTCGTCGTCATAAAGGAAGCTCGCGAGCAGCAGATGCGTGCCGTTTTCGTCGGGGGATTGACCCCGCAGCGCCAATCCGCTGCCGGAGCTGGGCAGACGGAACACACGGCCGGACGCTTCGCTGACAGGATCTCCCTCCGGCAGGGCGGTCGCGACCGCTTCGCTCACGGAAAGCTCCAACAGCGCCCCGCGGGAGCCTGCCAGCAGGAAGGCATCCTGTTCGGCGGATAGCAGCGACCAGCTCTGCGCACGGACGTCGGTGGAAACCAGTGTGCGCACGCCGGTGGCGAGGTCCAGCAGCAGGAAGGGGTCCTGCGCGCCGAAGGCGGCGAGCAGGGTGTTCCCATCCGGGGAGAGCGCCAGCAGATACGGCGCATTGTCTCCGCTGTAATTGCTGCTCGCCTGCCGCGCGACGGTCTCCGTTCCGTCCTTGCTGCACAGGGTAAGGGCGATCCCTTCCGCCGTCGCATACCAGAAGCCGCCGTCGGAAAGCGGACCGCAGAAGGCGTCCTCCGGCAGTTGCTTTTCCGTCAGCAGTTCGCCGGTCTCCAACGAGCAGACGCGGTAATAGGAAAGGACGTCGTAGTCCCCCGTGTCCTCTTCAAAAACCCAGATGGTATAGAATAGATGCACCGTGTCCCCCGCGAGGCGGACGGACACCACGTGAAGGGTCTCTTCCTCCGGCAACGCAAAGGGAAAGGCATACAGGTGTTCCGTGTCCGTTGCCGTGCAGGACGCGGGCAGGACCGCCTTCTCCGGCAGCTTTCCCTGCCCGTTGAGGTCAAAGAAATCCTTCTCCTCCGGCGGGTCCGGCGGCGGATCCGGTACCGGCGGGGTGGGATCGGAGGAGGTGTCCTCCGAAGCGTCGGGGGATGTGTCGGAGGAGGTGTCCGCGGAAGGGGCGGGGCTCCGGGACTCGCCGGAGCTGTCTGGCTCCCCGACGGCGCACGCGCAAATCAGGAGGGTGCAGAAAAGAAACAGGCAAAGCAATCGTTTTTTCATCATAAGATCATACCTTCTCGTGATATTTGATCCTTGTGTTCGGAAGGGAGTCCGTCAGATCCGTTCCGATATGAAAACGGGGCAAATGAAACAGGAAACCCTCGCATTTGCCCCGCGTGCTTTGGCATGGATGCCGCTTATTTGACCACCAGGTTGAACAGCCGCCCCGGAACGTAGATCTGCTTGACGATCTGCTTGCCGGAAAGCAGCGGAGAGAGAGACGCGTCCGCCTGAATGGCGGCAAGCACTTCCTCCTGCGTCGCTTCGGCGGGGACGACCAGTCTGCCGCGCACTTTGCCGCAGATCTGCACGGCGATCTCCACCGACGCTTCCTTGGTCTTTTCCTCGTCGTAGGTCGGCCATTCGGCTGCGGAGCAGAAGCCCGTTTCGCCCATTGTTTGCCACATTTCTTCGCAGATGTGCGGCGCGAAGGGGCAGAGCAGCTTGGTCAGCGTCAGCAGGGTTTCCCGGTCGATGCTGCCCGCGGCGTAGATATCGTTGACGAAGGTCATGATGGCGGCGATGGCCGTGTTGAACTTCATGGTCTCGATATCCTCGGATACCTTGCGGATGGTGCGGTGGAGCGGGGAGACCAGCGCGGGAACGGGGGCGTCGGTCAGCAGGTCGGTCAGCGCCGCGAAGCGCTCCACCAGCCGTTTGCAGCCCCGCACGGAGCTGTCCGACCAGGGGGCCGCCTGCTCATAGTCCCCCATGAACAGGACGTAGGTGCGCAGGACGTCCGCGCCGTAGCGGTCCACCACATCGTTGGGATCCACCACATTCCCCAGGGATTTGGACATTTTCACGCCGTTTGCCCCCAGAACCAGACCTTGCGCCGTCCGCTTTGCGTAGGGCTCCTCGCAGGGAACCGCGCCGATGTCATACAGGAAGCGGTGCCAGAAGCGGGAGTAGATCATGTGCCGCGTGACGTGCTCCATGCCGCCGTTGTACCAGTCCACCGGCAGCCAGTATTTCAGCTTTTCCGGGTCGGCAAGGGCCTGATCGTTGCGGGGGTCGATGTAGCGCAGGAAGTACCAGGAGGAACCCGCCCACTGGGGCATGGTGTCCGTCTC
>JAFLUP010000090.1 GCA_022508745.1 Oscillospiraceae bacterium | reverse complement strand
CATCCCAGACTTCGGTCCATTTGTTAAATTTGTAAGTGTACTCGGCGTCCGCTTCTTTCGTCGGTTCGCCCTTCGAGTAAGCGGGAACCTTCGTATACGTAAAGGTTGCGCTGTCAAGCTCGGCTTTGCCATCCTCATCATACCATGTAGCGGTATGAACGACGGGAATTACGTCAAATACCACTTTATAAGTGGCAGCGCCGGTGACCTTTTCAAGCGGTTTATCCCAGCCCGCGAACTCGTAGGTTTCATGCTTGGTCGATGCCTTGGTGGGTTCAACGCCTTTGTATTCGGGCATAGAGCCGTACTCGAACTCGGCAGAGTACAACGTTTCGCCGTTTTCATCCGTAAAGGTGATGGTGTACTTGCGCACCTCTTCACTATACATAGCGGTGTAGGTGATGTCACCATTGGCTTCCGGCTCACCCTTTACCCATTCCACAAACGTATAAACAGTGCTATCAGAAGGTGCCTTATCCGTATTGACGCCAAACCCATTAGGATCGGGATACTCTGTTTGATAGAAAGTTTCTTCGTGAACCGTTTCGCCATCGATCACCCATTTCGCAGTGTGTGCCTTCGGCACAAGTCTGTACGTTGCTTTGTACACTGCTGTGCCGGTGACAGGGACAACCTCCGGCGTCCATCCGACGAACACGTACTCATTGTGAATGTCCGCAGGTTTAGCGGGCAAATCATAGGGATACACAGGGAACTCGTCGTACTTGCATACAGTTTGTGCCAGTACCTTGTTGTCCTCATCCAGCCAGGTGATCGTGTACTTGGTCGGGGTGATGTCATATTCGGCGACAAAGATCACGTTGCCGGTCTTTTCATCCCAGGCAGTCTGCCAACCGTTGAAGGTGTAGGTATATTGGGCAGTCGCTGCCTTTGTGGGTTCTTTGCCATCGTATTTCGGCACCTCTTCATAGAAGAAGGTTGCGCTTTTCACGATATTGCCATCGTTGATCCAAATCGCGGTGTGCGGGATCTTGGTCACTTCGTACTTTGCAGTGTACGTAGCATCGCCGTCTACCTTGACAATCTCCTTGTCCCAGCCTTTGAACTCGTACGTCTCATGGATAGTCGCTTCTTTGGTAGGATCGGCATTGGGATACACGGGAAGTTTGCCGTATTCTACTTCAATTATTACCGGGTCTTCCCCATTATCAAGCACCCATGTGATTTTGTACTTGCGCGTCGACTCCGTATACTCGGCGGTATAGGTGATATTCCCCTTCGCATCCGGACCACTCATGACCCACTTCACAAATGTATAATCCGTGCTGACAGAGGATTCTTTTTCGGTATTCACGCCATACTCGTCGGGCTTCGGATACTCTTCGTTCGTAAAGGTCTCGGTGTGAACCGGTTTGCCATCGATCACCCACGTTGCGGTATGCTCGATCAGATTTTCGGTGTAAACCGCCCTGTAGGAGAAGTCGCCATCCACCTCTTTCAGTTCAGGAGACCAACCCTTGAACGTATAGGTTGCATGGATAGTCGAAGCCTTGGTAGGTTTGGGTCCGTTTTCGGGATAAGACGGAACAGTACCGTATGCAACTTCACTTGTAGCAAGGATGGTCGTTCCGTTCTCATCGTACCAAGTGATCTTGTACTTCCGCGCTTCCGAAGTGAACTTGGCAGTAAGGGTCACGTCACCATTTGTAGCCCACATTTCTTCCCATTCACCGGAGAAAGTGAACGTAAGCGCTTCGGTTGACGTCTTGGTGGGAACTCCGCCCTTGTATTCAGGAAGCGTTGCCCCCTCAAAAGTCGTTCTGTAAACCTCTTTGCCGTCGCCGTCCAGCCAGATCGCGGTATGCTGCACAGCAGTTTTCTCATACTGCGCGGTGTAGGATGCTTCGCCGGTGACAGGTTTGATATCGCCGAAGCCGATGAACTTATACGTGTAGTGGATATCATTAGCTGCATACGCAGAGATCGGTGTCCCCTCATCGGCGGGATATTCGGGCGTCTCGTCATACGCCACTTCGGTCGTTGTCAATACATCGCCGTTGTCATTCTTCCACGTGATGGTGTACTTGCGCACCGATTCCTTATACACGGCGGTATAGGTGATATCGCCGGTAGCCTCGTCTACCGTACGCTCCCATGTACGCTCGTAATGGTACTTGGGCGTGTCCTGCTTTTTGGGAGCGCCCGTATACTGGGAAGCTTCGGGATACGTTTCATCGTAGAAGTGTTCCGTGTGTACGTTTTGGTTTTCATCTACCCAAGTCGCGGTATGCTCTACGTGTTCCACACTATACTGCGCCGTGTAGGATGCTTCGCCGGTGACATCGGCAATCTCACCCCAGCCGGTGAAGGTATACTTGTAATGGATCGTACCCTTGGTCGAGACAGGCGTGCCGAATTTCTCTGGGAATACCGGTTTCTCCCCATACGCCACTTGGGTGATCGTGATCGGCTTGCCGTCATCATTCAGCCACGTGATGGTGTACGTGCGCACTTCCTTGGTATAAGTTGCCGTATATGTCGCAGGGCCGGTAACCGCGACAGGCTCTTCTTTCCATCCCGCAAAGGTATAGGTGTACTGTGCATCCGCCGCCTTGGTCGGTTCTGCGTGAGTCGGAATAGTCCCATACTCCACTTCCGTCGTTCCCAACGAAGAACCATCGTCGTCCAGCCACGTGATGGTGTACTTCTGCTTTGTCTGGCTATACTCGGCGGTGTAGGTGATATCGCCGTTCGCAAGCACCTCGCGCTTCCATGTGCGTTTGTACTCCCACTCTGCCGTATCTGCCCTTTTGGGAGCGCCGGTATACAGAGAAGAATTGGGATACTCTGCATTATAGAAATGTTCAGTGTGTACGTTATCCCCTTCATCAATCCAAGTAGCGGTATGCTGCACAGGAGTGGGCGTGTATACCGCCATGTACTGGGTGTCACCCTTGACCTCATCAGGATCCTTATCCCAGTTTGCAAAGGTATACGTGTTATGGATATCGCCGGCCGCTTTGGACGAAACCAGAGCACTTGTATCTCCGTATTCCGGCACCTTGCCGTATTCTACTTCGTCTTTTCTCAATTCAGACCCATCATCATTCAGCCACGTGATGGTGAAGGTCTTCGTTATGGTTTCAAACGTAGCTGTGTAGGTGACGTTACCGCTAACGGGAGAAAGTTCGGCATCCCACTCGCCCGTCCATTTATAGGTGTGTCCTTCGTCTTCTGCCTTGGTCGGCGTTTTACCCTTATATACGGGCGTATCGTCTTCGTAGTACTTTTCAGTATACAGCACGTCGCCATTGCCGTCTTTCCAAGTGACGTCATGGAATTTTGTCTCATCCCCCCAACGACCGTTGGCGTAGATGAATGTGGCGCCTGCCTCAATGTCCTTGGTTTCCGTAAACTGCGGATTCGTTATCTCGTTTTTCAACCAAGCGGGAGTGATCGGGATCTCAACCTCGCTTGTTTCATTGCCGCTCTGAGTAGCCTGATAGGTCACCTTGTCGGCGCCTGCGCCGTTTACAAAGATGATCTTGCCGGTACCCTTCGTGCTGATGATCTCAGCGCCACTCTCGGTTGTATAGATAAATCCTTTCGCAGTAACAATACCGTTGATATCTACTTTTGCATCTGTTAATCCAGCGGCTGTCCGCATAGTTTTCGTTCCGTTTACAGTGGAATAGCCTACCGGGATCAGTTGGAGACCTTGATGCGCATAGTTGCCCCATTGGTCCTTATCGTATACATAGATACTCTTTCCCTGAACAATTTCAATTTCCGCACCTTCATCAAGCTGCATTTCTGCTCCGGGAAGCAGGGCCAAATCCTGATTGACGATCGCCTTTCCAGAACGCACATGAATCTTAATGTTACTGTTGATTGGCAATGGATATTCTCTGGAATCAAACGAATAACCGGCAATAGCAAGTGTCATGGGAGACAGACTTATGTTCCCATACGCTTCTACCAACAACTGATCCGTCGCGGGCAGATATTGTTTGGATACATATCCGCTCGCGATTTGAAACATACCATCATTCTGCCCAATAAAAGTTACACTTGTTGATTTGGTTCCAAGCAAAGTAACAGTCACAGCGGAAAATACCGTTTCCTTCGCACCGGCATATATGACCAGCTTTGCTTCAATATTCTGAACATAGTACTGGGAAAGCGGGAAAACATGACCGCCTTTCATCCCTGTGGTTGCATTACCGCCGCGCCAGCTCCGCATCTGGAAGCATTCATAAACATTCGCGCCAGAAAGGGCTGTGACTGTACCATCTCCTGCGATATAGCCCCAAGCGTAGAGGTTGGCGCCGCTGTTCAGCGTTATGGAGCTTCCCTCGATCATTTGAATTTTACCATGCTCGCCCGTCGGCGTTCCGTTCCAAGAGCTATTACCTGATCCGGAAGCAGTGATCTGTGAACCGACGCTGATGGCGCCGTTCACCGTGATGGAGGCGCCTTCGGCCATAGTCAGCGTACGGAAAGCGTTGGGAGTAACATGATCATTCGAAGATATTCCGGGTGCAGTTGTATAAAGCGTATTGGCCGCATCAAAGGGAACCAGCAGAGTCACCCCCTTGGGGATGGTATACTCCCCGGCAGCCAACGTGCCGTCAGTCAGCACAACAATGGTCTTGTTCGTACCGGCATCCGCGTATGCGGCGGCCTTGTTCAAATCCACAAATTTAGCAATCCCCACACCAAATTGCGCCGTTCCGACAGGCGCAAATACAGCCGTTATCGTGCAGTCCTTCGTGGGCTGAATAGTCCCAGCCAGATCGCTCAAAAACGGGGTAACGCTTTCGTCGATGAACCAGCCGAATAATTCGTAACCGTCATCCGGGACGGCTTCCACTCGGGCGCCCTCGTTATAGGTGGCAGAGACAACACCGCCCTCGATTTCGGAGAGATCTGTCCCATTGACCTTCACACGCCCCCCCACAGGCGTTGTAAACTGAATCGTATAGGCCTCGTTAGTGATCAGGGCAAAATCATAGAGCGTCACCTTCGCGGTACCCACAGCACTGGGGCTTTCCAACTTGATTGTTACGGTACCACCCGCAGAGACAGAAGAAAGATGCACGCCGCTTTCCGTTTTATTTTCGCCGGCAATCGTCATCGATCCTCCGCCTAACTCGAGCGTATAACGGAAAAAGAGCATAGCATCCGCGCCGCTGGCGTTCTTAATCGTTATCGTATTTGTAGACGTAGAATTCCAAAAGAGTGATCTAGTTGTTGCTGCAGTTGCTGTAACAATATCATTCTCTCGATCTACATTCACACTCGCATTATTTGCCGTCCCACTGGTCGTGTGGGCCACTGTGATTTTGCCGCCCAGCACAGAACCGTCATCCGCTGCCATGACAGTGATCATCAGCACCGTACCCAAAATGACGATGCTCAACAGCAGGAGCGGCAAAAACCGCTTCCATTCTTGTTTGGTCATCTCATTTGCCTCCTTGAATCCTCTTAAATCTTATCTTGATCATGTTTCATAAATTGTCTTGTTGGCCATTGTTGCTCTGTAGACCCAAAAAACGGGATCCCATAGCAGCAACCGCCGACCAGACAATTAATCCGCGCGAAAAACAGCGACTTTATTTGCCATTGTGGGGTACGGACCGTTTTGCGGGTCCGTACCCCTTTGGGTTTGATTTTTACAGTTCTTCCGGAGTTTCGGGCTCGACCGGTTCTTCGGGTTCCTCGGGCAGGACCATCTTGCCGTCCGCACCGAACTCGTAGCTGCCCTCCGGCAGCAAACCGTTGGTCTTGGTGACCCAGTAGGTCTGGCTCACGACCAGTGCGCCGTTGGAGCGCACATAGTAGTAATCTCCGTCGATCTGGATCAGAC
>JAFLUP010000009.1:13128-46772 GCA_022508745.1 Oscillospiraceae bacterium | reverse complement strand
GCGCCGTCAATACCCGGGACGCCATGACCGCCACGGTGGAGGACATCCCCTTTGCGCTGCTCCAGCATATTACGGAGCGCATCACCCATGAAGTCCCCGGCGTCAACCGCGTCCTGTACGACCTGACGCCGAAGCCCACCGGCACCATCGAGTGGGAATGATGCTCGACTGCTGAAATCCCTTGATTTCATGGGATTTCCGAGTTCCTGTTTGTCCCATGACAGCACTTTGACAGCACAGTCTTTTTCGATCTTTCGACAGACCGCCGGTTCTTCCGGCGGTCTTGTTTCTCTTTGTGAGGGGAAAGATCGGGTTTGTTGAAAAAATGCTTGCATTTTTCCTGAACTCTGTGATATACTTGCTTTTGAAAGCGACTCTACTACCGGTAGAGCCGCCATTTCCCTCAACTCAACGACCTGTTTGTTTACATTTCGCTGCGCATTTGCTATGCTGGTACCCGAAAGGAAGGGAAGGTGTTAAGGATGGATCAGATCAAAATCGGAAACTTCATCGCCGCCTGCAGAAAAGCGCAAGGGCTGACGCAGGCGCAGCTCGCGGAAAGGCTGAACCTCACGGACAGAGCTATCTCCAAATGGGAGACCGGGAAAGGCATGCCGGACTCTTCCGTGATGCTCGACCTTTGCGAGTCTCTGGGTATCAGCGTAAACGAACTATTGAGAGGGGAGAAAATTGAAATGGAAAACTACAACAAGGTAGCCGAAGAGACGCTTCTGGAAATGAAGCGGGAGTCGGAGCGGCAGCACCGCGCCATGCTGCGCTTTGAGATCGTTCTCGGCGTCATCAGCGTCGTGGCATTTCTGGCGCTCCTGTTTGTCGCGGAGTTCTTCGTGGAGCTCCTTCCGCTGAAGGTGGGACTCTTTGTGACCGCTTTCCTCCTGCTGCTTGTGGGAATGGGGTTCAGTCTGCGGATCGAGCAGACGGCGGGCTATTATGCGTGCGCATGCTGCGGACATCGGTATGTTCCCGGCTATCGTTCCGTATTTTTCGCCATGCACATGGGCAGAACACGGTATATGAAGTGCCCGAAATGCGGCAAAAGAAGCTGGAACAAAAAGGTACTGACAAAAGAATAAGGAGTTCATGAAAACACCCCCGCTCTTTCCACGGAAGGAGCGGGGGATCTGTTTTTGATTGATCTGTCAATCGTTCCGATAGCCCGGGTGGATGGATACGACCTCACCACCCAGGGAACTGTCTGCGCCGTCCTCCGTGACGGTGAAGTACGCGTCCTCCGGCGCGTTGGTTTCGCCGCGTCTGTTCTCGTTCATAGGTACGCGCCAGAGCGTACCGTTGATCTCCCGGTACAGATAGGTTTCGTGCCAGACGATGGCGCCGATCTCGGTCTCCGTAGGGGCGACGTCGATCCCCTCCTTGCCGGATTGGTCGATGGCGTTGACGCGCTTGAACTCGGCGTCCATGCCGGTCCCGTGCCCGGGGGATTGGAAGACCGGGCTGATGAAGTCGGCGGGATCCTTCCATCCGTAGGTTTTGCGCATCTCAACGGAGGAGGGAAGGGTGGACACCTCCAGCACCTCGATCATCAGCTGCAATTTATCCGGCTCGGGGCTGTATACGATCATACGGAGCGTATCGCCGGGGAGATAGTAATATTCGGTATACCGCCAATGGTAGTTGGCGTTGCAGTTTTTCCCGTTTGCGGAAACGGCGTACTCGCCGTCGTGTTCATCGTAGCCGCCCACATCCTGATTTTCGGAAGTGATATACCGCCAGAACGGACGAAAGGCGAGGCTGCCCGTGCTCAACGTCTGCGATTTCACGTCGGTGAGCGCGCGGGACAGCGAGAGCCCCACGTCGGATTCGCTCCACGCACAGCCGCCGAGGTAAACCGAGGGGTTGTCGAGGTTCTTTGCAGACGGATCGGCGGGGAAGGAGGGATCGTATTCCCCGTCGTAGCGCCGGATGTCAAATTCGGGCAATGTAACGGTGGCCTCGATGCCCACCCATTTGTCTTTAGAGGAAACGACCTTGTGGTACCACGCGCCCTTGACTGCCGCGGGGGCTTGCGGGTTCAGCTTTTCGCCGTCGATGGCTTCTGTCCAGACGGGGGGTACCTGCATGACGTTCTCCTTTACGATGACGGTTCGTTTTTTCGGGGTCGCCGTGTTGCCGGCGCTGTCGGTCAGGTTGTAGGTGACGGTGTATTTCCCCACGGTGTCGGGGTCGTAATCCCCCCGGTCGATCACGATCCGATCGGTGATGTCGCCGTCGATATCGTCGCTTCCGGTGACGCCGTCCAAAAGGTCGTAAGCCTCACCCTTTCCGATGGTCACTTCGGTCTCTTGTATGGTGATGATCGGACGTTTGTCCGTCACCGCTTCGCTTTCCGTGTCGGACGTGCTTTCCGTTTCCGATGTGTTTTCCGTTTCCGATGTGCTTTCCGCCGGAGCGGACGGATCGGCGGAGGGAGGCGTTTCGCTCGACGGCGTGCATCCCGTCATGATCAGCGCGAGCAGGATGAAACAGCAGAAAAGAAGGTTCTTCATGACCGATTCTCCTTTGGCGTTTTTTCCATTTTACAAAAAACGAAAAGAAATGTCAAGGGGGAGGGGGAGTGAGAGCTCGATTGTGCCGGAGATATACGCAGTGAAGTGTTGTTCCTGCGGAACAACGTGAAGTAATGTGTCTTCGACACATTGTGATGATGCTCCCTGCGGTCGCAGTGAAGTGCCGTGTTCCGCTTGTAACTTCTCACGTGCCGCAGGCACACATCACGCACCGGAGGTGCACTTCACGACCCGGCAGGCTTGCCGGGTCTCTTCACTGTTCCGCGCCAGCGGAACACATCGTTCGAAAAAAGACACCTTGCGGTGTCTTTTTTCGTGGGGTGGGAGATCGGACTTGAACCGACGACCCTCAGGGCCACAACCTGATACTCTAACCAACTGAGCTACACCCACCATATGAAATTGAAGTTTTCTGAGCCTGAAGCAGGTCTTGCGTCCAGGCTCAGGCAAAGTGGCGCGTCTTGGGGGACTCGAACCCTCGGCCTACTGCTTAGAAGGCAGTTGCTCTATCCAACTGAGCTAAAGACGCATACGAACCTTCGAAAACGGCAGAACCGCAAAACAGCATGGATCACAGAGCGCTCTGGAGCGGGTGACGGGAATCGGACCCGCACGACCAGCTTGGAAGGCTGGGATTCTACCATTGAACTACACCCGCGTGCGAAGGCGCTCGTGAGACCTTCCGCTGATCCTTCAAAGGAGGTCGTGCGCCTGCGCCTATGCGGGCGCACGAACCACCGAAAACACAACTGTTTACTGCGCGTTGTTGAGCATCTGGGTATAACGGCTCTTCTTTCTCGCAGCGTTGTTCTTGTGAAGGATGCCTTTGTTGACGGCACGGTCGATCATGCTGACCGCCTCGAGGTAGGTCTTGGATGCAAGTGCACGATCTCCCCCGGCAAGTGCAGCCTCGTACTTCTTGATCGAAGTCTTCATCGCAGAACGGAAGCTCTTGTTCTGCAGGGTCTTCGTCTTCGTGACCAGCACACGCTTCTTCGCAGATTTGATGTTCGGCAAACGACTCACCTCCTCTTTCTTTTTTAGGAACCTGCTTATTTTACCATACTTTTTTTCATTTTGCAAGAGGGAAATACAAAAAAACATAAATTTTTTTCATTGGCACAAAATAAAAAGAAAAAATCGGAGGGAACTTCATAAAATGTATCAAAAACGAACCGACCTTGCGCTGGAAACACGGGAGCTGCACGCAAAGCCGGGCAAGCCGGACGGCATAGAGTCGGAGGAGCGGGAGGAAAACGGCATCCGTATCACCACCATGCGGGTGAGCCCCGACGGAGCGGCAAACGGCAAAGCCGCGGGCAAACCGGCGGGGACGTACGTCACGCTGGACATCGGTCCCGTTTGGGATCCGGGCGCGCAACGCGGCTCCATGGACGCCGCCGCATCCGTGCTGGCGGAGGAACTGCGCAAACTGCTCCCGAAAGAAATATCCCCCGGGGGGCGGGGCTGCGTGCTGGTGGCGGGCTTGGGGAACGATCGCATCACGCCGGATTCCATCGGTCCGCGGGTGGTGAGCGGGGTACTGGTGACGCGGCACATCCGCGTGCTGGACCAAAGCCTGTTCGAGAGCGCCGGGTTCGGCGAGCTGGCTGCCATCGCACCCGGCGTACTGGGGCAGACGGGGGTGGAAAGCGCGGAGATCATCCGCAGCGTGGCGGAGCGCATCCGCCCCTCCTGCGTCATCGCCATCGATGCGCTGGCCTCCCGACGCCTTTCCCGCCTCGCGTCCACCGTTCAGCTTTCGGATACCGGCATCTGTCCCGGCTCCGGGGTTTCCAATACGCGCACCGCGCTGTCAAAGGAAACGCTGGGGGTCCCGGTCATTTCCATCGGGATCCCTACCGTGGTGGACGCGGGAACGCTGGCGTATGATCTGCTGGAGGAACTGGCGGAAAAGGAGGGCTATCCCGCCGACCTGCCGGTGTTCGACAAGGTGGTGGAAAAGCTGTTGGACGGGGCGGGGAAGGATTTCTTCATCACCCCGCGGGACAGCGATACCATCGCGTCTGCCGCCGCCGGGCTCATTGCCGCGGGCATCAACCTCGCCCTGCACGACCGGCTGACGCCGGAGGAGATCAAGGAATACCTGTCGTCAACCTGAATTCTTCTGCTTTTTTCCAAAGTTCCGGCACGGAAGGGGTTGCACTTCCGGAAAATTTGATGTATAATAGAAAGTAGGAATCGTTTGGATTCGTCTGTTTTTCACACATACCGAAAGGGGGATCGTCCGTGCCGAAACTGCCTGTCCCACAGGAATATGTCCGCATTGCACCGTATACCAGTATGCGCGTGGGCGGCACCGTGCGGTACCTTTACCGCCCGGAGAGCGAGGAGGACTTCGCCGCGTTGGTGCGCGAGCTTTCCGATGCGTCCATGCCGTTTCTGGTGATCGGCGGCGCTTCGAATCTGCTGTTCCCGGATGAGGACTATCCCGGCGCGGTCATTCTCACCACCGCCATTCGCTCCCTGCGGATGGAAAGCGGGCGCATCGTCGTTTCCTGCGGTGTTTCCCTCTCCGCGCTGGCGACCTTTGCGCAGGAGCAGGGGAAGAGCGGGCTGGCATTTGCCTACGGGATCCCCGGAACGGTGGGCGGCGGCGTATACATGAACGCAGGCGCCTACGGCGGGGAGATCTCCGATTGTTTTGAGGAAGCGCTCTGCATGGACAGATCCGGCAGACAGGTGACCCTGAAAAAGGAAGACCTGCGCTTCGCCTACCGGCACAGCGCGTTGCAGGAGAACGGCCTGCTTCTGCTGCATGCCGTCTTTTCCTGCCCGGACGGGGATTCTGCCGCGATTCGCGGGGAGATGGAGCGCAACATGGCTTCCCGACGGGAAAAACAGCCATTGGAGTTTCCCTCCTGCGGCAGCGCCTTCAAGCGCCCGGTCGGGCATTACGCCGGTGCGCTCATCGAGCAGGCGGGGCTGAAGGGCTTCTCCATCGGCGGTGCGCAGGTGTCCGAAAAGCACGCGGGGTTTGTCATCAACCGGGGCGGCGCCACCTCCGCGGACGTGCGGGCTTTGTTAGAAGCCGTGCGGGAAACCGTTTTGGAAACATTCGGCGTCGAACTGGAGCCGGAAATTCGGATTTTGTCTTTCTGATTGTAACGTGTTGTAACGTGGAAGAGGTGGACGATGTCTTATTCCTCTGAATTAAAAGAATACCTGCAAACGCTGGGCTTCCGGCGGGAGTGCTGCATGATGGCTTGCACCGCCGGCTTCGAAGCAGCGCAGTTTGAAGCCCACTGTGAGCATTGTCTCGGCAGCTTCCTGCGGGGGGTGTTCTTCCGCTTTGGCTATCTGAACCCGCCGGAAAAGGACGCGATGCTGACCTTTACTTTCGGAGATGATTACGCCCTCTACGTGCAGGACGTCCTGCGGCAGGCGGAAATCGAGGCGAAAATCGCCCGTCGGCGGGGGAAAACGCTGCTGTACATCAAAAAAAGCGACGCGGTGTCCGATCTGGTCTCCCTCATGGGCGCTACCCGTTTCTCCCTGCGCCTGATGGAGGTGCAGGTGGACAAGCAGTTCCGCGGGGAGCTGAACCGCAAATGCAACGCGGAGACCGCCAACCTTGCCCGCACCGCCAACGCCGCCGCCGAGCAATTGACTGCCATCGAGCGGCTGAAACAGGCGCGCAAGCTGGGCGCGCTGCCGGAGGAGTTACAGGCAGCCGCCGCTCTGCGCCTTGCCCACCCGGAGGCGAGTCTGGAGGAGCTGCGCCGCCTGTCCGACCCGCCGGTCAGCCGCAGCGGGCTGAATCATCGCTTACAAAAGCTGACCCGCCTTGCTTCCGAACTGACGGATCCATGACCATAACAGGGAGTGAAACGCCGGATGCCATTCGTTCATCTGCATCTGCACACCGAATACAGCCTGTTGGACGGGGCATGCAGGATCCGGGAGATCCCGGACGCCGTTCTCGCCGCAGGGCAGAACGCCGTCGCCATCACGGACCACGGGGTTCTATACGGCGCGGTCGCCTTCTACAAGGCGTGCGCGGCGAAGGGGATCAAGCCCATCATCGGGTGCGAGGTCTATGTGGCGCCCCGCCGGATGCAGGAAAAGGACCGTCTGCTGGACAGCCGGTGTTCCCATCTTGTGCTGCTGGTTAAGGACCGGATCGGATACGCGAATCTGTCGGCTATCGTCTCCCGTGCCTTTACGGAGGGTTTTTACGACGTCCCCCGCACCGACCGCCAGACGCTGGAAAAGCACGCGGAGGGGCTGATCGCTCTTTCCGGCTGCCTGAACGGCTGCGTTGCCCAGAAGCTGTTGGACGGGAACGCGCAGGGTGCGCGGGAAGAAGCGCTCTGGCTGAAACGTACCTTCGGGCAGGGGAACTGCTATTTAGAGATCGGCAGGCACGGGCAGGCGGGGGAAAGACCGGTCAATATCGAGCTGATCCGCCTTTCCCGGGAGCTTGATATCCCGCCGGTCGCCACCAATGACGTACATTACCTGCGGCCGGAAGAAGCGAATGTGCAGAAGCTGCTGGCCGCCATCCGGGAGGGCGTCCCCCTTGCGGAGCGCCCCGGTCTTGAGGGGGATTCCTACTATCTGCGCACGGAGCAGGAGATGCGGGAGCTGTTCCGGGATCTGCCGGAGGCGGTGGACAACACCCTGCGCATCGCGGAGCAGTGCAGCTTCGCCTTCGATTTCGAAACCGAGCATCTGCCGGTGTTCCCGGTCCCAACGGGGGAGACGGCGGATACGTATTTGGAAAAACTTTGCCGGAAGGGCTACGGGAAGCGCTTGCAGCTGGGGCGGATCCCCGGCGGGAACGCTTACGAGGAGCGGATGGCGTATGAGCTTTCCGTCATCCGGGACATGGGCTTTTCGGATTACTATCTCATCGTGTGGGATTTCGTGCGCTTTGCCAAGCAAGCGGGCATCCCCGTCGGTCCCGGGAGAGGGAGCGGCGTAGGCAGTCTGGTCGCCTACTGCATCGGCATCACGGACGTGGATCCGCTGTCGTACGGATTGCTGTTTGAGCGGTTTTTAAACCCGGAACGCAAGAATATGCCGGATTTTGACATTGATTTCAGCGACGAACGCCGCGGAGAGGTCATCGAATACGTCACGGAGAAATACGGCAAGCACCGCGTCGCGCAGATCGTCACCTTCGGCACCATGGCGTGCAGGCAGGCGATGTGGGACGCGGGACGCGCCATGGGGATGTCCCACAGCGCGGTAGGGGAGATCGTGAGCCTGGTGCCTCGCGCCCTGCATATGGAGCTGGGAAGCGTCCTGCAGGAGATCCCGGCGCTCCGGGAACGCTGTGAGCGGGACCCGGAGGCAAAGCGGCTGGTGAGCTACGCCATGCAGTTGGAGGGCAGACCCCGCAACGCGGCGACACACGCCGCCGGCGTAGTCATCACCGACCTGCCACTGACCCAGTACGTCCCCCTGTCCGTCAACGAATCCGTGACCGTCACCCAGTACACCATGGACGCCGTGGCGGAGCTGGGGCTCTTGAAGATCGACTTCCTCGGGCTTCGCTACCTTTCCATCCTGCACGACGCGGAACAAACGGTGCGGCAGGAGGATCCCTCCTTCCGTCTGGACGCCGTTCCCTTCGACGACCGGGCGACATATGCCCTGTTGAGCGCCGGACATTCCCTTGGACTGTTCCAGTTGGAAAGCGAGGGGATGCGCGGTCTGCTGCAACGGCTGCGTCCCCGCTGTCTGGAGGATATCATATCGGTCATTTCCCTTTACCGTCCGGGACCTGCGCTCTCCATCGAGACGTTTTTGAAGAACCGGAGCGATCCGGCGGGGACGGAATACCTTCTGCCGGAGCTGGAGCCGATTCTGGGGTCGACCCACGGCTGCATCATCTATCAGGAGCAGGTCATGCAGATCTGCCAGACCCTTGCGGGATTTACCCTCGGTCACGCGGACGTGCTGCTCCACGCCATGAAAAAGAAAAAAATGGAGATCATGGAACGGGAGGAAGAAGCCTTCCTCGCCGGATGTGCAGCGAACGGGATCCCCGCGGATAAGGCGCGGGCGATCTTTGATCTCATGCGGGAGTTCGCAAAATATGCCTTCAACAAGAGCCACGCCGCCGCTTATGCCGTGCTTGCCTACCGCACTGCCTATCTCAAGGCGCATTACCCGCAGCATTACCTGTGTGCGTTGCTGAATTCCGTTGCCGGTTGGCACGGAAAGATCCAGGAATACGCTTCCGACTGCGCGGGGCTGGGCATCCGCATCCTGCCGCCGGACGTCAATCATTCCGACGCCGCCTTCCGGGCGGAAGGGGAGCATATCCGTTACGGGCTTGCCGCGGTCAAAAACGTGGGCGGGATGTTCGCTTCCCGCATTGTTGCGGAACGAAACGCCGGGGACTACCGCTCCGCGGAGGATTTTCTGACCCGCGTTTCCCCTTACGCTTCCGTCCGACCGCTGCAATCGCTGGTTTTAGCGGGAGCGCTGGACGGCTTTTGTGTCGGGCGAAGCGGACTTCTCGGGGCGCTGGAAACGGCGCTGGACAAGCTCGCCGCCCTGCGCGCCCACAACTCCATCGGGCAGATCGGGATGTTCGACGCGCCGGGGGAGGAAGGGATGGCGCTGCAGCTGGATCTTCCGGCGGAGGAGACCCTTTCCCTCACCGATCGGCTTTCCGGCGAAAAGGAACAGACCGGGTTGTATTTCTCCGGGCATCCGTTGGACAAGTACGCCGCTTTGCGGGAACAGATCGGCGGGGAAACCGTCCGCTCCCTGCGGGAAAAACTGGAAACCGGCGAAACGTCGAAAAGAACTTGTAGGCTGCTGGGCATGGTGACAAGTAAACGGGCGCGGCAGACGAAGAAGGGACCCATGATGGCGTTTGTAGGGGCGGAGGACGAAACGGGGGGGCTGGAGCTGATCCTGTTCCCCAATCTGTATGAGCGGGTCGGGGATTCCGTCTTGCCCGGCGCCGTCCTGGTGTTCGACGGGGAAGCGGAGCTTTCCGAGGGCAGGGAGGAGGACGCTCCCCCGGAACTGAAGATGATTTTGAAAAATATTTCCACCCCGGAAACAATTTCCGCCGAAAAAAGTGCTATACTGAAGAGCAAACAACCGGAAGCGGGAGCCTCCGGCGCGCTTTACCTGCGCGTGACCGCCGGGAACCGGGAAAAGCTGGACGATGCGCTCGCCGCGGCGAAGCGAAGCCCGGGAAATACCCAACTGCGGGTGTATTTTGCCGAAGAAAACAAGACTCGCGCCGTGAAGGGCGCGGGATGTGACGTGCATGACGGACTGCTGCAAACCCTGCGGCAGTATTTAGGCGACGAGAACGTCGCTTGGAAACGATCCGAGTAAACGGAAAAAGGAGCAAGATCCATGAACGACGAAACCAAATTCCATATGGAAGAGTTTTTCGACGAAGTTCTTATTCCGGTTCCGCCCCTCGAGGCGGATTCGCCGCGGGAGGAATCTCCCGTGCGGGAAGAAATCCCCGTGCAGGAGGAGCTTTCCGCGCAGGAGGAGATCTCCGTCGAGGAGGATGACTTTTCCACCGACGAAGGGGAGAACGGCGACGAGAAGACCCGTCTGTTTGATTCCTTTGAGGACGGCGAAGGGGACGGCAACAGCAAGACTCGCGTCGCCGCTGACCCGTTTTCCGAGGGCGGAGAGGTCGGAATGACCATCCCTGACGGTGCGGACGAGGCGGAGGCGGAGGAAAAGATGATCAGACGCCGCCGTCGCCGCAAAGTGCTTTCCGTTTTGGGGAAAACCGGCAAATATACCGGCAAAACGGTGCTGTTCGTGGCGCGCAAGTTCGTCACCTATTCCCTCACCCTGCTGCTCACCGTGCTGCTTGTGGGCATGATCGTGGGGGCGGTGGTAGGGGTCGCCTTCATGGTGTACCTGCAGGAGTTTGTGGACAGCGATTGCCCCGAACTGCAAACCCTCAAATACGATTCTTCGCAGACCACTGCGCTGTACTACACCGATCGGGACGGAAATCTGATCGAGCTGGAGGAGGATCGGCTGTCCTCCAGTGAAAACCGGATGTGGGTCGCCTATGACGAGATCCCCCAGATGCTCATCGACGCGTACACCGCCATCGAGGACCAGCGCTTCTGGGAGCACAACGGCGTGGATACCAAGCGTACCCTTTCCGCCGTTTACAACTTCTTTGTGCCCTCCGGCTCCCAGTACGGCGGTTCCACCATCACGCAACAGCTGATCAAGAACGTCACGGGCGATAACCAGAACACCATGCAGCGCAAGATCCAGGAGATCTTCCGCGCGCTGAACGTGGAATCGAAGTACGACAAGACCGAGATCATGGAAATGTATCTCAATACCATCTTCCTGTCCGAAAACTGCTACGGCGTCAGAGCCGCGGCGGTGGAGTATTTCGGCAAGGAGCTTTCCGAGCTAACCCTCAACGAATGTGCGGCGCTCGCCTCCATCGGGAAGTCGCCGGTGCAGTACGACCCGCTGATCAATCCGCAGGACAATCTGGAGCGCCGCAATCTGGTGCTGCGGGAGATGCTGCGGCAGGAAAAGATCACACAAGAGCAGTTTGACGAAGCTTACGATACGCCGCTGCAGTTGGTGGAGGATTCGGAAACCTACGTCTACACCGAAACCGTTCACTCCTACTACATCGACGCGGTGATCGACGACGTCATCGCGGATCTGATGGAAACCTACGGCTATGACGAGCGGCAGGCGTCCATCCAGCTCTATTCCGGCGGTTTGCAGATCGTCACCTGTATGGATCCCAACGTGCAGCACATTCTGGAGACCATTTATACCGATGAAAGCTACTGGCCGTCCACCACGGGCATCCAGGCGCAGTCCGCTATGTGCATCATGGACGCAAAGACCGGCAACCTGCTGGGCATCGTCGGCGGGCGAGGGGAAAAGAAGGTCAGCCGCGGGCTGAACCGTGCCACCCACAGCAAACGGCAGTGCGGCTCCTCCATCAAGCCCATTTCCGTGTACGCTTACGCGCTGGAAACCGGGTTATACAATTATGTAGGACCCTGCGACGACGTGCCGGTTCTGCTGGAACCGTCCACGGGCGCCCTCTGGCCTAACAACGCCACCCGCACCTTTACCGGGCGCAGCTCGCTGGAGAACGCGATCCAGCGCTCCCTGAACACCGTCGCCGTGGATACCTGCAACACGCTGGGGGTGAACATGGTCTACCAGAACATGATGCGCTCCGGCTTTACCACGCTGGTGGAGAATTACACCGCCGCCAACGGTGCGCACTTCTCCGACGCGGCGCTTTCCCCGCTTTCCCTCGGCTCCTTCACCTTCGGCGTCACCGTGCGGGAAATGACGCAGGCGTACGCTTGCTTTGCCAACGGAGGCGTGACTTCCAAGGCGCGCACCTATTCCGTGGTCAGGGACGCGCAGGGGAACGTGGTGCTGGATAACAGCCAGAACCCGGAGGCTCTCTATTCGGAGGACACCGCGTTCATGATCACCCGTCTGCTGCAGACGGTCATTTCCGGCTCCGCGGGTACGGCGCGCAGCTATATCGACTTCCACCGCAAGTTCGACGGGCTGGAGGTAGCGGCAAAGACCGGCACCACCAACGACAACAAGGATCTGTACTTCTGCGGATACACGCCGGATCTGGTGGGAAGCTGCTGGTACGGCTACGACAACAACAAGACCATCACCGCCAGAGGCGGCGCGGCGGCAGGGCTGTGGAACCACGCCTTCCGCATGGTATATGAATATTATGAGGAAGCGGGCATCCCCTTCCAGAAGCAGTTCAAACAGCCCAGCACCGTCGCTTACGCGGGGGACACGGGTCTGCGTATCTGCACCATCTCCGGCAAGCTCGCCACCGAAGCCTGCGAAAAGGACATCGGACACTATCTGGGCGGCGGCTCCGTCGTCACCAGCAATTTCTACTACACCAAATCCAAGACCCCCACGGAGTACTGCGATAAGCATATCCTTGTGGATTGGGACCGTGTGACTCAGTCCATCAGCGTGCCCGGCTGCTCCTGCCCGGCGGAAAATCTGGTGAAAGTGGGCTTCCGTCTGCTGGACAAGGAGGAACGCTGCTTCGAACGCAACGTCCGCATCTCGGATGCGTCGTATATCTATATCAACGTGCCTGCCGGATATGTCTATCCCACCAGCGGAAGCGTTCCCTTCTTCCAGAATCTGTACGGCGAAGGGGAATATCCCGGGTACAACGGATCGTCGCACAACAGCGTCTGCACGGCGCATTTCGGGCACTCCGCCGCGAGCCCGGGGGATACGTCCGGCAATGAATAAAGGCTGTAATCTGGAGTTCGACCGCACGCTTTCCCTCGCGGAGGGCGCCTTCCGTCTGGCGGAGGCGGGCTTCACCCACACGTTTGTGGTGTGGGGCTTTGCGGGAGAGGGCGTCCGCGCGGCTGCGGCGGCGTTTGCCGCGGGGCTGACCGTCGAAACGGTGCACGCCTCCTACGGGGGCGTCAACGAGATCTGGCTGGACAGCCCAGAGGGCGAGAAACGGATGGACTACTTCCTTTCCTGCGTGCGGGGCGCGGCTGCCATAGGCGTGAAGACGGTGATCCTGCACCTTTCCAGCGGGGATACGCCGCCCCCCTTCGGGGAAGTCGGGAGACGGCGGTATGCGCGTATCTGCCGGGAGGCGGAGCGGCTGGGCGTCGCCGTCGGCTTTGAAAATCTGCGCAAGACCTCTTACCTGACCGACCTGTTCGCCGGTGTGGAATCCCCTGCGCGGAAGTTCTGCTATGATTGCGGGCACGAGCGGCTCTACGACGGCGGAGACGGCGTTCTGGAGCGATACGGGGAGCATCTGGTCGCCGTCCATCTCCATGACAACGGCGGGGCGCAGGACGATCATCTGCTTCCCTTCACCGGCTGCATCGACTGGGAGCGCCTGACGCGGCGTCTGCGCCCGTTCTATCGGGCGAATCCCTCTCTGCCCATCACATTGGAACTCAAGCAGACCGGCGGCAATGCCCGGCAAACCGGGCGGGACTTCGCACGGGAAGCGTATGCAGCCGCCTGCCGAATCGAACGGATGCTGCTCGCGGAGGAATGAAAGAATCCGAAAAGATCTTTGCGACCTTTTCGGATTTTCTTTTTCCCAAACGTTAACCGAGCCGGTGTTTCGTTCACTATATAGACAGAGGCCTCAAAAAAGCAAGCGAGAAGGTGATAGTTTGGAGAAACAGGAGCTGGACGCAAGGATCACGGAAGTATCGAAAAGTATTCTTTCCTACTGTATGTCCCGCACGTCCAACCAGCAGGACGCGGAGGATCTGGCGCAGGACATCCTGTGCGAGATGGTGAGATCCGCCCAGAACATCCGCGACGAGCAGGCGTTTTACGCCTTCATGTGGTCGGTGGCGAGGAACGTATGCAAGCAGTGGTACCGCAAGAAGAACTCCCTGCGGGAGTGCGAACTGACGGAGGATCTTCCGGCGGAAACGGAGGACCCGGCGGCGCTTTCCGACGACACGGATCTGTATCTGCTGCGGCGGGAGCTTTCGCTGCTCTCGGAGAGGTATCGCCGCGCCACCGTTCTCTACTATCTGGAAAACAGATCCTGCTCCGAAATCGCCGAACGCTTGCAGATCAGCGAAAGCATGGTGAAATACCTGCTTTTCAAAGCAAGAAAGATTCTGAAAGAGGGAATGCATATGGAACGAACTTACGGAGAACAGAGCTACAACCCCAAAACCCTGCAACTTTTGTGCATGGGAGAGATCTCCGGCCGCTACTGGGAGCTGATCAGCGACAGCAAGATCCGGCAAAATATCCTTTGGGCGTGCTACAACGACTCGCTGACGGAGGAGGAGATCGCCCTGCAGATCGGCGTGTCCCTGCCGTACGTGGAAAACGACATCAAGGTGCTGACCGACGCATGGCTGCTCAAAAAGGACGGCAGGCACTACCGGACGAACATCATCCTGCTGTCCGAGGAATTCGAGCGGGAAAAGGCGTCCAAACTGCTCCCGCTGCAGCAGGAGATCGCCCGGAGTCTGCGCGCCTTCATCGACGAGAGGGAGGAAGAGATCCGTGCCGTCGGCTTTTCCGGGAACAAGATGTCCCTTGCCTCCCTGCGGTGGCATATGGCGACCATGCTGCTGTGGCAGGCGTACCGCGCAAGCGTGGATGCGCAGATCGGGCAGGAGGTCATGCCGGAAACGGCGTTCGGCACCCACGCGTACCTTTGGGGCGTGGAATCCCGGAAGGGCAGCTTCAATTGCTGCACCATCGAGGCGAAGGAGTGGAATACCTCCGTCAGCCTGTACTTCATGGATTGGTACGAGCGGACGTCCATCTCCCATAACGATTTCTTTGGGAACCGGAGATGGCTCAAGCTGTACGAAAAACTTTACCGCGGGAACACGGAGGATCTGACCGAATTCGAGCAGGAGATCGCCGCCGAGATGGTCCGCAAAGGGTACGCGCGGGTGGAGGACGAGCGCATCCTTCCCACCTCGCCGGTGTATACCAAAGCGCAATGGGGAGAGATGCAGGCGCTGCAGGAAACCACGCTGCAAGAGATCGGTCGGGCCATCGGAAAGCTGCACACCGTCCTCGTTGAAGTATTAAAAAACCATGTCCCCACCCACTTGAAAGCTCAGGTGCAGGGCATTGCCGCCGCCAATCTGTTCCATGACGGGACGTATACCCCCGCGCTGCTGTTGGTGCAGAACGGCTACCTTTCCACCGACTGGGTACCCAACGAGCTCGCCACCGTTTACGGGGTTCTGGAGGATTAACTCGGCCCCAAAAACATCGAATAGGAAAAGTGCGGTCGGAAATCGGAGGAATCATCCGATCTCCGACCGCCTTTTGTTTTCCATAAAGCGCATGGAAAAGTTTACAATTTCGTCTTAATATTCTGTATATTTCCTGCGATTTCTACGATATGATAATAGAGTATCATAATAGATATTTGTTAAGGCAAGGAGACGGATAGATGATGAAGGTCGCTTGGAAGCGCGTCGCGGCACTGTTGGTGATGTGCCTGTTGTTGGTTCCCCTGTGCGCCGGCAGTGTATTGGCGATGGATCTGGAGAGGGAGAACTCTCTGACTGTCCATCTTACCATCGGGAACGACGAGGTGGATCCCGCGGAGGCGGGTCTGGTGATCGACCTGTATAAGGTGGCGGACGCTGTCAAGGTGCCCGGGTACGACATGATGACCTTTGAAGTGAAAAAAGGCAGCCTGTACGACCACACCTATACGTATTATGATCCCGAAACCGATGATGAGACCGAAATCGGGATGAACGACCTGATCAAATTGGCGACAGAGGGGACGTACAGTTGGGACGTCATCACGCAGGAGCTTTTCCGAAACGCTACGGGGTACATCAACGAGATGATGCGTTCGCCTTACGTGGATGAACCCGTCGTGAGCGGCGCCAGCTTTGATCTTCCGATGGAGAACTTGACGTCGGGGCTATATATGGTTGTGGCCCGCAGCGCGGACATGGAGAACTACCTCCGATGGCTGGAGTGGACAGACAATGGGATCTCGGTTTTCCATCTTGTCTCCTGCGGCAGGGATATGAATTATGAATACTTCTTTTCGCCGCAGTTGGTTTACCTGCCCTACAAGGAAGCCGACGAGAACGGCAACATCGCGTGGTATGATGATTGGCTCTATGACGCGGAAATCAACCTGAAGGGGGAGCGGGAAGCGCTTTCCCAGAAGAAACTGATCCTCCACAAGGTGGATGAGGACGGAAGAACGCCTCTTGCGGGCGCGACCTTCGACCTGTACGCCACCCGCGTGGCTTCGGACGAGATCCCGGAGGACACCATCACCACCTACGTGGACGGGATCGGGTACGTCACCCTTTACAAGATCGCGCAAAACCTGACCACCGATTCTAACGGCAACATCGAACTTATCGCTCCTCTATGGGACGACAACACCCTCTACGCCTGGGTGGAAACAAGGGCTCCCGCCGGCTACGAGCTGGATCCGACGCCCCAGTTCTGCTTCGCTTATGTGCCCGGGGAGTATACCAGTGATCTTGCGAACGGATATGCCGAGTATATGAACAATCAGGGAAAACCCCTTCTGCACTACGATCCGGCCTACCCCAACGCCGCAGGCGGCGTGACCTTCGAGCGCTGGGTCCAGTCGGGTGAAAACCATGTCAGGCTCAATGGAACGGAGGACAAAGAGGTTTTTGTTCGGGTCAAGGCATACAGCAACTCCGAAGGCGTCTATGACGGACAGGGTCTCGGCAGCTATGAAGTGATAGCCTCCGGCGAGGGCTGGACCTATGTGGAGGTTGATGGCTATTATTACTATAATAACATTCTCGGAGGCGAAGGAGAAAGGACGACCAATGAGCTGTGCTTCAGGCTCGAACCGGACTACGGCGAGCGTATTCGGGATTCAAATGGCGATCCGCTTCCGTATCAGGCGCGGCTGGCCGTGGTTTATGACATTGTGCCCGTGCAGTACAATGAGGATGGAAGCCCCTACGCCGATTGGAGCATGGAATACGATGGCGGCGAAGGCGGGCAGAACCGCGTTCCCGGGGATGCGGGCTATCAAACGATGGCATACGTGCGCCCCGGATTCGAGATCGAAACAGCGGAGGACGTGAAGTTCATCGCCCAGCGGCATTACGTGCGATCCAGCTATTATAGCGCGAAGGATCCGGGCGGAGTCGAACCCATCGTCGTCACCAATAAAAAGAAAACCGAGAATCCCCCGGAGGAGCCGGGCATGGAGCTCCCCGAAACCGGCGGTACGGGTACGGTAGCGTTCTTCCTCGCGGGCAGCGGGCTGATGGCGATCTCCCTGTTCCTGCTCATGATGAAAAAGCGCAAACTCGTATAAACGAACAACAAAAAAGAACCGCACCGCGGGCGTTGCAGCCTGCTGTGCGGTCTTTTCATTTCAGGTTGTCAGTGCGCGGTAGTATGCGGTGGCGAGTTCGTCGCAGCGCTCGTTGTACGGGTGCCCTGCGTGCCCTTTGATCCAGCGGAAGCTGACGTTGTGCCGCTCCAGCTGTACCAGAAGCCTTTGCCAGAGATCCACATTCAGCGCCGGTTTGCCGTCCGCCTTTTTCCAGCCCCGTTTTACCCAGCTTTCCAGCCATTTCTTCTCCACTGCGTCCACCAGATAGCGGGAATCGCTGGTCAAAACCACCCGGCAGGGCTCCTTGAGCGCTTCCAGCCCCACGATAGCCGCCATCAGCTCCATGCGGTTGTTGGTGGTCTCTTGTTCGCCGCCGGAAAGCTCCCGCTCCCTGCCGCCGAACACGAGGATGGCGCCGTATCCTCCCGGACCCGGGTTGCCGCTGCAAGCGCCGTCGGTGTAAAGCTCTACCGTCTTCATACGTCGGTCTTTCCTGCCGTAACCTTCTGCATCCGCACGTCCGTGCCTACGAAGCGCAGCACGCGGAACTCCCCTAACAGGCGGGAAAGCACCCGTTCGCCGTAGGCCTTTTCCAACTGCGGGCGGTTGAGGTTGGTGTTGATGATGATGGGTTTCCCGTTGAGCAGGCGGGTGTTGAGCAGGTTGAAAAAGGTGGCGGAGGTATACTGCGAGGCACATTCCGTGCCCAGATCGTCGATGAGCAGCAGGTCGCAGCTTTCGTACCGTTCCAGCATACCGGAGCTGTCCCTTCCGAAGCGGGCGGCCTCGTAGCGGTCGAACAGCTTCTGCGCCGTTTCGTACAGCACGTCGTAGCCCTTTTGCGCCACTGCCATGGCGATGGCGGCGGAGAGATGGGTCTTTCCTAACCCGGTTTTGCCCACAAACAGCAGGGGACGTGCGTTTTCGTCGAACCGTTCCGCGTAGGAGCGGCAGATGGAAAGGACCGTCTCCATGTGGGGCTTGTCCTCACCGGTGTAGTAGCGGAGGGAAAAACTATCGAAGGTCTTTCCCAACAGTCCCTTCCCCAGACCGGTGGTGGTGTAGCGGTCCACGGCGACCCGGCGGCGCACGCAGTCACAGAGCTTGAGCCCCACATACCCGCTGTCCCGGCAGGCGGAGCAGGCATAGGCGGGTTCGTCCTCGTCCGGGCGGTACCCGTTTTCCTCCAAAAGTCGCCGCCGCTGTTCCTGTAGGGCGCGGTTTTCCTTTTCCAGCGCTTCCAGCGCTTGCCGGTCCTTGCTCATCACCACTTTCACCAGTGCGGGACCGCAGGCGGCAAGCTGTTTGTCCAGCTCTTTCAGCGCCGGCAGGGCGTTGTGCAGCGCCCGGGTGCGCTCGTCCGCTTTCGCTTCCGCTTCCGCGCGCTGCTTATCCTTTTCCTGCAATGCTTCGGTGATCGTCATGCGCTTGTTCCTCCTCAATTCTCCTCAAAGCCCGCCTTCAAAGCGGCTTTGAAAAATTCGTCGCTGTCAGTGTAGCCCGCTGCACTCTTATCTTCCGGCTTACGGTCCCGCGTTTCCACATCCTCCGGCGTGGTGAGCCCGTTTTCGTACCAGCGCTTCAAGATGGAATTCATGTAGGAAAGGCTGACCTTCCCCAGCGCGTCCACCGTCTTTTCGTAGGCATGCCGGACCAGATCCATGCGCAGGTCCCATTCCCCGAACCAATGGTTCAGCATCCCGCTTTCCTTGGCGGTCAGCTCCCGCGTGCCGAACCCGCATAGCCTGCGGACCTGCTCGACGCCGGTATGGATCTGCTCCAGATGCGCCAGATGCTTTTCCAGCTTCTCATAGCTGTCTACGCCGTCCTTTTCGTACATGGAAAGGGCGGTTTTCATCAGGTATTGCATGGAGGATTTCCCGAGGGAGACGCAGTACGCCGCGATCCCGCTGACCACCTCCGGCGGCAGACCCACATAGTCGCACAGGTATAGCAGGGAGCTGTAATCGTTTTTGGTCAGCTGCTTGCCCAGCTTTTCCGCCACAAGATCGCAGCAGGCGCGGAAGGATTTGTCCCCGTCCAGATGCTCGGAGATGGTGCGGCTGTCGTAATTCTTGAACAGGGAAGTGCTTGCCGGCAGCGGCTTCTTCTCCGGACTGTCGTCCGTTTCGAAGAGCCCCGCGCCCCGCCAGAAGGCCACCGCCGCCTCCGCCTCGGAGGGGGAAATGCCCAACTGCGAAGCCATCTCCGGCGTTTCCGCTTCCTTCCAGGCGTAGAGGTACAACAGCACCTTCAGCTCCGCGCCGGACGCGTCCTTCAGCCGTGGCAGGACGTCCCGGGGGAGCAGAAATGCTTCGTCACCCGGCGTTTTGATCTTCATGGGGCACCTCCTTTTCGGATTCCTGTTGGGGGAGAAGCGTGACCGGCGTCGCCACCAGCTTGAGCCGGTTGCGGGAGGTCGTCTGCCCGCCGATTTCCATGCTGTAATCCACGTCGAAGCAGCCGCCCTCCGCGGAAAGGGAATTTTTCAGCTCGTGGGTGCGGATGCACAGCTGCAGTGGGAAAAAGCCGGTGTCGTAGATGCAGGCGTGTAGCTTGCTTTGCTCGAACACCAGGTGCATATTGATCTGCCGTCCCTCCGACTCCGTCAGCGTTCCCACCCGGTTGACGGAAACGACGCCCTCAGGCAGTACGCTCAGGGTGGTGACTGTGCCGCCCATGCCGGTATGTTCCGGTTCTTGATATTCCACCTTCAGTCCATCCCGGCTGCGGCGGCATTTACCGGTGGTGCGGTAGGAGATCTCTTCCGCTTCCTCCATGCCCGTGTACAGGCAGGTGGTATGAATTTCTATGTTGACGTTGGTCATGGGGGATCCTTTCAATATCGTTCTATCTCTACATGCTGCACCGGGGACGTGATCGGGGTCCCCAAGTAGCGGGAAGCTTCCCTGCAGAAGACCTGCGGATCGTCGCTGGTGAAGAATTCGTTTGTTCCGGGGACATCCTCCTCCGGTTCTCCTGCCAGTTTCGCCATGGCGCGGGCAGAGGCAGCTCCGGCGGAGATCAGCACCGGCTCCGGCAGGACGTCGGCAATGACCCCCATCAACAGCGGGTAGTGGGTACAGCCCAGCAGGACCGCGTCCGGGCGGAAGTCCGCATGGGGGAGTAAGTATTCCTGCGCGATGGCGGTAGCGGCCACATCCCCCTTGCTGGTGTGTCCGTTTTCCACCAGCGGCACAAACAGCGGGCAGGCGACGGAACGCACTTCGATTGAGCTGTCCAGCGCGTGAATGGCTCGCTCGTAAGCGCCGGTGGCGACGGTGGCCGCCGTTCCCAGTACCAACACCCGTCCGTCCCCGCCGGCGGCGCAGCAGGCCGCTTTCTGTGCGGCAGGCGCGACGACCCCCACGAAGGGGATGGAAAAGGTTTGCTCCAACAGGTCGAGGGCGTTGGAGGAAGCCGTTCCGCAGGCGACCAGAATCGCTTCCACGTTCCGGGAGAGCAGAAAG
Organism: Oscillospiraceae bacterium; assembly: GCA_022508745.1. Lineage (GTDB taxonomy): Bacteria > Bacillota > Clostridia > Oscillospirales > CAG-382 > Coliplasma. Next base: position 25,911 of record JAFLUP010000009.1, on the reverse strand, counting down.
TTCGCATCCTGCAGGGCGTAGCGGCGGATCACCTCCCGGGAACGGGTTCCGTAGGGAACGCGGGCGGTGTCCCCGAAGTAGATGAGGTTATGGTGCGGCAGCAAGTCCCGCAGGTCGCGGTAACCGGTCAGACCACCCAGCCCGGAATCAAAAATACCGATGGTTTTCATTGATAGCTCAATTCCTTTCGAGAGAAGGGGTTACACCTGCAAAAGCGTACACAGCAGGGGAATGGTGAGGATGCAAAGCAGGTTGGAAAGCAGGATAGCGTCCGCCGCGGTGCGTTTGGCGTTCACTGCGTCGTCCGGGAGATAGATCTCCGAAAGGCTCTGCACGGCAGAGGCGGTCGGGCAGCAGGAGAGCAAAAACAGCGTGGCGCGGAAGTAATCGGGGAGGGGCAGGAACAGGACGGACACGAACGCAAGCAGCGGCATGAGGATCAGTTTCCCGGCGCTGGACTGCCACGCATAGCGGTCGACCACGATTTGCCGGAAGGGGGTGCATGCCAACCGCATCCCCAGAATCAGCATACAGAGCGGCGTGCACATCCTGCCCATGAGCGTCACGCCGTCCAGCACCATGTCCGGCAGACGAATCTTCAGCAGGAACAGGGGAAACGCCACAAAAAAGGACAGCATGGACGGGTTGAGCAGCAGCGCGCGGACGCGGATATGCCGGCGTTCTCCCGTCAGAAGGAACAGCCCGCCCGTCCACGCGATCAGATTCATGGAGAGGGAGAAGGCGGCAGCCAGCGCGATGGCGCTCGGCACGTTCTCCTCCGGCAGCAATGCCTGCAACAGCGGGATCCCGAGGAATCCCACGTTCCCGAACACGCCGGAGGCGGCGCATACCCTGCGGCAGGCGTCCTTCAAGCGCATGCGCAGGGAAAGGGACATGGCGAGGATCGTCAACAGCTGCACGCCGGTGCAGAACAGGAAGAACAATCCCATGTTCCCCAGCAGTTCGGGGGTGCAGTCCGCCGTTTGGAAGGCATAGAGCTGCAAACAGGGCTGACACGCGTAGAGCAGCAGCTTCGAGAAGGGAGGGATATGCCGGTCGGAGAGGGATTTGGTTTTGACGAACAGGAAACCGGGAACGGCGAACGCCATCAGCATCAGCACATTCGCGGCGGTGGTGAAAAATTGCACGTCGATTTCTCCGCAAAATAGATTGACAGATCGGCTCTGTCGGCGTATACTGTATAAAAACCGCCCATGGGCGGAAACGACCAGTATATTTATTGTAACATAGATCGACCGAGATTGCAAGAAGGGAGGCGGAAAATTTTCATGGCGAAGCGTTCTTTCCGAAATTTGCTTCCAAAAGACGTCGCCGTCCGTGTTTCGGTGCTGACGCTTACGGGCAATCTGCTTTTGACGGCGTTCAAGCTGCTTGCCGGTCTGTACGGCGGTTCCGGCGCTATGGTGGCGGACGCGGTCCATTCCGCCTCCGACGTCTGCACCACCGTTCTGGTGCTGATCGGTGTGCGCATTTCCGCGCGTCAGGCGGATGAGAGCCACCCCTACGGGCACGAACGGCTGGAATGTCTGGTTTCCCTTGCCCTCGCGCTTGCGCTGTTTGCCGTGGGTGGCGGGATCGGCTGGAAGGGCATCCGCACGCTGCTGTTTGCCACGGAGCAGCCGTCTCCCACTGCGCTTGCGTTGATCGCCGCGCTCGTCTCCATCGCCGTGAAGGAGGTCATGTACCGCTGCACCATCCGGGCGGCGGAGAAAGCGCCTTCCGCTTCTCTCTCCCTGCGGGCAGACGCGTGGCACCATCGGTCGGACGCCCTGTCCTCCGTGGGCTCCCTTGCGGGTATCGGCGGGGCGATGCTGGGCTTCCCCCGGGCGGATTCCCTCGCCGCCGTGATCCTTTCGGCGGTGGTGATCGTCGTTGCCTTCGGGATCTGTCGGGACACGCTGCGCCGTCTGGTGGACAGATCCGCCCCGGAGGAGCTGATCGAACAGCTGCGGGAGACGGTTTTGGCGCAGGAGGGGGTCTGTTCCGTGGACCTGCTGCGCACCCGTCTGTTCGGCTCCCGCGTGGACGTGGATCTGGAGATCAGCGTCCGCGCCGACCTGCCGTTGGTGGTCTCCCACGAGATCGCGGAACGGGTCCGCGCCGCCGTCTGCGCCTGCCCGTCGGTAAAACTCTGCACCGTACACGTCAATCCCGCGCCGTAGTGACGGCGCATCGCCGCAGTGACGGCGCATTGCCGTAGTGACGGCGCATTGCCGCAGTGACGGCGTTTTTCGGGATGTTTTTCGCGAAAAAAGAAAAAACTTTGCGTTTTGCCCTTGACAAACCCCCAAAAATATGGTATGAATAGTATTGGCATTTTGTTGCCCATGAAACTGAATGATGATTTAGAATCCTTTACGGAGGTGAAACGTTTTGAAACCGACTTATCAGCCCAAAAAGCGTCACAGAAAGATGGAACACGGTTTCCGCAAGAGAATGGCGACTGCCAACGGCAGAAAGGTTCTCAAGAGACGGCGTGCAAGAGGCAGAGCGCGTCTTACCTATTAAGAAAGGTCCGGATGCCTCATCCAGAAGGGCACAGGGCACAAGGAGCGTATGAAGAAGAAACTATACCCTCTCAAGCAGAGCCATCTGTTCTCCCGCGCGTACCGCAAGGGGAAGGGGTATAGCTCTTCCTCCCTTGCGTTGTATGTCCTCCCGGGGCGGGATAAAAGCCGCACATTTCTGGGGATCACCGTCTCCAAAAAACGGGGGAACGCCGTGACGCGCAACCGCGTCAAGCGCCGCCTCCGCGAGGCGTACCGGTTCTATCTGCCGGATCTGAAAGACGGTCGTTTGCTGGTGCTGGTCGCAAGACAGGGCGCCGTGCAGGCGAGTTTTTCCGATTTGCGGGACGAACTGGGCGTTCTGCTTGTGCGGGCGTCCCTGCTCGCATCTGCGTCATGAGACGTCTGTTTCGGCGCTTCCTGATCGCACAGGTGCGCTTTTACCAAAAGCATATTTCCCCGGCGCTCCCGTCGTGTTGCCGTTATATGCCGACGTGCTCCCAGTACGCGATCGAAGCGATCGAAAAGCGGGGGGCGTTCGTCGGTCTTTTTTTGGCGGCACGGCGATTGCTTCGCTGTAATCCGTGGGGCGGGTTCGGTTACGACCCGGTTCCGGAACGGACGCGCAAAAAACGTCCGCCCACACAGCCCTGAATAGGGCTTCCCAAAGAACCAATCGCCATCGGCGCCAACCAATACGAAAGGGGTCCCCGAGAAAATGATTTATGTTCCTTTTGCGTATATTATGCGCTTCTGTATATGGATCGCGCAGAACTCCTATCTGTTCGGTCTGTTCTTCTTTGCGTTGGTGTTTCAGATCCTCCTGTTTCCCTTCGCCATCAAGCAGCAGAAGTCCCAGATCTCCCGGGCGAAGATCCTGCCCAAGGAGATGGCCATCCGGGAGCGTTACGCCGGCCGGACGGACCGCGTCACCCAGCAGAAGGTGCAGCAGGAGATCCAGGAGATGTACCAGCGGGAGGGCTACAGCCCCTTCGCCGGCTGTCTGCCGTTGCTGATCCAGCTGCCTTTGATCTTTATCCTGTTCGCCATCGTGCGGCAGCCGATCCAGTATTCCTCTTCTTTCACCGATGCGGCGACGAATGGGGTCAAGACCCGTCTGGAGGAGACGGAAGAGAACGTCTCCGGGGATTTTGTGGATCTGTTTGCCCAGTATGCCTTCGATTACGCGGAGGATATCCGTGCGAATCTGGTGAAGGACAACGACGCTGCCAAGGAAGCGGACAGGCTCTTGACGGAAAAGCTGGGCGAGCTGGGCTCCTTCAAGGAGAACGCAGACGGGACGGACAAGATCGACCAGACAAAATACGACAACGGATACGATAAACACACCTTCTATAAGTCCAGCACCTACCGGGAGCTGGGCGTGGTGGAGATTGTCAGCAACTACGGGGAGGATTACGTCGCCCAGTTGAAGGAAAAGGGCGCTTTGCCTGAACAGTACGAACCGGCTTATCCTCTGTATATCTTATCGGACACCGGCGAAAAGCAGTATTTCGCGGATATGATGCCGAACTTCTCCTTCCTCGGCGTCAACCTGCTGCTGAACCCCTCCTTCACGGACAATGACAGTCTGGGCGAATGGCTGCTGCTGCTCGTCCCGCTGCTGGTGTTCCTGACCTCCTTCCTGAACACGAAGATCGCCCGGCACTTCCAGCCGGCGCAGATCGGGCCGGATGGCAAGGAAGTCGGAACCGGTCTGTTCATGACGGTGGGTATGCCGCTGATGTCCACGGTCTTCAGCTTGATGTTCCCCGCCGCGATCGGCGCATACTGGGTATGGCGTACTTTGCTTTCCATGGTGCAGCCGGTAGTTTTGCATAAGCTGTACCCCATTCCCGTCTACTCCAAGGAGGAGATGGAGGAAATGAAGAAGGAACTGCGCGGCAAGCAGAAAAAGAAGAAGATCATCACCATCGAGGTGGATGAGGACGACGACAGCTTCCGTGATCTGGAAGTGCGCGGCTCTGCTCCTTCCGGTAACAGCAGCGTGCAGAGCGCACGTCCCAAGGACGAGGGAAAGAAGCAGGGGCGGCAGGAGGCACTTCCGTACCGCAAACCGACGAAGATCGAAATGCTTTCCGCGGAGGACGACGAGGAACCGAATCCCCCTGCGGATGAGGAATAACGAAAGGAATGGGTAAACCATGAAAGAAGTGATCGCGTCCGGCAAGACGCTGGAGCAGGCGCTGGAAGAAGGCGCGCTGCAGTTGGGCAAAACGCCGGATCAGGTGGAATATGAGGTGCTGGAAGAGGGCAAAAAGGGTCTCTTCGGCATCGGTGCGACGGACACGAAGCTGCGGGTCTATCTGCCGGAAACTCCCGCCTCCCGTGCGGTGGACTTTCTGGAGACGCTGCTTGCCAACATGGGTCTGGAAGCGGATGTGGAAGTGGTTTCCGAGACGGAGGAGGAGATCTCCCTCAATATCGTCGGTGAGCATTTGGGTGCGCTGATCGGTCGCCGCGGAGACGTGCTGGACTCCGTTCAGTATCTCGCGACGCTGTCCGCCAATCTGGGCAACCCCGGCTACTACCGGGTGTCCGTGGACGCGCAGGGCTACCGCGCAAGACGGGTGGAAACGGTGCAGGGCATCGCGCGCCGCATGGCGGAAAAGGTGCTCAAGTACCGCCGCGCCTTCTCGCTGGACCCCATGTCCCCCTATGAGCGCCGCATCGTACACTCCGCGTGCCAGGAGATCCCCGGCGTTACCACCCATTCCATCGGCGAAGGTGCCGACCGCCGCGTGGTCATCTCCCCCGAAAAGCCGCCGCAGCGTAAATTCGGCGAGTAAGCATGGAAAAGTGCGCCCGTATTCCTTCCGCAAGGGAAGGGATACGGGCGTTTTTTACTTTTCGTAAGGAATGATCCTTTTTCGGGTGTATTAGGATATGAAGGCACAAGAAAGGGGGGAAAACTGTTGGCGTTTGCCGGCAGTTTTTCTTTTTTTGCATAGGGGTGCTTTTCGGCGGGAAGGATATCAAAAACGGAAAGGATGATCCTCTCTATGGGTTTGCAAACGGTCTGTTTCGATACAAAGCCCTACGACCTGCCGGGGCTTACAAAATACGGGGAGGAAGCGGGGGTGTCCTTCCGCTTTCTGGAAACGAAACTGAACGCCCACACGGCGGCGCTTGCAGAGGAGTGCGGAGCGAAAGCGGTCTGCATTTTCGTCAATGACCGGGCGGATCGGGCTGCCATCGACCGGCTTTGCAGCGCGGGGGTAAAGTTGATTGCTCTGCGGTGTGCGGGCGTGAACAACGTGGACATGGCGTACGCGGAGGGGAAGATCAGCGTGATCCGCGTGCCCGGCTATTCCCCCCACGCGGTGGCGGAGCACGCCATGGGGATGCTGCTCTCCTCCGTCCGTCACCTGCACAAGGCGTATGCCCGCACGCGGGATTTCAACTTCAGCCTGCGGGGGCTGACGGGGATCGAGCTATACGGAAAGACAGTAGGCGTGGTAGGCACCGGTCGGATCGGCCGCGTCTTTGCGGAGCTTTGCCGGGGGTTCGGTATGCGGGTACTGGCTTACGATAAGTTCCCGGACCCGGCAAGCGGGCTTTGCTACGTACCGCTGGAGCAGCTATTAGCGGAAAGCGACGTGATCTCCCTGCACTGCCCGCTGACGGAGGACACCCGCCATCTGATCGGGCGGGAGAGCATCTCCACCATGAAGCCCGGCGTGGTCCTGCTGAACACCTCCCGCGGCGCGTTGGTGGACACGGCGGCGCTGTTGGAAGGCATCAAGTCCCGCCGCATCGGCGCCGCTTGCATGGACGTCTACGAGGAGGAGGCGGACGTCTTTTTCGAGGACCGCTCCGACGACATTTTGCAGGACGACACCCTCGCGCGGCTGCTCTCTATGCCCAACGTGCTGGTGACTTCCCATCAGGCGTTCCTGACCCGGGAAGCGCTGGACACCATCGCGAGGGAGACCTGCTTCGGAATCCGTCGGTTTTTTGAGGGAGAAAAAGAAAAAATGCGCGGGACCTCTTGACAAACGGGGTGGTTTTATGGTACACTGTGTCCGTTGTCCGGAGGGTTAGCTCAGCTGGGAGAGCAACTGCCTTACAAGCAGTAGGTCACAGGTTCGAGCCCTGTACTCTCCACCATAACCGAACACCAATTTTGATACAATGGATATCTTGATTGGTGTTCAGTTTTTTATAGGGTCCCTATTTACAGAGATTTACAAATGTTATTTGGCACTATCAGACCTCGCTGCGGTTTATGAACGGCTGCTTAAAGTAGATGATTTTACAGCAATCATAACTATTTATAAATCTACAGCATTTACCGGGAACTACAATATTTTTGAAATCAACAAGGCGTGGTTTGCTTTTGATCAAAGCCTTCCGGGAGCATAAAAAGGTATTGCCAAAGTATATAAGGGAGCACATAAATGGAAAAAGAAGAACACGCTATAGAAATTGGAACAAGCATGGAAGATTACGAACAGATTTATAAATCGTTGCCCACTATCGACATTGACGAAGCGCGTCAAAAATACGGATATGAAACAGATTATCACAAAGAAGAGCATTGTCTGTTTATCTGGCCTGACGAAGAAATTCGATGCACGTGCATGGATGTGTTGCCTTATGATTCCATTGCAGAAAAAGAATTTGCAATGTACATGATGGTATTTCTCAGCACATCTGTCTTCCAAGTGTACCGCCCGACCGATTGCGTGCTTGATCCACTATTAATATGTATGTCGGATTCTTGTTGCTTAGAGATTTGGTTAGACAAGTATGGCCCATGGAATGATGATTACTCGTTAGAAGCCGAAGATTGGGATGTAACTTTTAAATGTTCAGACAGAATAGCTTTGCAGAATGATTTAGAATCTGCTTTTTCCGGTTATTTGAAGAGAAAAGTGAAAACGGGAATCGATGATTCCAGAGGGTACCCGAAATTGAATATCTCATTTTGAACTCATGATTCGTGAAGAGTTTTTGTGAATAAAATATTCTTCATTGCAGATTCACGAAAAGACGCCTTGCGGCGTCTTTTTTCATGGCGAAGTGAGGGGCTATCTCTTCCCCCTAACGGTGGTTGAAGGGCTGAAGTTGCCGTAGTAATCTTCTACATACACTTCATATTCGACGGTTCCGTTGCCGTCGAGGTTGGCGTCGGAAAACGAAAACTCCATGGTTTCCGCGCCGTATTTCGCGGAAAGGTCGATGGTTCTGAACGCTTTTCCGTTCTTCTTGATATGGACCCGCCATGCCGTCTTGTCGCCGTTGGCAAAGGAGCCTTTTACGGTGACGCGCGTTCCTCCGTCTTCCGCCGTACACACCAGTTCCGGCGCGGGGAGGGAGCAAGCGGGGATCTTTCCGGTTTCGAAGTACGTTTTATACGCCAAATGGTTGCCCGTTTTGCCCACGTCGGGGTTCTGGTAGTGGGAGTATGCGAAGGTCACGTGCGCTTCGACATAGTTCGACGCGATCTCCATCTGGCGCACGAAGCGGTTCAGCGGGGCGCTGGTCCAATCGGATTGGGTGAAATCCTCGTTGTTCGCCCAGAAGTGAAGCCCCGGTTTGGTATCGACGGCTTTCTTGAGCGCGCGGTAGTAGCCGTCCAGTTGATCGAGGGAGATGTAGCCCGCTCCCACCGAGTCCTGACAGCAGAAGATGTCCCCGGGGCGGAAACGGGTTTTCGCGAAGATCTTTTCCCAGGTTTCGCCCGCCTGCGCGGCGGTGGTGTAGCTGGCGGAGAGGAAGGGGGAGAGCATCATCGGCATGGATGGGTCGATCTGCGTGAGCCGGTCGAGATACCCGTTGAGCAGGTACGCCGCGTTTTCGACCTGCGTGCCGCTTGAAAGGAAGTTATAGAACTCAAAGACGAAATACCAGCCGTAAAGGGCGTTGGGATACTTTGCCTTGTACGTGTCGTAGATCTGCTGTGCGCCCTTGACGCCGAGGGCGATCTGGTCGGTCAGCCATTGCTTATCGTTGACGAACTTGCCCCACCATTCGTCGTTGTTGTTGAGCCCGATAAAGACCTTCATATCCAGTTCTTCGGCGGCTTGCAGGACGGTGTCCAGAAGGGAACTGCCCCTCGCGCTGTACGCCGCGCCCTTTTCGGAGGCGCTGAAGCTGTCCTTGTAATAGACTTCCGACACCTTGTCGCCGGCGGTCACGAAGGACCATTGCAGGATCAGGACGTCGATCCCCACCTCCCGCAGATAGCCGAGGTGTTTCTTCATGCGGGCGAGGTCGTAAGACGCGAAGCTGCCGGGCTGCATGAAGGAGCCGCACACCGTGGGATACCCTTCCGGTCTTGCGGGGTATTTGGGCGCGTAAAGGTCATAGGTGCCCAGCACGTGCCGTTTGAGAAGCATATAGTCCACCGCGTTTACCTTGCCGTCCCCGTTGACGTCGGCGGCCTTCCTTCCGGCTTCCGTCAGGTTGTATGTCCCCAAGACCGCCCGCTTGAGCAGTAGGTAATCCAGCGCATTCGCTTTTCCGTCCCCGTTGACGTCCCCGCGGAAGATCCCGCCGGGTTTGGCGTTCTCCGCCGAGACGGGAACCGGCATGGACGCCGCCAGCGTTAGCATTGTGAGCGCCAGGAGGAGGGAAAGGATCTTTTGGAAGGGTCGTTTCGCCATAAAACTGTCCAGCCTTTCGTTGTTTGCGGGGTTTCTGTTATGGTACCACACAGGAGCGGATTTGTCAAGGCGCTTGACAAATGCGCGGGGATGGAGTATGATAGGTGAAAAGGACGTTCACGGTTTTTTCAATCTACCGAAGGGATATGGTGATGCAAACATGAAGAAAGCCATCGGTTTCCTGCTTGCCATGGCGTTGACCGTCTGTTTTTCCGCTTGTCGGCAGGACCCGCCGGAACCGGATCCGCAATCCGCCGACACGGAGGAACCGTACACGGCGGGCGAGGAAAGCCACGTGAGTGAGGAAAGCCTCGTCGAGGACGACGCGCCGAGCGGGGAGCCTGTTGAGCGGATTAAGATCCGCCGCTCCATGCTGACCGACGTGGAACAGCAGTTGTACGACCGGTTTTTGCCCGATGTACTGTCCTTCACGCCGTTTACCGTTCGGTACGAAGAGATGGACTACGAACTGGAAAGCCTGCAAAACGCCTTGTACGCGATCCGGGTGGATCACCCGCAGACATGGATGTACTTCAGCGACGGATCCGATTATGACACGTCCGTCCACGATTACGTTTCCTACAGCGCTACCTATTTCTTTCTGAAGTTTACGGACGAGTCGATCGCGACCTTCGATCCGCAGGAAATGAGCGACTACATTGCCCGGATCGACGGCGTGTGCGACGCCATCCTGCAACAAATGCCGGAAGGGCTCTCCACCAAAGAAAAATACGTTTGGCTGGCGGATTATCTTTGCTTGATCACATACTACGACGATGAGGATGAGCACAACCTCTATGCGGATGGACCGCTTCTTTACGGGAAAGGCATTTGCCAATCCTACTCCCATGCATACCAATGGCTTTGCCAAAAAGCGGGACTATGGTGCACCACCTGCGATGGATTGGTTGACGGGATCGGGCATTGCTGGAACGTCGTGAGGCTGGACAACGGGAAAACCTATTACATGGACGTGACCTGGGTGGATACCTCCCGCCACCCGGCGGATTACTATTTTATGACCTACGAGAAATGCCTGCAAAGCCGTACAATTTTTGAGGGCGAATGGATCGCCGACGGGGATTGACAAGCCGTTCCGGCGGGAGACAAGAAAGAAAAGCCATCCGCGAGGGATGGCTTTCTCTTATGCTTGTTCTGCTTGCGTTCGGTTTAGCCGTTCAACGACTCCTTGCGCCCGTGCCGAACCGCGACGCACACGCCTGCGACGGAAACCATCGCGAGAAGGGCGAAGAACAGGACGCTGCTGTCGCCCGTCTGGACCTTATCATCGGACGGAGTGGACTCGCTGGGCGTGGAGGTTTCGCCGGTCTTGTCGTCGGACTTGTCGTCGGACTTGTCGCCGCCGTTGTTAGAGCCGCCGGCGGTATCCGCGTAGGCTTCGAACTCGGTGACGAACATCCAGTTGCCCTCGCGCTTGATGCGGATCTCTACGTATCTTGCGGAGACGTCCACCGTCTGAGCGACTTCCACGATGGCGGTTTCCGTGGTGTCAGCCGGGGTGAGCTCGCCAAGGCCGGTGTAGCTTTTGCCGTCTTCGGAAACATAGAACTCAACGGTGGTGGGAGCGGTGATGCCGGAACCCAGTTTGGAGCTGCCCACATAGAGCTTCAGCTCGGTGAGGGCATACACTTCGCCCAGGTCCACACGCATATAGCTGTAGCCCAGCTCGTTCACGTATTCGGGAGCGCCGCCGTGGAAGCCGATCCATGCGTCGTCGCCGTAGCCGGAGTCTTCGCCGGCAAACTTCCCGTCGGTCAGTTCGCCGCCGTCGTCCGGATATGCGATGGGGGCGTTGTCATCCCAGGTCCAGGTCTCCGTGCTCTGACGGAACTGCTGGGAAATCGTGTAGGATTTGCCTTTTGCCACGTTGGTGGTCGCGGCGGAAACGGTCAGGCACGCGCAGAGGGCGGTGACGACGAGAACCGCTGCGAGGAGAGCTGCAAAGGTTTTCTTCATGATTCGTAGTCCTTTCTGATTGTATTTGTTTCTATTTCATAGTATAACACCCTTTTTCGGGTTTGTAAAGGGGGAAAACGAAATTTTTCTTTGCGAAAAAGATGTTATCAGACGTTTTTGATGATCTTCTTCACCGCCCCCACGATGCGGATGCGCTGCATCTCCGGTCCTTCGAAGCGCATGGGGGGGTACATGGGGTTGATGGAATGTAACTCGAGCCGGTCCTTGCTGTACTCGATGCGCTTGACCAGCCCTTCCTCGCCATCCAGCAGGACGACGGCGATGGTCCCGCTGTCCACGCTTTCCTGCTTATGCACCTGAATCACGTCCCCTTCCTCGATCTTGGGGTACATACTGTCCCCGGTGACCGTGATGCAGAAGGTCTCCTCTGCCTCCGACCGACTGGGGATATACAGGGGAATGTAGTCCACCGCCTGATTGACGGCATACGCGCCCAAACCCGCCGAGACCGTCTCGTACAGCGGGATCATGTAGACGTTTTTCTGATCGAGAAACACGGCGTTGGGGGCTTCCCTTTCCGCGGGCGCTTCCTCTCCATTCAGTAGGTAGGCGGGGGTGACCCCCAGCGCTTCGGCATATTTGAAGAGCATGGTCTGGCTGACATCCCGGTCCCCTTTTTCTACCTTGGAGATAGCGCTGCGCCCTTCGTAGCCAACTTTTTTCGCCAAAGCCTCCTGACTCATGCCCTGCGCCGTCCGCAGCGTACGGATTCGTTCATAGATGGTCATGACGGTGCCCCCTTCGGTCTCTTTGTTCTTTCATTTTACCATGCGGGAAGGTGGATGTCAAGCCATTTTGGAGACAAAGATCAAATTTTTGGATATAGGGTTGACAAAATGGAAACATTGTGATATACTGCGGATGTATCCAATACGGACACACCGATGGAGAGAAAGGAGACGACAAATGACCCGCACGCAAGGATTCCAGTTGCACATGGCGAAAAAGCGATGCGTCCCCTCCTTGTTTTCCCTTGCGGGAAATCATGCGGTTCTTTTTTGCCCCGGATGTCCCCGAAAAGGATACATTCAAATAAAAAGAAAGGAGACTTTTTATGAAACCGATTATCAAGTTTCAAGTGCAAAACCAAAGCATCCTGCGCACGGATGACTTCCAAGTCTTTTCCTCCAGCAGGAACTACCTGCAAGCGGAGTTCACCTTCCTGACCGAGGAATGGGAGGGAAAGAGCAAGACCGCCGTCTTTGCTTACAAAGAGGGGGCGAAGCTGGCGCTGTTAGAGGACGACCGCTGCATCGTTCCGTGGGAGGCGATCGCCAGACCCGGCGTCATGAAGGTGAGCGTCTTTTGCGGCGACCTGATCACTGCGGGTCAAGCGCTGGTGCAGGTACGGGAAAGCGGCTACAAGGACAGCACGCTGACCGCTCCTCCTACGCCGAACGTCTATGCCAAGATCCTGGACGCGGCAAAACAGGCGGAAGCGATCGCCGCAAGCGTTCGGAAGGACGCGGACAACGGCGTGTTCGACGGGGCTGTCGGCGCTTCCGGCGTGAAAGGGGACAAGGGGGAGAAGGGCGACAAAGGTGAAAAAGGAGACAAAGGCGACCCGTTCACCTACGCGGACTTCACACCGGAGCAGCTGGAGTCGCTGCGCGGCGCACCGGGTG
>JAFLUP010000009.1:0-13028 GCA_022508745.1 Oscillospiraceae bacterium | reverse complement strand
CAAAGGGGAAAAGGGAGACAAAGGCGACCCGTTCACTTACGCGGACTTCACACCGAAGCAACTGGAAGCGCTGCGTGGTCCGGCCGGCGCGGTGGGCAAGTCTGCCTACCAGTCCTATCTGGACAACGGGGGAGCCTTGTCCGAGACGGCGTGGCTTGCGTCTCTTGCCCGGGATAAGGGTCCGAAGTTCGTGGAATCTACCGAGAGCATGGTGGATCAGGACCAAATCTACCTGATGGAAGTGAATGGCGAAGGGCATCTTTGGGCCTACGCGCAGGCGCTCGATTTGCCGCTCTTTACCAACCTGCTTCCCACAGCGAAGGATCCGGAGGTGCTTTCCTCCGTTTTCAACGGCGTGGGGTATCGAAACAACTACTATGTGACCTCTTCTTCGCCCTATTATGTCAGCGGGTCGGGAACGGTCTGCACGGGGTTCCTTCCGTTTTCGTCCGCGCAGACGCTCTATGTCAAAGGGGTCACGTTTGCAGGACAAAGTCATTCCAGACTGCTCATTTTCACCGCCAACGGGACCTGCACGGAACGTATGGCCGCGAGTATCCCCAACAGCGGAAGCGTGTCCAGCTCTGCCGGCATGCACGTTCTGGATATCGAGCAACTGGACACAGACTACTTTAAAATTACCCCGGATAAAGCCTATTTTGACGGAAGCTATTACGGCGCCTGTGCCTATGTCATGCTTTCCGCCGTGGGGAAGGGCGAAACCCTGTTGGTTTCCACGGAGCCTATCGCGTATACGCACACAAACGCCTTTGTGGATACGGGGGTACTGTACACGCAAAGCGCTTCTTCCCCGGAGACCATCGTCACCCCTCGCAATCTTCACGCCTATTCCCTCCGGTTTAATAGCGAGGGGATCTGGCAGACAGGAACCGGCTATCACTACGTGTTTCCCGTGAAAGCGGGGGATCGGCTGACCTGCGAGATCGGATCCGTGACCATGGATCTGCGTATGGCGGTGGTGGAGAACTGGAACGAGGCCATGCTCGTCCCGGGGCAGACGGTGCAGGGGCTGCAGCAGCGTTTCAACGTCTCGGGACCGAATGTTTCCCGGAACTGGAGCATCGATTACACAGGATATTTGTTGATTTCCATTACCGGGAACGATGCGTCTCTGATCTGGAAGCCGGATAAGCTGTGTGTCAACGGGGAGGACATTCGCTACAAGAAAACCTCCGTTTTTGACGAGCTGACGGACAAGACCGGCATCCTCTATTTCAACGATGACCGGGAGATCAAAAATCTGCTGGAGCAGGCAAGAGGACACAGAACCGGCAACGCGGATGATCCCGGGGAAGCAAGCCCGAACATCACGTTTCTGCACACTTCGGACGTACACGCCTATGCCGACAATCTGGAACGACTGTTGGCGTTCGCGGACAACTATGCCGGTTACATTGATGACATTCTGCACACCGGGGACAGCGTGAACGGAGAATATGCGGACGGGTTTGCCTTCTGGACGGATACGGCGGGCTCCGACCGTATTCTCAACGTCATCGGCAATCACGATTCGGCGGTGAAAAGCGCATCGGGTACCTGGACGTGGGACGGCATCAGCGCCGCACAATGCTACGGAACCTTCCTTGCGCCCATCGCGAGCTGGGGTGCGGTCTACACGCCAAACCTTTGCTACTATTACAAGGATTATGCGGGCAGCAAGCTGCGGCTGATCGTTCTGGACGATATGCACTGGGATGCTGCGCAAGACGCATGGTTGACAAAAACCCTTGATGACGCGAAAAGTAAAGGCTATCACGTGGTCTGTGCCAAACACTACGCAAACGGGACCGTTTCCCAAAAGGTGGACGGATGTTCCTTCAGCGACGCGGAGTTGAACGCCTACGGCGCCGCTCACGGCGCAGAGAACGTAGAAACGTTCCTGAACAACGGCGGAAGGTTCGTCTGCTGGCTGGTGGGGCACTATCACGGGTGCGATTTCGGCTTCAATAGCGCCTACCCGAAGCAGCCGATTCTGGTAGCCCCCTCCGCCTCCGTCAAGCGGGCGCCCTGCTCTATGGAACGGATCGAGGGGACGAGGTCGCAGGACGCATTCTATCTGGTCACCATTGATACGGACAACGCATGGCTGAAAGTGGTTATGATCGGTGCGAATCGGGACAGACTGCTCCGCAGCAGAAAAACGATGACCTACGATTACGGAAATCGGAAGCTGCTTTCCTGCAACTGAAGCAACCTTTCTTCCAAAAAGTAAAACGACAAGGGGCCGTCCGGCAGGACAGCCCCCTGTTTCTTTTCGTTTGTAAATAGAAACTGGTAACATCTTCCAAAAAACTTTATCGATGATTCTTTTTCCGCAAAGTCTCTATGGTGACCAGCAGGAAGCGCATATCGTCTTCTGTCAGGTCCGAAACGTCAATGAGCTTCTTATTCTCAATGCCCAAAAGATAATCGGCAGTGACATGGAAGACCGCCGCCAATTTGACGATCACCTCCGGCGAAGGCGTCCTTTCCTGAAGCTCATAATAGGAGACAACGGATTTGGTGATATTCAATTTTTTTGCCAATTCCGTTTGGGTCATGCCCGCCTCTTTTCGCAGGGTCCTGAGTTTCTCTCCGAAGTTGACCATTTTCAAACCTCCTGTTTTAATATAGTCTACACAATAATTGCACAAATCGGGTGGAAATATATATCAATAGAGTTGACATTTGGGTCGATTTGTGATAAACTATGTGGACTTACAGGAGGTGCGCCGAAAGGGTCCGATCTTTTCGGAAACGAAAAATTTCTTTAAATTTTTTGTAAAGAAATACCAGGGCATTTTTCCAAAAAAACAGTAAAAATAGTTGACAATGTGGGAGGTGCGTGCTATAATAGGCTGATTAAGAATGGGAGACGCCTGTCATCAACGCAAAAACACTCTGTCTTGTGGATGTTCTTTGCGGAAGATTATACAGGATATATAACAAATATGATGAAAAGATGGAAGCACGACCTTTCATTGCGTCTCGTAAAACTCTTGCATATCATTCTGATCTCCGTTCCTTACGGACTCTGTTGGTACGGCTATTATGCCGACCGTATGTACCTGCCCTTTTACAACAAGGGGAACTGGGCGATCGTAGCGCTGTTCGTAGTTTTGTATTTCACCTTTGCACGGTTGTATGAGGCGCTGCTGCTCTCCTTGCGGAGGGTCTCGGAGCTGGTGTACAGTCAGGGACTTGCGATTTTTCTTTCCGATGGCGTTCTGTTTCTGGTGACCTGTCTATTGGCGCGGAGGCTGCCAAACCCGCTGCCTGCTCTGGCCACATTTGCCCTGCAGTTTGTTCTTGCGATGTTGTGGTCGCTTCTTGCCAATAAATGGTATTTTGCCTTCTTTCCGCCCAAACGCTCCGTCATCATCTATGACCGGCGGGAGATTTTGGAAAAACGCTTCGACCAATATGAGTTGGAAAAGAAGTTCCGCGTCGAAAAGATCCTATTGGCGGAAGAATGTCTGCGGGATCTGACCCAACTGGAAAGCACCGAGGCGGTGTTCCTCAGCGGCATCCGCAGCCACGAGCGGAATATCCTCTTGAAGTACTGCGTGGAGCATGATATCCAGGCATATGTGCTTCCCAGCGTGGGGGATGTACTTATGAGCGGGGCAAAACGGGTGCATATGTTCCATCTTGCCATGCTGCAGGTGGGGCGGTACCGTCCGTCGCCGGTGTACCTCTTCTGCAAGCGGGTGTTTGACATTGTGGTGTCGGGGCTTGCGATGATCCTGCTTTCGCCGGTCTTTCTCGTGACCGCCATCGCCATCAAGCTCACCGACGGGGGCCCCGTTATCTACAAACAGGAACGTTTGACCAAAGACGGTCGCGTGTTCTGGCTGCATAAGTTTAGAAGCATGCGGGTGGACGCGGAAAAGGACGGCGTGGCAAGGCTTTCCAGCGGGGAAAACGATGATCGGATCACGCCTGTCGGCCGAAGGATCCGCAAGCTGCGTATTGATGAGCTGCCCCAATTTTTCGATGTGTTCATGGGCGCGCTCAGTATCGTGGGTCCAAGACCGGAACGTCCCCAGATCGCGGAGGAATACTGCCGGGTGATGCCGGAATTCCGTCTGCGGCTGCAAGCGAAGGCGGGGTTGACGGGGTATGCACAGGTTTACGGGAAGTACAACACGCCCCCCGGGGAAAAGCTACGGATGGATCTGATGTATATCGCAAAGCCCGGCTTTGTGGAAGATCTTCGCATCTGCTTTGCTACGGTGAAGATCCTCTTTATGCCGGAAAGCACGGAAGGGATTCAGGAAGGCGCTACCACGGCTATGGGGCCGGAGCAGATGACGAAGGATTCCGAAGAGAAGCCCACGGCGGGGGATCGCGGTCATGGATAAGCGTTCCTGCGAAGAAATGCTCATCTCCGTGGTCATGCCTGCCTTCAATGCGGAAAAAACCATTGGACAGGCCATCCGCTCGGTGTTGGAGCAGACCTACCAAAATCTGGAACTGCTGATCATAGAGGACGGTTCCGCCGACCGTACGTTGTCGGTCGCGGAAGCATACGCTGAAAAGGACAAACGCGTTCGTATTCTGCCCAACGGCGGCAACCGCGGGGTGTCTTATTCCCGCAACCGCGGCGTAAAGGAAGCGAAGGCCGAATGGGTCGCTTTTCTGGACAGCGACGATCTATGGGAGAGGGAAAAGCTGGAAAAGCAGATTGCTGCGATTCTTTCCGAACCCGCCTGCCCGTTGTTCTATACCGGCTCGGCTTTCGTGAATGAGCAAGGTGATGGATATGCGTATCTCCTGCACGTCCCCGAGCGGCTTACGTACCGGGAGCTTTTGAAGCAGAATTTGATCTCCTGTTCCTCTGTTGTGGTGAAAAAAGCGGCTTTGGAAAAGCATCCGATGCGGCAGGATCCCATGATCCATGAGGATTTTGCCACTTGGCTGGGCATCCTGAAAGATGGAACGTGCGCCGTCGGGATCGACGAGCCGCTGCTGATCTACCGGTTGAGCAGCAAGAGCAAATCCGGCAAGAAACTGCGCGCCGCAAGGATGCAGTGGCTGACCTACCGCGCCGTTGGAATCGGTCGGATGAAAGCGTTCCCTTATTTTATGATCTATGCGTGGCGCAATGTAAGAAAGTATACGAAGATCTTGCAGAGTGCAGATAGGAAAGATACATGAAGGATTCGTTACGGGCTCATCAGTTGATGATGTTGGAGATGCTGTCAGAAGTAGACCGCATCTGCAAAAAGTACCAGATCTCCTACATGCTCTTTGCGGGAACGCTGCTCGGAGCGGTCAGGCACGAGGGATTTATCCCTTGGGACGACGATTTGGACCTTGTGATGCTGCGGCCGGAGTACGAGCGGTTCCTGGAGGTCGCAAAAGCGGAGCTGGATCCGGAACGCTATTATTTGCAAGGGGAGTTTTCCCCCCACTGGCCGATGTTCTTTTCCAAACTCAGGCGGAACGGGACGGCGTGTATCGAGCGGTACAGACCCAAGGACCGCCTGACCCATATGGGGGTTTTTATCGATCTTTTTCCCTGCGATAATCTCTATGACAATCCGTTCCTGCGCAAGATGCAGTTCCTGTGTTCCAAGGTTGTTATCGCAAAGGCGCTGAACGCACGGGGCTACACCACGGCAAATATCGGGAAAAAGGCGTTTCTGCTGCTTGCGAAGTTGGTGCCCAAGCGTCCATTGATCGCTTTCGTGCAAAACCGGAAGGGGAGTACATCCAAGATGGTCCACACCTTCTTTGGAGCGGCGTCAAAGTACGGCAAAAACGTTTATCCCCGCGAGTGGCTTTGCCAAACGGTTCCCGTGAATTTTGAAGGTCATTCCTTCTCGGCGCCGGTGCATTTTCATGCGGTGCTGACGCAGGTGTACGGGGAGTACATGGTCCCTACGCCGGAAGCGGAACGGGCGCAAAAGGTTCACGGGGAACTGGTGGATCTGGAACATTCCTACGAGGACTATTGGGAAATGCAGCAGAACCTCAAATTCGAGACGTATTCCAGAAGTATTCGATAGATGGAAGAAAGATGCGGAAAAGATGTTCAAGAAACTCACATTGATCGCTTGCTGTATCGTATTGCTCCTTGCCATGCTTTCCGGCTGTGAGAAGGGGAACGCTGCGCCGAGCGCAAGCGATGCCTCGCCTCCCGCGGGGGAGAGCGAGAGGACAGAACCTGCGGTTTCGGAACCTGCGGCTCCTGGAGATTTTTCCGTGACCGCCGTCGAAGGCGCCATCGCCATTGATACGGGCTACGGAAGGCTTTTCTTCCCGGAGCAATGGACAGAGCTGCTCAGAACCGAGAGGGAAGTCGGGGAAGGGTACGTGAAGATCACTTTCTCCGCTGCGCTCGACGGAACGGTATATCCGCTTTTTGAGATCGCGGTGGGGGATTACGATGGCGGAAGTCATATCGGCAGTCTGACGGACGGGAACGGCGTCGCCCGGAATGTCCGCATGGAGCTTATCTCCCTTCGGGACGTGACAGATCTCCCCGAGGACGAGCTGGATTGGCTGTACGCCATGCAAGAAGATGTCAATTATCTGATCAATGGGATAAAATAGGTACATGGTCAGGTGTATAATCAGTATATCACAATTTGATACATAGTAAGGAGAAAACGAAATGCAGATGAAAAGACTGAAGAGTTCCGTTGCGATTCTCATGCTCTTTGCCATGCTGCTCAGCGTGCTTGCGCCTGTCGCGGTGCTTGCCGAGGAAGCGGGCGAGAAAGAGCCTGCGATTACCGAATATTCGGTATTCCTTGAGGACCTCAAGGTGCTGGAGGGCTACGCGGACAGCTACGCCGCGGAGCATCCAGAGGACGCTTCCGTGGAGAGGGGCGGCGCGGTCGCACTTGTGCTGAACTACATCCGTACGGGTGTGAAACGGTACAGCGAGGACGCTTGGAACACACTCGCCGGGAAACCGAACACCGCATTTATCGCGTATGTTGCGGAGAAGGATGCGGAGCGTGGAACCAGTGCCGGTGATCTTCGCAGCCTCGGCGAGTTTAAAACGCCGGATGGTTTGGAAGTCGAGTTTGAGCATATGTTCGGCGCCATGGATATGGGGTATTATAACCCGAAGAACGCCGATTTCGGAAGCTGGGCAGGGGACCTTGTGGACCTGATGCAGTACAGCTACAACAGCGGGCTGGAAAGCACCGAGTTGGAAGAAATGGCCGATGAGATTCGCAACAAGTATCTTGGCGTTGACGATCCTCATGAGCATTCCTTCGGCTGGCGGGACGTGTTCGGCGATCTGGACGCCAACTATTTCCTGACGCATCTGAAAAGAGACGGCGGGAAGCTGAGTGCACTGATGGAGGACTACTATACCATCGACCTTACTGAAGAAATCCGTGCCATCAACTTCCTGAATGACAATTTCGGCAGGGATACGCAGGAAGGCGTCCGCGCGGCGCTGCTCAAGGCGTACGAAGCCGCCGGAACGGTGATGCTGGAGTCCAGCTACGGCGTGTATAACGTGAAGAATCTGCGCGAGGCCGCTTGCTATGCCTTTGCAGATTATCTGTTTGCACTGGCCGACGGCCATTTGCTGTCTTGGGGAAATGAACAGGAGAATCCGGATGATCCGAAGGACCCCGGTGAGGACGAGGAGAATCCCTATTACAGCGTGTTCTCTTCCTCCATGTCAACGCTGGCTCCCGGCGTGACCCAAGAGATCAAGTACGCCCAGACCAGGGACAAAAAACAGATCGTTTACTACATCGCTACGGCGGACATCACCCGGCCCGATGTGAGCGTACACGCAAACTATAAGAACAACGTGGGTACCGAATGGGGCTTCTCCAGCGTCACCGACCAGATGGCGGCGGCTTTGGAGCGCCACTCCGATCCCAATTCGGAGTTCTACGTAGAAAACTACAACCCCGTCGTGGGCGTTAACGGCGACTTCTTCAATATGATGAACGCCCGTCCCAGCGGCGCGCTGGTCATGGAGGGCGTGGTCTATCAGGATGCCGGCAATGAGCCCTTCTTCGCCATCCTCAAGGACGGCACTCCCTTCATCGGCACCTCTGCCCAGTGGGCGGAATACAAGAGCCAGGTCCAGGAGGCCATCGGTGCTTCCTCCTTCCTGGTAAAAGACGGGGAACTGGCGGTGACTGCCGGCTCCAACTACTATACTTCCAGAGCTTCCCGTACCTGCGTGGGTATCACGGCGGATAACAAAGTGGTGCTGATGGTCTTGGACGGCCGTCAGGAACCCTTCTCCGCAGGCGGCAGCGCCATCGAGATCGCACAGATCATGCTGGACGCGGGCTGCGTGATGGCGCTCAACCTGGACGGCGGCGGTTCTACCACCTTTGCTGCCAAGCCGGAAGGCGCAGACGACGTGACCGTGGTCAACCGTCCTTCCGACGGCTTTGCCCGCGGTGTCAGCTCTTCTTTGATGGTGGTTTCCACTGCGGTGATCTCTTACGATTTTGATCACGCTTCGATTTCTACTCAGTACGATTACATGACCAAGGGCGCTGAACAGGAAGTCTCCTACATCGGCGTCAGCTCCTCCGGTAACGCGGCGGAGATCCCCGAAGGGGCCATGCTCAAGGTTTCGGATAGCTCCTTAGGATATATGGAAGGAAACGTCTTCCATGCTACCGGCCTCGGCGAAGTGGAGATCCAGTTTGTTCTGGCGGATGGCACTGTGGCGGGCAGCAAGACCCTGAACATCGTCGAGCCGAACGGCATCCGCTTTGAAAGGGAACATATCACCGCCATCTACGGCGTTCCCATGACCATGCCCGTTCTCTTGACCTATGAGGGCATTGCCGTGGCAGCTTGCGGGGATGATGTGCTCTTTATGGCGCTGAATGAGGAGGTAGGTACCTTTGATGGCTTCACCTTCTATCCGGCAGAAGAGGACGAATGCAGCATCCGTACCACCACGGTCGGTGCTATGTTGAGCAACGATTATGGCATCTATGCCACCGCTACCATCAACTTCTTTAAGGCGAGCGAAGCGGCGTTTGATTTTGACAATGCGGACGGCGGCGACCGCAGTCTGGCGTGGAATCGTGAGGTCACCAACTCCGAGAAGATCCTCTCGGATGCGATGGATTCCGATGAGGTGATTTATCACATCTTGACCCCGGGCGAAGACATGGAGGTCTCCTACATCTTCGCCTTGGACATGAACAACCTGAACTTCCCCGAGAATATAGAAAAGGCGCTGCCCTTGCTCGCGGGCTTCTTGGACGCACCGGATGACGTGACGCCTTGGCAGCTTCTGCTGGTGTTGGCGGAGCGCGTAAGCCCTTCTTCTACCGTCACCGTCACCGTGAACATCGATCCCAATATGGAAGTGCTTGACTATGAGCATCTGGTGTTCAACTGCGAGTGCTTTGAGCAGACAAGTGTCACGTGGAACGAGGAAACCCATCAGCTGACGCTGGTTTGCAACTGGATCAACAGAACGGACGCTTTGGACGTCAATTCCGTCAGTCCCATCGTCTCCCTCAGCGGCATCAAGCTGAAGGCGAAGGAAAACGCGTCCTATGACGAAAACAATCAACTTAAGGTGACCATGAGCGGTACGGTCGAATATGACGCTCGTATCCGCAGCTCGCAGGCATTCAACATTGCAGGCGATGAGTTGGGTCAGCAGTTCGGACTGTATCAATACGATAATTCCGAAAATCTGGCGGATGACAAAGGCGCAGGCTTTAAAGCCACCCACTGCGAGTTTGATGACGCCTTCACCTTGGACATCACCGTTCTGGAAGGTTGGCAGTCTGCCGGGGATAACCTCTGGGCTTACTATGTGAACAACCAACGCCAGACCGGAATTCAACTGCTTCCGGACAGAAGGGGCGGGGAGGAAAACCTTTACTACGAATTTGATGAGAACGGCGTCTGCCTGACTCCCATGGGGATCAGCGGTCTGTTCAAGATGGAGGACGACCTGTACTACGCCATTCTCGGCGTGCTGCAGACCGGCTGGGTGGAACTCACTGCCACCGCCGGCGTCACCAACACCTACTATTTCTATCCCGATACCGGCGCAGCCGCGGACGGAAACAGAAATATCGACGGCTTTAACTTTGTCTTTACCGATCATGTCCTCACCCGTGGCGATTTGCTCAAGACTTCATCTGGATATTATCAATACAGATGGGGTTCCCGCTGGGTGATCGGCCAATGGTTCGAGCTGGACGGCAACAAGTACTTCGCGGCACAGCAGACCGGTTATCTGGCTACGGGTGTGGCGAGAGTGCTTTTCCCCGGCGGATCTAACTGGGGCTACTTCCTCTTTGACGAGACCGCCGTATGGCAGGAAACCTACAATGGCATCTTCCGCTGGTCCAATAACAACCGCGTCTATTTCATCGAAAACGGACAGGCGGTTTACGGCAAGGGCCTTGTCAAGGATGGCGAAGACTATTACTATTTCCTGGCCGACGCACTTCCTGCGACGGCGAACGGCCGCTTCTGGGTCGGCATCACCAACAACCTCATGAAAGAGGGCTACTACTGGTTCGACAGCGACAGCAAGCTGATCACGGCGAAATATACCGTCACCTGGGTGAACTGGGATAACACCGTTCTCGAAACAGATAAGGACATTCCTTACGGCGAAACGCCCAAATATGACGGCAAAACCCCCACCAGGACAGCCGACGATCAGTACACTTACACCTTTGCGGGTTGGTCTCCTGAGGTCAGCATGGTCACCGGTGACGTGACCTACAAGGCAGTCTTTAAAACCACGACCAACACCTATACCATCACCTGGCTGGACGAGGACGGCACCGAGCTGGCAAAAACCGAAGTGGCATACGGTGCGATTCCGGAGTATCCCAACGGAACCCCCACCAAGGCAGGCGACGAACAGTACAGCTATACCTTCGCCGGCTGGGATCCCGCAGTCACCGCAGTTACCGGACCTGCGACCTATACGGCGACCTATACGAAGACGGTCAACAAGTACACCGTCACCTGGGTGGACTGGAATGGCACCGTTCTGGAAAAAGACGAAAATGTTCCCTACGGCACCATTCCTACCTATGACAGCGCGGATCCCACCAGACCCGCCGACGCCCAGTATACCTATACTTGGACCGGCTGGGATCCCGCGATCAGTGAAGTCACCGGCAACATCACCTACAAGGCGACCTATACGGCGACGGTCAACAAATATACCGTTACATGGGTCAACTGGAACGGCGACGTTCTGGAAACGGATGTGAATGTTTCCTACGGTGAAATGCCCAAATATGACGGTGCGACGCCCACCAGACCCGCTGACGCTCAATATACCTACACGTTCAAGGGCTGGGATCCCGCGATCAGCGAAGTCACCGGCAACATCACCTACAAGGCAACCTATACGGCGACGGTCAACACTTACACCGTCAAGTGGGTGGACGAAAACGGCGACGTTCTGGAAACGGATGAGAACGTTCCTTACGGCACCATGCCCAAATATGACGGCGCGACCCCGACTAAGGCAGGCAACGCCAAGTATACGTACACCTTCGCGGGCTGGGATCCGGAAGTTTCCGAAGTCAAGGGGGACATCACCTACAAGGCGACCTATACGGCGACGGTCAATACGTACACTGTCACATGGGTCAACTGGGATGACAGCGTTCTGGAAACGGATGAGAACGTTCCCTACGGCGAAATGCCCAAATATGACGGCGCGACGCCCACCAGAGAAGCAGACACGGAGTACACCTATACCTTTGCGTACTGGACGCCGAACCTCAGCGAAGTCACCGGCAACGTGACCTATAAAGCGGTTTATTCCCGCGTGTCGAACGGTCACACGGTCATCTGGAAGAACTGGAACGGCGACATTCTGGAGATGGACGAAGACGTTCCTGTGGGCGAGATGCCGGAATATAACGGTAAAACGCCTACCAGACCCGCAACCGCACAGTATACCTACACCTTCGCGGGCTGGGATAAGGAGCTTGCTCCTGTCACCGAGGACGTGATCTATACCGCTACCTTTAAGGCGACGGTCAATACCTACACCGTCAAGTGGGTGAACGAAGACGGCACCGTTCTGGAAACGGACGAAAACGTTCCCTACGGAGAAATGCCGCAATATGACGGCTTTGCTCCCACCAAGGAGGGCAACGCCCAGTATACTTACACCTTCAAGGGTTGGGATAAGGACCTCGCCCCTGTCACCGGAGACGTGACCTACACCGCCACTTATACCGAGACGGTGAACGTCTATACCGTTACCTGGGTAGATGAGGATGGCTCCGTTCTGAAGATCGACAGAAATGTTCCCTACGGTACCAGACCCGTATACACCGGAGCGATGCCCACCAAGGAAGGGAATGCACAGTACACCTACACCTTCGCGGGCTGGACGCCTGCCATCAGTGAAGTCACCGGCAACGTGACCTACAAGGCAGTCTATACCGAGACGGTCAATGAGTATATCGTCACATGGAATAACTATGACGGCACCCTGCTCAAGAGGGAATTGGTTCGCTACGGTGAAATGCCCGTGTACACCGGCGTAACGCCTACCAAGAGAGGCGACGCCCAGTTCGGTTACACCTTCGCCGGCTGGACGCCTGTCCTGACGGAAGTTACCGAGGATGTGACCTACACCGCCACTTACAGGGAGTTCATCAAAACCTACACCGTCATCTGGAAGAACGGCAACGAGATTCTGAAGGAAGAGACGCTTCTCTACGGCAGCATGCCTGCTTACGACGGAGCAGAACCCACCAGAGTCTACACTTCCGACAACTATCACCTTTACGTTTTCGCGGGCTGGACGCCTGCCATCAGCGAAGTCACCGGTGACGTGACCTACAGCGCGGTCTTCGAGATCGTGGGTCTGAACGGCTGGTTCACCGAAGAGGAAGGCACCACCTACCTCTCGGAGGGCGTTAAGGCCTTTAAGTCCGAATGGGCCACCATCGGCGGCAATGCCTACTACTTCGATGAAAACGGCTACATCGTCACGGGTCTTACCGAGATCGACGGCACCGGATACGTCTTCGACGAGAACGGCGTGTTCCTTGCCGAGTATAACG
>JAFLUP010000089.1 GCA_022508745.1 Oscillospiraceae bacterium | reverse complement strand
ATATAGTGCCCCTCGGAGATGGTGAACTGCCGCACGCGGATGAGCCCGTGCATCTCGCCGGAATCCTCGTTGCGGAACAGGGTGGACGTCTCCGTCAGGCGCATAGGCAGATCCCGGTAGGAGCGCTTCTCGTTCAGGTAGACCTGATACTGGAAGGGGCAGGTCATGGGACGCATGGCGAAACACTCTTTGGTTTCATCCTGCGGATCCCCGATGATGAACATACCGTCCAGATAGTGATCCCAGTGGCCGGAGATGCGGTACAGGTCCCGTTTTGCCATCAGGGGAGTTTTGGTCAGGATGCAGCCGAGGCTTTCCTCCAGATCTTCCACCCAGCGCTGCATGGTCTGCACGACCTTCGCGCCCTTCGGCAGCAGGATGGGAAGCCCTTGTCCCACCGCGTCCACGGTGGTGAAGTAGCCCAGCTCTCTGCCCAGCTTGTTATGGTCGCGCTTGCGGGCTTCCTCCTGGGCGGCAAGGTAGGCCTCCAGCTCCTCCTTGCTGAAGAAGGCGGTGCCGTAGATACGGGTGAGCATCTTGCGGGAGGAATCCCCGCGCCAGTATGCGCCGGTGGCGGAGGTCAGCTTGAACGCCTTGACCTTCTTGGTATACGCCACATGAGGACCGGCACAGAGGTCGGTGAAGTCCCCTTGCTTGTAGAAGGAGATCTCCTCCCCCTCCGGCAGATCGTTGATCAGCTCCACCTTGTAGGGTTCGTCCTTCATCAGCTCCAGTGCTTCCTCACGGGGCAGGGTGAAGCGCTCGATGCGCAGATTCGCCTTGATGATGGCCTTCATTTCCGCTTCGATGGCGTCGAAATCCTCCGCGGTGAAGGGCTTCCCCGCGCAGTCGAAATCGTAGTAAAAGCCGTTGTCGATGGCGGGGCCGATGGCCAATTTCGTATCAGGATATAGGTGTTTGACGGCCTGCGCCAGCACATGGGAACAGGTATGCCGCATGGTGCGCAGTTCGTCGTAGACAATGTCGCTCATGAATGGTTGTTTCCTTTCTGTAAGCATGCGGGGAATTGGGCCGCTGTCAGACGCGCCGCGCCATTTAGCAGGGCGCGTGCCGCCGCCGCCGCGCCGATGTACGGCTCCCGGTCGGGGAGCAGCAGGGTCGCCTGCGCCGGCGTGCCTTCCCGCAGCAGCGGGAGGGTCAGCGGATCCCGGAAGATGCCGCCCGCCAGCGCCACCGTGTAGGGCTGCCCGTCAAAGAGCAGGGCGGCGGTGCGGATCAGCTCGGCAACGTAGCCCAGCTGGTCCCGCAGGATGGCGAGAGCGGCTGTATCGCCGTGCTCCCGCGCCGCTTCGAATACCAGCGGCGCATGGGCGGCGAATTGGTTCTTGGTAAAATCGTTGATCTCGATGATGTGGGCGTGGCAGCTGCCGCCGAACCGGTCGTTCAGCGCATTTGCCAGCCAGCCGGCTTCGTCCCGCCCGTCCATGGCACGGAACACGTGGGCGAAGGCGGCGCGACCGATCTCAAAGCCGTTGCCCTTCAGGTCGAACTGCCCGCACCCGCCGATGCGGTAGAGGGAATCTCCCCGCCGGACAAAGCAGGAGGAGCCGGTCCCGCAGATTACGGAAACGCCGTCCTCCCCATTGGGGAAACCCGCGTACAGGACGTTCATTCCGTCGTGGGAGCAATCCACGGCGGCGTGGGGGTATGCCCGTTCCAGCGCCGCCCGCATACGCGGGGTGCAGTCTCCGGCGGAAAGCCCCGCCACGCCGGCAAACAGCGCGGCGATCTCCTCCTTCTCCACGCCCGCTTCTTTCCGTACCTCGTCAAAGGCGTTCAGGAGCAGGGCTTCCGTCGCTTCGTAGCCGATGTCGCCGGGGTTGGAGCGGGGAAAGGACTTGCAGAGAACGGGGTTCAGCTGTAAATCGGTCAGGACGACGGCGGTTTTACTGCCGCCGCCGTCCGCACCCATCAGATAGTGCGCTTTGGGGTTCATTTTGCTTCTTTGTTGGAATTCGCCAGCAGACCCTTGATCTCTTCCAGAACGGTGAGGGTCTTTTCTTCCATGGAAGGTTCAGCAGGCGCTTCGGGAGCGGGTGCTTCTTCCTCTTCCTTCTTCTTCAGCGCTTCCATCTTCTTCTGGAACATCATAGCGGAGCGAATGATGACAAACAGCGTCAACGCGATGATGAGGAAGTTGATGATGGCGGCGATGAACGCACCGTAGCGGATGGCGACTTCGGGAGTCGCGACGGTGACGCCGTCCTCTGCCAGCTCTGCGGGCGTGATGAGATACTTGAGATCCGTGATGTCCTGCGTGTTGGCGACCATCCCGATGAGGGGCATGAGGATATCGTTAACCAGAGAGGTCACGATCGCGCCGAACGCTCCGCCGATGATAACGCCGACGGCCATGTCCAAGATATTGCCCCGGGTGATGAAAGCCTTGAAATCAGCGAAAAAACCGGATTTTTTCTTCTTTTTAGCCATGATGTACCCTCCTTTTTATGCGACCGCCGCGTTGAGCTTTGCCAGCAACGCGTCAACGTCGGTTCCGTGAACTTCGCAGGCTTCTGCGATGCTTTCCCCGCGGGAGTGCGGGCAGCCGAGACAGTGCATGCCGATCTCAAAGAAGAAGGCCGCAAGGTCCGGATACTGATCCAGCACATCGCCGATCAGCATGTCTTGGGTGATTTTCATGATGAAAGACTCCTTTTTCTTTATATTTCTTTCTTTTTCTTGTTTTTCAGCAGGGCGGGGCGTGCCAGCAGGAAGAGCTGCACGCAGAGCTGCCACCCCAGCGCAAACGCAGCGGCAAGCAGCGCGTTTCTGGAAGTTGGCAGGGAAAAGCCGAGGGTTTCGTTCAGACCCGGCAGACCGATCACGACGACGGTGAGCAGCGCAAACAGGGGGAACAGCAGCCAGAACAGACGGTACCCGAACTTCTTGCGCCGGAAGGCTCCCTCCGGCCACAGGCATCCGCAGACGTAGAAGAACTGGGAAAGCAGGAAGCACAGCATCCCGCAGACCGGATCCCCCGTCAGGATCGCCAGCACGCTCAAACAGATCCCGTTGCCCAGCCCGTAGACGAGGGGCAGGAGCAGGTTCCGGAGGGACGGACGCCCGCGGAACGGCGGGAGGGGCTGCGAAAGCAGCTTGCGGTCCACCGGCAGGAGCGAAAGCGCACAGGCGAGGATCAGGTTGATCAGCAGTCCGCTGAACAGCAGTCCCGGCAAATGGATGGGCAGCGGCGTTCGGGCGCACAGGGAGATCAACAGGGAAGCGAAGAGGGCAAAGACGCCGGCAGTCAGATATTGCATGAGCCAGAGCAAGCGGAAGCAGAGCCCGCGGGCGCCGGTGATGCCGTTTGCCAGCACATGGAAGCCGTTTTCCAAAAGCAGCAGGTCGGAGGATTCCCGCAGGGCGTCGCAGGCGGTGGCGGGGACGGCGGAAACGTCCGCGTCCCGCAGCAGGGGAAGCTCTTCCTCCCGGGTCGCGGCGGCGGCGACGGTCCTGCCCGCCTCCTTCCGCAGCAGCAGCACATCCTGCCATTGGTCGTCATCCGGTTCTAAAAACAATTTATATTTTCCCGCATTGAGGACAAACATACCCCGTTCCTGCGCCTTGATCTCCCGGGAGCTGATGATCTGCCCCTCGTTTTCGATGATCCCGGCGCTGCGGCCAATGCTGGCGGCAGTGTAGTACGGGTCCGCGGTGGAGACCACCGCTTCGATTCCCGCCCGGGAACAGCGGAAGACGGCGCTCGCCGGATCCACCTCCATGGAAAGTCCCAAAGCGAGAAACCCGCGGAAGATCATGCGCCGCTCCACGCGGGGAGCGCGCAGGGTGTCCGCATCCGTCACGCCGGAAGCGATGGCCACCAAATACGCATTTTCCCGGGCGGCGCTTTCCGCCGCGGAAAGGATCTTGCGGCGTGCCACGTCGTCCAGACGGTATTCCTTGCCGTCCTGCTCGTAGCCCACGCAGCGGGAGAGGATATTCTCCGGCGCGCCCTTGATGACCACGGTGTTTTTATCGTCATGCAGTGCCAGAACACCTGTCACCTCTCCGTCGCCGGAAAGGGAGGTATCCATGCGGAACCAGCTGTCGGTCACATCCTCCATGCCCACGCAGGCGTCCTTGAGATAGGCGTAAGCCACCTGCTCGAAAGGACGGCGGTTGCGGGGATGCCCGGAGCAAACCAGTGAGAGCTTCAAAACCTCCTGCGCCGCCGGCACGGGAGGCGCGTCCGCGGAATAAACGATCCCGTTTGCATAGACGCTCAACAGCCGCGCTTTCCGCGGCGGGAACATCAGCTCTTTGGGACACATGACCGTGTTGACCTTCGCCAGACGGGAGACCCGGTCCATGTTGCGGACGATCAGCTTGTCCTTCGCCATGCCCCGCAGCCCGTTCCCGAAGGAGACGAGCGCCAGCGACAGCGCCGTGTCGCACAGGGAGGCGGCTCCCGCGGCGGCGGAGAGGGCGAAAACGGTGTTCACATCCGCTCCGCGCATGGCGCCGACCACGATCAGCAGAAAACAGCCGAGGACACAGGCAACGGAGGTATAGCGGCAGAACTCCCGCACCCCCCGCAGCAGCGGCGGCAGGTATTCCTCCCGTCGGGAATGGATCTGACGGATCAGGGTTTGCTTCCCCGTGCGGCAGATCATGGCTTTGCAGCTTCCGCCGGTGAGAATGGTGCCGGCGTAGATCATGTTGAGCGAGACGGCTTCGTCCCCTTTTCCCATCGCATACGCGTGCTTGCGGGAGCTGCTTCGCTCCCCGCTGACCGGCGTTTCCAGCACGGTCAGATCGCCGTCTGTCTCCACCAGCCGCGCGTCGGCGGGAACGAGACAGCCTTTTTCCAGCAAAATCAGATCTCCCGGCACCAGAAGTCGGCTGTCCAGCCGTTTTTCTGTGCCGTTCCGTACCGTACGGACGGAAAGGGAGGAATATTTGCCCGGTACGTTCAGCGCACCGGCGGCGCGGGATTCCACCAACGCGCCGAAGAGCATCAGCACCACCACGCAGCCCATACCGATCAGATAGAGGGTCTCCTGCGTAAACAGGAAGAGCAGCAGCATGGCGGACAGCAGGAAAAGGTTGGTCAGCCCTTTGCACTGGTTCTTCAAGCTCTGGGAAAAGCGGATGTCGATCTCGTTGCGGATGCTGTTTTTCCCCACGCGCCGCAGCCGATTCCGCGCCCGTTTCTCGGGAAGCCCGGAAAGCAGATCGCTTCCGAGGGTGTCGGCAAGCTCCTCGGGGGAAAGTATCTGCGGCGGCAGTTCCGTTCCGTCGGGGACGTTTCCTGTGATGGGTTGCATGCAGACACTCTCCTTTCGTCGGAATGGGGGAAGGTTAGGGTTACAGGACGGACAGCGCCGGCTTTCCGTCCTGGATTTCCGCGTGTACGGCGCTCACCGTCTCCCGGTAGCGCGCCACCAGCTCGGAGGCGATGGCGTCCTCCAGCTCGGTCTGGATCAGGCGGCGCAGGTTGCGCGCGCCGTATTGCTCGGAGAAACCTTGATCGGACAGCCAGTCGATCACGCCGTCCGACCAGGTGAAGGAAATGCCTTTTTCCGCCAGCACCTCCGCAAGCTCGCCCAGCATGATGCGGCAGATGGCGCCGAAATGTTCCCGGGTGAGGCGGTTGAACACCACGATCTCGTCCACGCGGTTGAGGAATTCCGGCCGCAGGAAGGCTTCCAGCGCCCCTCGGATGCGGATCTCATCCCCTTCGTGCCCGGTCTTGGTAAACCCGGTGGGGGAGACGGCAGTGGCGCCGGCGTTGGTGGTCATGATGATGATGGTATTTTCGAAATTGACTTCCTTGCCGTGGGAATCGGTGATGCGGCCGTCGTCCAGAATTTGCAGCAGGATGTTCAGCACGTCCGGATGCGCCTTTTCGATCTCGTCGA
>JAFLUP010000088.1 GCA_022508745.1 Oscillospiraceae bacterium | reverse complement strand
ACTCGCGGAACCGTAAGGTATGTTCGGGTCGGCGCATGTCCGCCCCGAACATGAAATTTAATTGTAAATTACATTAGCACTGATTTCTGTGATCGTGCGTTAATCTCTGTTCATTGCTTTGAACAGGTCGTTCCCGCAAGCATCCACCGCGACGGTCAGCGGGAAATCCCGGAATTCCAGCCGCTTGACCGATTCGCACCCCAACTCCGGGAAGGCGATCTCCTCGTATTTCACGATTTTACTGGCATAGAAAGCGCCTGCGCCTCCTACGGCGATCAGATAGCAGCCGCCGGTCTCGCGGATGGCGTCCACGACCTCCCGGCTTCTGCCCCCCTTGCCGATGGTTCCCTTCAGCCCCCGGCGGTAAAGCGCCGGCGCGAAGCCGTCCATCCTGCCGGAGGTGGTGGGTCCGAAGGAGCCGCAAACGCGTCCCTCCGGCGCGGGCGTAGGCCCGGCGTAATACACGAACGCCCCCTCCAGCGGGAAGGGCAGCGGAAGCCCTGCATCCATCAGCGCCGTGATCTTTTTATGCGCCGCGTCCCGCGCGGTATAGACGGTGCCGCTCAAGGAGACTGTTTCCCCGGCGCGCACGTCCGGCAGCCAGAGGGAGGCATCCTCCACGCGGACCGAACGGGGTGACGTTCCCATTTACGAATTTCCCAGCGCCTTCCGGCGCAGGTCCTCCATGGCGTCGTTGATGGCGCTTTCCGTCCGGCGCAGATCCGCGGAAGCGCTGCCGATGCGCTTGGTGAACGCATCCGCCGCCTGTCCGATCACGGCACATTTCGCACGGGTCTCCGCGATGATGCGGGCGGTCTCTTCCTCCGCGCGACGGTGCGCTTTCGCCTGCAATTCCTTCGCTTTGCGCTCCGCATCCGCGATGATCTCCTCTGCGCGGGCGTCCGCAGAAAGCATCCGCTGACCGATGCTCGCCTGCAGCGATTCACATTCCCGCTCTTTCGCCTCCAGCGCGCTCCGGAGGGATTTCTCCTGCTCCGCACTGCGCTCCTCGCTGGCCTTGAGCGCTTCCTTCGCCTCCGCCAGAGCCGTTTCCAGTTCCCGCTTTTGATCCTCCCATGCCGCTTCTTTTTCCGCGTGCGTGCGGTTCAATTCCAGCAGGAACGCGTCCACCTGCTCACGGTCATAGCCGCGCCCGGCCTTTGCAAACATCGCTTCCGCCATGATAACACATCCTTTTTTCCTTCTTTATTTTCAAGATACCACATTTTTTTGCATTTGTCAACGGAAAACCGCTTCTCTTTGAAAGGATTGGTTCCACGCATGCTGCAAACCTTGCAAGGAATCCTTGAGGGATTTCGGGAAATCCTCTGGGGATTTCCCCTGATCGCTCTGCTGGTGGTCAGCGGCGGCTACTTTACCCTGCGGACGGGCTTCTTCCAGCTCCGCCCCCTCCGGCTGTGCAGAAACACCGTAGGCGGACTGTTCAAACGGAAGGAAGGGCGATGGGAGCTGCTCGCCTCCGTCTCCACCGCCATCGGCGGAACGGTGGGCGTTGGGAGCATCACCGGCGTAGCGTACGGAATCGCCGTAGGCGGCGCGGGGAGCGTTTTCTGGATGTGGGTCAGCGGGCTGACCGGCATGGCGCTGAAGTACGCGGAGGTCTACCTCGCCGTCGTCCACCGAAAGCGCCTGCCGGACGGAAGCTGCACCGGCGGCGCCCCCTACGGGCTGACGGATATGGGGTTTCGCCCGCTGGGAGTTCTGTTCGCTCTGCTGTGCGTGTTCGCCTCCTTCGGGGTGGGGAATCTGGCGCAGATCGGGGCGCTGGCGGAGGCCACCGGCGCGCTGGGCGTTCCCGCAACCGTCTGCGGAGCGGTCTGCGCCTGCCTGCTGGCGTTCGCCCTGTTCGGCGGCAGGAAGCGCATCGGCAGACTGAACACCGCACTGGTCCCTGCCGCCTCCGCGCTGTACCTCCTCGCCCTTCTGTGGATCCTGCTCTGCCGCCTCCCCGCCCTGCCGGATGCCTTCGGGCGCATCCTGCGGGAGGCCTTCGGACTGCGTGCCGCCTTCGGCGGCGTGACCGGGAGCCTGCTTTCCCGCGCTCTGCGGGAAGGGTTCGCCCGAGGGGTATTCTCCAACGAAGCGGGGGTTGGCTCCTCTCCGCTGGCGCACGCCTCCTCCGGGGAAAGCGACCCGCAAAAGCAGGGAGAATGGGGAGCGTTTGAGATCCTTGCGGACACCTTTCTGGTCTCCACCCTGACGGCGCTGGCGCTGCTGGTGGCAGGCGGCGGGGACTTCCGGGTAGCTTCGCTCTTCGGGCAGATATTCGGGCGGGGCGGCGTCCTGCTGTTCACGGTTCTGGCGGCGATCTTCGCCTTTTCCTCAATCTTGAGCTGGTGCTATTACAGCGACGTTTGCCTCACGTTCCTTGCCATCCCCCACGGGGAAACCGTTTACCGTTTGCTTTCCGTCTGCATGGCGTTTTTCGGCGCGTTTGTTCCGCTGGGCTCCCTGTGGGCGGCGGCGGACATCCTCAACGCCCTGATGATCCTGCCGAATCTGTTTTTGCTGTTCCTGCAAAGAAAAGAAGTCGTATACACCGCCAATAAAGAAAGGTTGTCAACGTGTGGTATTCTGAAGAGCAAGAAGTCCTCCTCCGCGAACTGAACACCGAACGCACCGGTCTGCGGGAAGAAGAAGCAGCCAAACGTCTGCGAATGTACGGGCGCAACAGCCTCAACGGGCGCAAACGCAAGAACCCCATCCTCCGTTTCTTTTCCGCCTTCGCGGACAAGATGACGCTGGTCCTGCTGGCGGCGGCGGGCATCTCCTTCGCCGCCGACCGGCTCAACGGGGAGTTCAGCGCCGATCCCTTCATCATCCTCGCCATCGTCCTGCTCAACGCGGCGGTAACGCTGTTCCAGGAGAGCCGCGCGGAAAAGGCGCTGGAGGCGCTCAAGCGCATCTCCGCCCCAGAATGTACCGTCCTGCGGGAAGGGAAGGAGCGCTCCATCCCCGGCGAGGAAGTGGTCCCCGGCGACATCCTGCGGCTGTCCAAAGGGCAGATCGTCCCCTGCGACGGACGGCTGCTGGAAGCGGACGGACTGCTGACGGACGAAGCGGCGCTCACCGGGGAATCCGGCGGCATCCGCAAGGATCCCTCCCGGGTGTTCCCGCCGGAGACCCCCACAGGGGACGTCGCCAACGCGGTCTGGGCGGGCACGGCAGTCATCGGCGGCAGCGGAACCTTCGTGGCGGTCAAGACCGGCATGGATACCGCCGTGGGGAGCATCGCCTCCCTGCTGGACGCGGAGGACGAAAAAACGCCCTTGCAGGCGCGTCTTGCAAAGCTCTCCGGGCTGTTCGGCAACCTGACCATCGGCATCTGCATCGTGATCTTCCTGCTTTCCCTCTGGAAAGGGCTGGAGCCGAAGGAGATGTTCCTGACCAGCGTCAGCCTCGCGGTGGCGGCGATCCCGGAAGGACTTCCCGCCATCGTGACCGTGGTGCTTTCCCTGGGAGTACAGCGCATGGCGAAACAGCGCGCCATCGTGCGGCGGCTACCGGCGGTGGAGACGCTGGGCTGTGCGGGAGTCATCTGCTCGGACAAAACCGGCACCCTGACCTGCAACCGCATGACGGTCACTGCCGTCTACGGGGACAAGGAACAGATCGCCCGGGGGAGCATCCTCTGCAACGACCGGGCGTCCCCTACCGAGGACGCTCTCTGGGACGCCGCCTTGGGGGCGGGCGCGGACCCGGACGCTCTGCTACAGCGGTTCCCCCGCCTTCGCACGCTGCCCTTTGATTCGGACGTCAAGCGGATGCTGACCCTTCACCGGGCGGGGAACCGATACCTCTCCTACCTCAAAGGCGCGCCGGACGTGCTTTCCCGCTTCTGCGGCGGGCTGCCTGCGGACGCCTCCGACGCCCTGCGGCAAATGGCGGACGGAGCGCTGCGGGTCATCGGGTTCGCCGTGGCGGAGAGCGATTACCTTCCCTCCGACCCGCTCAAGCAGCGCTTCCGCTTCCTCGGGCTGTGCGGCATGGAGGATCCTCCCCGGGAGGGCGTGGAGGAAGCCGTCCGGCAATGTGCGGAAGCCGGCGTCCTGCCGGTGATGATCACCGGGGATCACGCCGCGACCGCCTCCGCCGTGGCAAGGAAGCTGGGCATCCTGCGGGAGGGGAACGCCTGCCGCACGGAAGCGGAGCTTCGCGACCTTTCCGACGAACAGCTTGCCGAGGAAGTGCGCACCTGCACCGTCTTTGCCCGCACCACGCCGGCGTTCAAAATGCGCATCGTGGACGCCTACCGGCAGAACGGCTATGTGGTCGCCATGACCGGCGACGGGGTCAACGACGCCCCCGCTCTCAAGAAAGCGGACATCGGCTGCGCCATGGGCAAGGGCGGCACGGAAGTCGCAAGGGAGGCCTCCGACCTGATCCTGACCGACGATAACTTCTCCACCGTGGTGGAATCCGTCCGGGAAGGGCGCACCATCTACAGCAACATCCGCAAGGCCGTCCACTTCCTGCTTTCCTGCAACATCGGGGAGATCGTCACCGTCCTGCTGGGCATTCTGCTCTCCCTGCCGGCGCCGCTGGAGGCCATTCAGCTTCTGTGGGTGAATCTGGTGACGGATTCCCTCCCCGCCATCTCATTGGGGCTGGAAAAACCCGCCAAAGATGTGATGCGGCACCCGCCGGGGAAGCGGGACGAACCCCTCTTTCCTCCTCTGCGCTGGATGGAGATCTTCGCGGAAGGCATCCTCATCGGGTGTCTCTCCCTGCTGGCGTTCGGGTTGGGCAGCCTTTCCGGCGGATTCGCCGTCGGACGTACCATGGCATTCACCGTCCTCGCCGTTTCCCAGTTGGTGCACGCGTTCAATATGCGCTCCGCCCGTTCCCTGCGCAACGTCTCCCTCTTTTCCAACCCGTGGCTGCTCGGCTCCTTCCTGCTGGGCACGGCGATACAGGTCGCCATCGTGCAGCTTCCCGTTCTTTGCGGGCTGTTCCTCACCGTTCCGCTGAACGCGACCCAGTGGCTCTGCACCGCAGCTCTCTGCGCCTTCCCGCTGCTGTACTGCGAGCTGTACAAGCGCGTCAAATGGGGGATACGCAGGAAGGTGCGTGGTTGAAGGGGGCACCGCCCCCTTTCATCCCCCGCTTAAGGGTGCCGGCACCCTTAAGAATCCCACAGATTGGAAAAAAACAAGGCAAAATCGGAGCGAAATGCCTCGATTTTGCCTTTGTGCCTTTACGGGTTCTTACCGTTTGCGGTTGCGGAAGATCTTCTCCCCGACCTCCGTCAGCCGAAGGACGGCGGGGGAAAGCGCAATGTTGAAAAGTAGCTCAAACAGGAAATTCCAGCCAATCATCACCGTGATGATATACATGAATACCTCATTCGAGCCCCCCGCACTTGCCGAAAGGGCGTCGAAGAAAAACAGGTAACTGCCTGCGAAGAACACGCCGGTATTCACCACCGGGCAGACGATCGCCGCCGCGAGGATCGCTACCCACCGGTTTTTCTTTTCAATCAGGCGGTAGACCAGCCCGGCAATCAGCCCGGCCGCAGTCCCCTTGACGAGGACGGTGATCAACGTACCGGGGATGCTGACGGAGATAAACAGATTCGCGTCTCCGGAAAGCAGCACGGCTGCGCCGAAAACGAATCCCAGCCAGGCGCCTTCCAGCGGACCTGCCAACGCCGCGCCGAGGACAATGGGGATCAGGACCAACGAAACGGAGAAGAGTCCGAACCGGATGAATGTGCCCATCAGTTGCAGAACAACTACGAGCGCCGTCATAAGGCCAAGAAACGTGAGATGTTGTGCCTTTGACATGGATTGGATTTTTTGCATGGGGATACTCCTTTTTCCGCTGACGTCCCGCCAAAACGCGGGTACGGCGCGGAGTTTTATTTATGAAAGC
>JAFLUP010000087.1 GCA_022508745.1 Oscillospiraceae bacterium | reverse complement strand
GGTTGGCGCCTTTGCCGCCCAGCAGCTCGCGCATGGACGCGTCCCCTTCGCTGAAAAGATAAACATACTTGCGGGTGTTGTTTTGGTTCATGCAAACTCCTCCGGTGTGTTTGTACTTTCTGAATCGTTTCCTATTTATTATAACAGAACCGGCGAGAATGTCCAGTGATTTCCCGAAAAAAATTTCCATATACGCATTTTTTACGGTTTGCATAGTTTTTCGCTCGGCTTTTTGTTGATTTTTGGAAATTCCGTGACCGCAAGGGGAGGGCATGGGCGAAACTTTCTCGAAAATTTTTTTGAAAAAATGCAAAAAAGTAGTTGCAAAACGAAAAAAAGTATGGTACAATAGCTTCACGCTTGTGGGAGGACACGCCCCGTGCGTTCAAATAGGGAGGCATAGCTCAGCTGGTTAGAGCGTTCGGTTCACATCCGAGAGGTCTTGGGTTCGAGTCCCCATGTCTCCACCAAAGAAGAACCCTGATTTTGATACAAAGCGTATCGAGATCAGGGTTTTTTATGTTATTTTCGGTTTTCGTCGCAAACTCTGATGATTTCATTCATAGCATCAATAACATTTTGTGCCTGCTGAATATCCTCGGTTCTTGCTTTTTTTATACGACGAGCCTCATGCACTAAAGTTTCAAAGGCTTTGTTTGCATGATGAAGTGATTTTTTATCCTTTTGTTCAAAAAATTCCAGTGCCCGCACAAGCAGCTCCTGACAACTGACAATATCGTCTATATAATCGACATCGCGATACTCATACCATTCAAGAATAATATCGCCGCCGTAGATTCCGCTTTCTATGTCACTTTCGCTTTCATAAAAATCATCTTCATCGTATGTCTCTTTAATTTCCCGAAAAAGTGATTTCTGTTTTTCCTCATATTCTGTCAACTGCTTTTTTGCTTGTTCTAAATAACTCATAAATATTGTCCTCCGAATGATTTGTAGTAATATTATAGCACAGCGGGTGTGACAAATAAAGTACATAAAAGAAAACTTTCCATAAAACTGACCTTATTTTTACTGTTTTGCACCCCCCCAGAACCATTTGCACCCCCTAAATCGAAAATGCACCCCCTAAAAAGGTTTTGCACCCCCTAACCGCAAAAGGGGGTGCATTTGTATCAAAATAAGGGTTATCTTCCATGAAAAAGCATCCGTAAGGATGCTTTTTTCGTGGCGAAATGATGTATTCCGCTATCGCGGAATGTGATGCATATTTTTGCGCTTGATTACAAAAAAGCACCTGCGATTGCAAGTGCTTTTCAACGGATTTCACCGCGCCGTTTTTCGAAACGGCAGGAATTTATCAGCGCTTCTTTTTCTTTTTGGCAAGCAGGATGCCTGCGGCAGCACCGCCGATAGCGACGATTGCGGCGCATACGCCGAGGATCAGAGGCAGATTGCCGTTGGATTCGGTCTCCGGCTCCTCCGACGGCTCCGGCACGGGTTCGGACGTGGGTTCGGAACTTTCGGAGCTCACCGGCTCTTCGGAGACTTCAGGCTCCTCGGGGAGCTTGGATTCGTTGACCTGGGAAAACAGCCATCTGTAAGTGGTAGGGTCTTTCCACACCATATACCAGCAGCCGTGCCCCTCATTCGGATATTCCTTGTAATAGATCTTCTCGCCGCCCGCTGCCCGAATGGCGGCGACCATCTCGCGGGTGCCGGTCACGGGGACGGCGGTGTCCAGAGCGCCGTGGAAGGTCCGGATGGGGATATTCACCAGCAGCTCCGCTTTGGAGGGATCCCCTGCGCCTTCGGAAGGAATGGCGGCGGCAAAGAGATCCGGCTCGCGGATGAGCATATCCCACACGCCGAACGCGCCCATGGAAAGCCCCATGGCGTACACCCGGGAGGGGTCCACCGCTTCTTTTTCCATCATGTCCTTGAGCAGATCCATGGCGGCGCTCAACATGGGGGAAGCGACCTCGTCTGCCGTGTAGGAACCAAGCCCCCAATCATGCTCCACCCAGCGGTAGTTGGCGGCGCACTGCGGGGCGATGATGATGCAGTCGTCCCGTGTAATCAGCCGCTGAAACAGGTCGGTATTGATGCTGACGTGGGAGGTATTGTCCGTTCCCCGTTCCCCCGCGCCGTGCAAAAAGATAACGATGGGATAGGTCTTGTCGCCATTGGCGCCGTAATCGCTGGGGAAATAGTAGCGGTACGGCAGATTGACGATGCCCCGATCGTCCTCGTAGTGGTATGTCGCAGTCTGCATGGCGGTCAAAATATCGATTTCCTCCGCGGAAGCAGCAAGCGTAGGCACGGCGGGCGCAAAGGTGAGTACACCCAGCATACAGAGCAAAACTTTTTTCATGAGATTCATGTTTGATCCTCCTGATATCCCCGTTTGTTCCATTATATTTTAAACCGTTTGCGTTGTCAAGGGGAATTGTTTTTGAAACAATCAGAAACAGGGCGACTCTCTCGCGCCAGGTTGACAAAAACCGGAAAATATGCTATGCTACCCCGTGAGCAGATCCCTTCCGAAACTGGAGGTTTAACGGGATGCAGGAAAACAGGGGTTCAAGCCCTATCAAAACAAAGATCCTTCGGGGCTCGCTGACCGCGGCGGTCGCGATCGGTTGGCTGTTGTTCCAGATCTGGCTCTTCGGGAATCAGCAACAATATTTTTCCGTATCCGAAACCATCTGTAAGTTTTTGGGGATCAAAAGCAATGAGGAATGGCGACGCGGCGCGAGCATTATGGCGTACCTGACCACCATGACGCCGATCCTGTACGGGTATTTCCTGACGGTGCAGCGGCCCCGGCTGTTCCCGGCAGAAGGTTACTGGAACAAAAGGCGTGTGATTACATCGGCTTCCGTTCTCTCCCTCGTGACGCTTTTGCATTTGCTTTCCGCAAAGGCGCTTTACCGGGCATTGTTTCCGTTGAGCGGCGTACAGGGGTCGTTTTCCGGTCGTATGTACGATGTGGTATTTCTTCTCAATTTCATTGTCGCTGTCGCGGGTCTGCTTCTCGTGCTGGGAGGCGCATACATTCCCTCGATCCTGCGGCACCGCAGGGAGATCTTCCGGGGGAGCCGTATGGCGAAAAGCGCCGGCAGATACGGTCTGTGCGTGGCGATGGGGATCCTCATCGTGATCGGCGGCGGGCTGATGCTGAATATCGCGCAGGCCTTTACCGATGAGAAGTTGGTAAGGCATCTGGCAACGTCGAAGGACGAGAATTTGATCACCGGGGTCGTCACCATGTTGATCATGGCTCCGCTGGTGGAGGAGTTGGCTTTCCGGGGTCTGATCTTCGGCAGGCTGAAAAAGGACGTGCCGGTTTGGGCGGCGGCGCTCTTCAGCGCCGTGTGCTTCGGGCTTTGGCACCGGAATCTGCCGCAATTCTGCTACACGCTGCCTGCGGGGATATGGCTTGCCTTTGTGTACCATCAAACCGGGCGTTTGCGGTACGCGATGGTCGTCCACGGGGTATGCAACGTACTGGAGATCTGGACGTTTGCCGTGCGGGCAAAGTATTTTCCCTATTTTCCCGCCCTCTATCGGTTCGGGCAGAAATTGTTT
Source organism: Oscillospiraceae bacterium (assembly GCA_022508745.1). Lineage (GTDB taxonomy): Bacteria > Bacillota > Clostridia > Oscillospirales > CAG-382 > Coliplasma. The sequence goes on along the minus strand of JAFLUP010000087.1, from coordinate 2,564 downwards.
TCGCTTTCCGCGCCGGTCAGCGGCGTCCTGTTTGCGGCGGTGGTCGCCGCTCTTGTCCTGACGGTGTGGAAGCTGTTCCCGCTGCTTTCGGAGAAGGATGACCGCTGTCTGTCCACGGACGGGGAGCCGCCCCCTTTGCATGAAAACGAATTTTATGAACAAGGAGAGATCTGATATGCTTTTCTTCTATCTGCGGCACGGGGACCCGATCTATGACCCGGATTCCCTGACGGCGCTGGGGCAAAAACAGGCGGATGCGCTGGCAAAACGGCTTGCCATGTACGGGATCGACCGCATTTATGCCTCCACCTCCAACCGGGCGATCCAGACGGCAAAACCCACCTGCGATTTGGTGAAAAAAGAGCCCACGCTGCTGGATTTCTGCAACGAGGCTCACGTTTGGGACGAACTGACCATCCCTGTTGGAGGCGGCAAGACATGGCTGTTTGACCATCCCCGCACCCGGCTGCTGTTCACGGAGGAATCCATGCGGCAGTTGTCCTTCCGGTGGTACGACCACGAGGAATTCCGCCAATACGGGTATCAAAAGGGCATGGAACGGGTGTATGACGGAACGGACGAGCTGTTTGCCTCGCTGGGATACGAACACGAGCGGTATACCGGAAGGTATCGGGTCACGCGGTCCAACAGGGAGCGGGTGGCGCTGTTTGCCCACCGGGGGTTCGGGATGACCTTCCTCAGCTGTCTGCTGGACATCCCCTTCCCGCAGTATTGCGTCCATCATGACATGAGCCACACCGGCATGACGGTGATCGAGTTCAAGGAGCAGGACGGGTACGCCATCCCGAAGGTGCTGACCCATTCTTCGGATTCCCATTTGTACCGGGAAGGGCTGCCCACCCAGTACGATTACGGCCCCTGGTTCTAAAAAAAGGCTTGCATATTATGTGAAAATGTGGTATAATATGAAAACATTTTCCGCGAAAACCAACGCAAAGGAACAAATACAGCAATGAAAATCAGCTTTTCAACATTGGCATGCCCCGATTATTCTTGGTCGGAAATCTACTCCATGGCAAAGGACATCGGCTTCGACGGGATCGAGGTCCGGGGGCTCGGGAACGATATTTTTGCGGTGAAGGCGAAGCCGTTTACGGAGTCGCAGCTGCCGCAGACGGTGAAAAAACTGAAGGAGCTGGGGCTGACCATCCCCTGTCTCGCCTCCGGGTGCAGCCTGAAGGACAAGGAAAGTCACAGTCGAAACATCACGGAGATCACCCAGTACATCGTGCTGGCGCAGAAGCTGGGGACCCCGTATGTCCGCGTGCTGGGGGATCTCGCCCCGGAACCAGACGGGGAAGTGGACGACGGCTATGTGGCGGGGCTGCTGCGGGTGCTGGGCACCATCGCGGAGGGCTTCGGCGTGACGCTGCTGGTGGAGACCAACGGCGTATATGCGGATACCAAGCGCCTGCGGAAGCTGCTGGATGATGTAAATTCCAAAGGCGTGGCGGCGCTGTGGGATATGCACCATCCCTATCGGTACATGAACGAAAGCCCCAGAGAAACGGTGGCGAATCTGGGGACATATATCAAGTACACCCATGTCAAGGACAGCGTCATGACGGACGGCGTGTGCGAGTATCGCTTCCTCGGGGAGGGGGATCTTCCCATCCACGAAATGCTGGACGAGCTGAACGCCATCGGGTACGACGGCTTTGTCTCTCTGGAATGGGTGAAGCGCTGGAGCAGTCAGCTCAGCGACGCGGGCGTGGTATTCCCCAAATTTGCAAACTATATGCAGGAATACCGCAACGAGCGGACCGCCAAGACGGAGATCCTGCAAAAGAGCCGCAGCGGAGAGGGCGAGTATGTCTGGCCGAAGGAGACCCTCATCGATCTGACCTTCCCGGACGTGCTGGATAAGATGGTGGAGCATTTCCCGGACCAGTACTGCTTCCGCTACACGGAGCTGGACTACACCCGCACCTACAAGGAATTCCGCGACGACGTGGACACCTTCGCCCGTTCCCTCATCGCCATGGGGGTCAAGAAGGGGGATCACGTGGCCATCTGGGCGACCAACGTGCCCCAGTGGTATATCACCTTCTGGGCGACCACGAAGATCGGCGCGGTGCTGGTCACGGTGAACACGGCGTACAAGATCCACGAGGCGGAATACCTGCTCCGGCAGTCGGATACCCACACGCTGGTCATGATCGACGGCTATAAGGATTCCGATTACGTGGGCATCATCAAGGAACTCTGCCCGGAGCTTGCTACCTGCGAAAAAGGCAGGCTGAACAGCAAAAAGCTGCCCTTCTTAAAGAACATCATCACCACCCAGTCCGCACAGCCGGGCTGCTATACCTGGGAGGAAGCGCTGGCGCTGGCAGACCGCGTGCCGCTCTCCGAAGTAGAGGAGCGGCGGAGCCGGATCGACGTGCATGACGTGTGCAATATGCAGTACACCTCCGGCACCACCGGGTTCCCCAAGGGGGTCATGCTGACCCATTATAATGTGGTCAACAACGGCAAGGCCATCGGGGACTGCATGGATCTTTCCACGGCGGATCGCATGATGATCCAGGTGCCCATGTTCC
>JAFLUP010000086.1 GCA_022508745.1 Oscillospiraceae bacterium | reverse complement strand
CTTTGTGGGCCTCGTGTGGCCCCTGCAATCGTTAAATCAGTGGTAATCGTTGAATGATTGAGGGCTATGGTTAAACTATGCCTTTTCACTTTTTCCGCATTTCACGGTAGATCCCTTCAACCGGCGCACGCATGATATCGTTACTGACCGCTTTGCCTTTTATATTGCTTTGCTGCCTGAAACATGGATCCGGGAATATGGCAGTAGCCGGCGGGGTTCTTCACCAGATACTTCTGATGGTATTCCTCCGCCGGATAGAAATGCTCTAAAGGCTTCAGTTCCACAGCCAGAGGCTTATCATAGTGTTCCTGCAGCTTTGCCAGAGAGGCTTCTGCTGTCAAACAGTCAGCGGAAGCCGTATAGTAGATACCGGTGCGGTACTGGATGCCCGCATCTTCTCCCTGTTTATTGACAGAGGTGGGATCGATGACTTTATAATACTGCTCAAGAAGTTCTTCTAAAGAGATCTTTGTCGGATCATAGACCACTTTTACTGTCTCGGCATGACCGGTGGCCTCGTATTTCACTTGCTCATAGGTGGGGTCCGCTGTTTTACCGTTTGCATACCCTACTTCAGTACCGACTACACCGGACAGGCAATCGAAATAGTGCTGGGTACCCCAAAAGCATCCGCCAGCCAAATAAATCGTCTTCAGGACAAGATCGTTTTCCATGTGCTGCCTCCAAAACATAAATTCGTAGTATAGTATAACTGATTTGCGATACAGAGTCAACGAAAAAATGAGATTTCGAAAAAAACAGATGATTCAGAGAGTGGCTGCTGCGAACCGGAGTATAGATTCCCCACTGTCGATAAGAATAATGGCAAAGGGGAATCATCGCAGCTTTGTTTCAAAATTGCGGTGATTCTTTTTTTGATATTTTAGCAGATGTACTGGAAATGTCACATGGTGCGTGATATCATACTTATATAAATAGAAAGGGATCGTATAACGATGAAAGATTTGCTTGGGCAATACGTCTTAACAGAAGCGCAAATGAATACGATGCTTGATGCGATTGGGGAGCAGTTTGATCTCGATACGGATACGATCGGCGTCTTGCATACAGGCGAAATTCATGCAGGGCGTCGCCACATTGACGTTGCTGTTGCTTCAAACGAAAAGGAAACCTGTTTTGTATCTTTTGGCTGCAGCGCAAGAAGAATCGAGAAAAGTGCATGGCGTGACCCAAACTGGTATAGTCCGTTTGTAGAAGTCTACTTAAAATTCAAAGCTCCCATTTCGGAAATCAGCAATGACCTGATCGGGGTCTATGATTTTTGTATAAAAAGCGCCTGTACGAATAACAGAGATGATCCAAGGGCTGAACTGTGCTTGATAAACGGTTATGAATATTTGTTTATTGACGAAGATGAAGCTTATCATAACCATGCCGGCTATTGGGGGATGTTTCTATGCCCGCGATTTAAAAAATCCGTAAAAGGCGTAGGAGATGTGCTGTTTTATCAACTGATCCCCGCATATAAAGAAGAACTTGAATTTGTTGAAAGATATTCCCAAAAAGGAAACTACCATGACCTGTGTCAGGCAATCGCCGAACATCTTGATGACCGGGAATACTTTGATGTTAGCTGCAATCCATTGACCGAGAAAGAATTGGATCGCATATTGACCTCGATCATAGAGTAAATGATTTCAAATTGCACCCCCTAACGCCCAAAGGGGGTGCATTTGTATCAAAATAAGGGTCATTTTTCGGTATCTCATTGGAGGCGTTTGCTTCCAAGGAGTTTCCCTTCTTTCCTCCTGACGGTCTTTCTCCCTTCGCAGAGCTTCCTCCACCTGCGGGAGCGGCGGCAGGGTGCGATAGGAGGAGTTTGTGTTCCTCGCATCCGACCCTTTTAGGCCGTTTTTCTTTTCGATTATCTGAACATAATCATCTTTTATCTGACGTCAAATTTTTATAGATTTTATATTGACCAAAACGATAGCGTGTATTAAAATACTTGCATGATGGAGAAGGTGATATGATGAAACCGCAAACGGTTGACCGCAGTTATAATCTCGGGAAAATGGTTCCGATCCAGTGTGTGGAATGTGATACGCTAAAAGATTTGGAAATTGAAAATACTTGCTTTCTGTTGATGATCGTTCGCGAGGGAACGGCATATTTCCAAGTGGACGGCACTTCGTTTGAGGCGATTGGCCCATGCTTTGTTTGCTTTGATGAAACCTCCACACCTAAACTTTTACGGAAACGGGACCTCAAGTGCGATTCCGTCTATTTCAACCCCACTTTTTTGAATGTCAATATGACGTTTTCAAGAATACACAGCGGAACCTTTGAGGAAGTTGCCTTAGCGCACGATATGTTCCTATTGAAACCGTTTACCGACAAAGCAAGATATGTATATCCGGTGTTCGATGAACAGATAGATAACCTGAAAAGGTTGTTTACCATGCTGGCAAACGAACTGCGGGATCAAACGGATTGGTATTGGTCTTGCAGAAGCAGGTCCTATTTTATGGAAATGATCCTGCTCCTGGAACGAACATACGGATTCATCGGGCAGAACGATCCAATGGGCTCTGCCGATCAAATATCGAATCCGCATTTGAAGAAAGCGGTTATCTATATGGAAAACAATTATCCTGCCAGCCTTTCTTTGGAAGACATCGCAAGGTCTGCCTCGATCAATCACTCTACAATAACACAACTATTTAAGAACGAACTGCATATGACCCCTATCGAATATCTGTGGCACCATCGATTGGTGGTGGCAAAAAAGTTTTTGGAGTTTACGAACCTTCCGATCAAGGATATTGCTTTGCGCTGCGGTTTTAAGACCACGCAGCATTTCAGCCGGAAATTTGAAGAAATCGTTGGTAGTACCCCAAGCGTTTTTAGAGAAACTGTCGTTGCCAAAAGGAAAAATGCGTTTTAATCTATGATTTTCTATATGAGGTTTTCTATATGAAGAAACAGCTTACACGAACACGCATCCTCGCATTGCTGCTTGCGTTAACGGCGTGCTGCATACTGACGGCATGCAACAAGACCCCGAAGGACGGCGTATCGGAGCCTCTGCCGGAGGAAAACATCCCGACGGCGGAGTATCAACTGCCGGCAAAGATGACCTTCCGGCACGGGGAGGAAAAAGACACGTTCGAGTTGCTGTACAGCGGGGACGGCATGACGATCACCGGGAGCGACGGTTCCAAGCTGACCGTAGAAGTGGACAAGCACGGACGACCGCTGGAGGAAGCCTATCGATACGCCGACGGCGAATTCCGCTACCACCGCAAATATGCATACGACGAGCGCGGAAATGTGACCGTGCAGATCGAATATGACGAGGACGGAAATGAAAAATACCGCCTCCTGCATACGTATAACGAGGACGGTACGCTCCTCAAGACGGTCAACACAGATTCCGGCAGACGGCTCTCCTCCCGCAGCACGCATGCGTACGACGCAAGCGGCAGAGAAAGCAAGAAGACCATATACGACTTGTTGGGCAATGTTTCGCGCATCGTTGAATTCGTGTATGACGAGCGCGGAAACCTGTTGCAAGAGACCGAATACAGCGCGGACGGAACAGTGAATTCGCAGGAGGAATACGAATACGACAAAAACGGAAACCGGATCAAGTACGTCAGAAAGTCCGGTCCGGATACCTATGTATACCTCTATACGTACGATGAAAACGGGAACGAGACCGAAGAGGCGTTCTACGACGGGGACGATGTTCTGAAATCCCGTCGGGTATGGAAATACGCGCCCGACGGAACGCTGCGGGAGATCGCCGACTACGACGGGGACGGGGTTCTGCAATCCCGTCAGGAAAGCGAATATACTTCCGACGGATTGCTGCAAAGGGAAGCCTATTATTCCGGGGAGACGCTCGTCTGGCAATCCGAATGGAAATACGACGGGCACGGCAACCCCACCGAAGTCGTCCACCTTTCCCGTTCTTACGACGACACACTGGAAACCAACGTAAGCCGCTACCAATATGAATACGATAAAGACGGCAGGATCGCGGTGTGGATCCAAACCGACGAAGACGGGGCTGTTTTTTTCCATGACGAATACACCTACGACGAAGCCGGGCATGAGATCAAATGCACTTCGACCGACGGCGACGGGAATTTTCTGAACGAGACGGTGAACGCATACGACGAAGCCGGGCACCAGACCCTGTATATGTCCCGCGGGATCTATTTGGGGCAAGAAGAGTTCGAGCGGGTGGAATGGGTATACGACGAACACGGCTGGCTCGTGCTGGAGGACCGCTACCACACGTTGGGCGGGACAGTGCACACGCAGACCGTTTACACCGATCATGACGGAAACGGCAACGCCGGGCAGATTTCCCATTACCGTTTCTTCGACGTGGACGCGAGCACCGAATACACCTACGACGAGGGCGGCAGACTGCTCCGGCGGGTCGCAAGCGATGCGGAGGGCGTTCTGCGGGAGCGCGAGGAGCGCGAATACGACGCGAACGGGAGAGAGATCCGGCAGACGATTGACTATGAGAGCCGCGGCGTCTCGGCGGTGTACGAATCCACGTATGACGAGCGCGGGATACAAACCAAGCGGTACATTCTCCCTGACGGGACCGCACGGGAGCTGTACGAGTACGACGCGGAAGGAAATATGCTAAGACGCGTGCAGTACAGCCCGCACGACGGGAGCGTCGAAGCCTCCTACGAATACGAATACAACGCGGAGGGCAAGCCGGTCAAGGAGATCACCATGACGCGCTACGGCAGCTTCTGTGCCTACACCATCACCCTTTACGAGTACGATGAAACCGGCAAATGCATCAACCGGGATCAGTACGCGTCGGACGACCCGGATTCCTACGAGGACAATCGTATCTCCCACTGCTTCTACCGATACGACGAGCAAGGATGGATGCAGAGCGCATTGGGAGAGAGCTACAGCTATTCCGTCACGGAACGCAGCTCCGCAACCCTCACGGAAGCGCAGTTCGAGCGGCTCCTCGTTTACATCAGCGAATTCATCGCCGCAAAGGAATAAGAAACCTCAAAAAGCAGAACCGAAGGTCGAAACAGGTCCGTTAAAAACGGACCTGTTTCAAGTTGCGGCGATTTTTTCATCAAGCGAATCAAATCATTTGATAAAAATGCCTTGTAAAGTTGTACTTTTCTAATCTCTATGATATAATCATTCCAAGGATCCCATTATAAAAAGGAGCGTGCTATATGAAAGAAGTTTTTGTCCTGTATGGACGGGTTTATTGGAGCAGCGCTCTTTCTCCGATTTGTTATGGTTGGCATGAAACCAACACGATCCATTTTGAAGGAACCGAAAAGCCGGAAGTTTTTGATTCCTTTGAAAAAGCATACTGCCGTTTTTCCGATCGTGTAGCAGAAGCAGTCAATTATTTGAAAGAAAATAATCCCCTTTCCAGTGAAGCGCTTGAGAAAATGGAAGGGGCTGAATTGTTTGCCGATTACAACATGGACGAAGAGGATGATTGTGAAAGCGATGTGCAATGGGAGTATGATAAGGTGGATGGAGAATCCGCCCTCTGGCAAATGCACGCTGTCAATGTCCCGGTTGGAGACCTATATCCGATTTTAGCAGAACTTCACATCGTTAAGTGCGAAATTGGTTAACCTTTGGCAAACTGCCCCAAACCCGACGATCCTACAAGATTTTAGAAGGAATCAGAATCCTGCTGTCAAACCGGGAACAGCCCGGCAAATAGGCGTTTCCTTTCGCCTTATATCAAAATTCCGTCGCAGTGGTCGATCTCATGCTGAAGGATCTGCGCGGACCAGCCGGAGAAGATTTTGATACGGGTCTGGAACTCCGCGGTCTGCCATTGCACCTTGACGGATCGGTAACGCTTACAGCTGCGCGGACCGCCAAGCAGAGAAAGGCAGCCTTCCTCCGTATCATACGGCCCGGATTTTTTGAGGATCACGGGGTTGAACATCGTCAGATAGGCGCCTTCGTGATCGAACACAATGATCCGCTTGCGCACCCCGATCATATTTGCCGCCATCCCGACACAGCCGTCCTTGTTGGCGATGAGCGTATCCAGCAGATCCTGTGCAACCTGCAAATCTTCTTTTGTCGCCGGATCCGATTTGGCGCCGAGAAGAATCGGATCATGTATGACTTCCCTAACCATCCTCCACCTCCATCAGCAATCCTTTCCCATTCCATCCGTCGTCAGGTTCTTGATCCATGTTCCGCGTTTCAGCATCCACATACCGATGGCGCATTTGAGCAGATCGGTCAGATTGCAGAGGAAGAACAGCGGGACGATCGGGATGGCGGTAAACCGGCTCAAGCAGAACGCCAGCGGTACGGAGACCGCCCACATATAGCCGCTGTCGAACAGGAAGGTCAATACGGTCTTTCCGCCGGAGCGAATGGTGAAATAGGACGCGTGTGTAAAGGCATTGAACGGCATGATGATCGCGTTGATACAGATCAGCTGCGTGGCGATGGAGCGCACGGAATCCGACGTGTTATATATCAGCGGGAACACGCCGGAACATGCCGCCATGATCCCGCCGAACACCGCACAGGAAAGGACGGAAGCGGTGATCATCTTGCGGTCCTCGTCGCGGATCGCCTCCGCAGGCTCTCCCCTTCCCTGCATCTGCCCGATCAGGATGCCGACGGCACTGCCGATCGCCATAAAGACCACGCCGGACAGGTTGTAGAGGGTGCCGGATATGTTCTGCGCCGCCACCACA
>JAFLUP010000085.1 GCA_022508745.1 Oscillospiraceae bacterium | reverse complement strand
CGGTATCGGTGAGATCGCCGTCAACGGTGATCACTTCCTCGACCACTTCGGGTTCCTTCGGTTCGTCAGGAGTGGTCTGCGCGTTCGGATCGTAGACGGAGTAGGTTGCGGTGCAGACATAGTCCGCATCATACCAGTTCTTTTCGGGCGTAGTGGTCGGGACAGCGGTAAAGTTGTCAAAATCCACGCCGGAGAAGACGAACTGATCGCCCACCTTCCAAGTCTGCACATCAGCGATCATCGCATTGCAATTGGCGTTGATGTAATCGGTGCCGTTGGGATCGCCGAGATCCGACTTGTAGTTATTGCCGACATTGACGGCATACACGAAACCGCCGGCAGGAACATCAAGGTTTTCGCCCTTTCCGCCGTAGCCTTCGCTGATACCATCGCTGATCGCAACGATTTCATACGCGTTTGCAGCACCTTCAATGGGCGCGAAAGCGACATGAGTCCACCATTTGCCGGCACCGTCGGTGTCACTGAAGATAACGCCGGCACCCTCTAAAGAGCCGTCATCGTACGCAACTACCCAGAACGGCTTTGCCTCTGCTTCGTCAGCAGAAACAAAGAGCACGCTGAGGCAGGAAACGACCATGACAAGCACGAGCGCGATTGCAAGTGTCTTTTTCATGTTTGTTTGTCTCCTTTTTGGATGAAAATGCTTTTACGTATGCCTATAATAGCATAAAAATCAACAACTGTCAAGGGTTTCTTGCGTTTTTTGAATGATTCTTACAAGTTTTTTACAAGTTTCCGGATGAATCAATGGTGGAACAGCCGCATCCCGGTGAACGCCAGCACCACGCCGTGACGGTCACAGCACTCGATCACGTCCCCGTCCCGTTTGGAGCCGCCCGGCTCGGCGATATAGCGAACGCCGCTGCGGCAGGCGCGGTCGATGTTATCGGAGAACGGGAAGAACGCGTCAGAGCCGAGGGAAACGCCGGTGACGGACGCCAGCCATTCCGCCTTCTCCTCCGCGGTCAGCGCATCCGGGCGGACGGTAAACAGGTTCTGCCATGCGCCGTCCCGCAGGACGTCGTCGGAATCCGTTCCGGAAATGTAGAGGTCGATGGCGGTGTCCCGGTCGGGTCTGCCGATGTCGGAGCGGAAGGGCAACGAAAGAACCTTCGGATGCTTGCGGAGGGAGTAGTTGTCCGCCTTGTTTCCGGCAAGACGGGTGCAGTGGATACGGGATTGCTGCCCTGCGCCGATGCCGATCGCCTGCCCCTGATACGCATAGCAGACGGAGTTGGACTGGGTGTATTTCAGGGTGATCATCGCCACGATCAGATCCCGCACGGCGCTTTCCGGCAGGTCCTTATTTTGGGATACGATGTTGGTAAACAGCTCCTTATCGATGCGGTAGTCGTTTCTTCCCTGCTCGAAGGTGACGCCGTAGATCTCGCGGGTCTCCGCTGCGGCGGGCACATAGGACGGGTCGATCTGCACGATGTTGAACGCGCCCTTGCGCTTGGATTTGAGGATCTCCAGCGCTTTCGGCGTGTAGCCCGGCGCGATGATGCCGTCGGACACCTCATGCTGCAAAAACAGCGCCGTTTCCTCGTCGCAGACGTCGGAAAGGGAGACCCAGTCCCCGAAGGAGCTCATGCGGTCTGCGCCGCGGGCGCGGATGTACGCGGTGGCGAGAGGAGAAAGCGGGTAGTCCGGAGCGAACAGCATTTGCTTTTCCACATCGTCCAACTCACTCGCCACGGAAGCGCCGGCGGGGCTGACGTGCTTGAAAGAAGTGGCTGCGGGAAGCCCGGTGGCTTCCTTCAATTCCTTCACCAGCTGCCAGCCGTTGAAGGCGTCCATGAAGTTGATATAGCCGGGGCGCCCGTTAAGCACCTCGATGGGCAGAGCGCCGTTCTTGACGTAAATCTTCGCGGGCTTTTGATTGGGGTTGACGCCGTATTTCAGTTCCAGTTCCTGCATAGTGATCATTCCTTTTCGTTTTTATTATATAGAAGGGTTTCCGTCTTTCCGTCCTCCAGCGAAACAAAGCGGGCGAACAGGGAGACCTTGTTTTCCGGGTGCAGAGAATTCCAGACGCCGTCCGCGATGGATTTCAGATCGGAGCCGACGCCGAAAGCCACCGGCTCGCCGGCGAAGGAAGGAATCGGGTCGCCGTCGCAGGCGTAGGTGTGGATGATGTGTCCGACGCCGTTTGCCGGTTCGGCGTACTCAAAGAACTGCCGGTCGCAGCCGTCGCAGTAGGGAGATTTCTTCAGGATGGAGAGCTTATAGGAGGCTTTGCCCCCTTTGACCTCCAGCACACCGCTGATACGGGGAGTAAAGTTAGGAGCGTCCGGCTCAAATTCGCGCGTACGCAGGGCATCTGCGAAGGTTCCGCCGGAGGCGAGCGTCTCCACGATGGTGTCCGTCTGGTCGCCGTTTGTGACCACTGTGCGACCGTCGGTTGCCATACGCACCGGCGCATAGATGATCAGCGAAGGATCCGAGAGTTTGGAGGGGTCGAACGCCTCCGTGCGGATGCCCTCTCCGAGGGGCTCCTCCAGCGGAACGAAGATGCGGTTGCGGCTGTTGACGCTGCGCCCCATAATGAAATAGAGGATCACCGCATGCTTGCCGTCTGCGGTTTTCCCGATGGCGACGCCGCGCCCGGGATAGGGATTGCTTGCAAGGTAGTCGTAAATGCTGACCATTCTGATGCTCCTTATCTATGCTTTTTCTATTTTCGAAAAGAAAAACGGACACTCCCTCACCGAACGTGAGAAACTGCCCAGGCGGTCCGGCAAGGGGTCGTAAAAACCCCCAACGGATGGGACGCACTGTGTGAACGCACATAAACCGCCAGCGCCGCATCCTGTTTTGGATTGTATGCATACTGTAACATATTTTCCGCGGAATGTCAAGAGGATTTCGGAATATCTCTTGCATTTCGACGGCATTTTTGTTATAGTAAAGAAGATAACTATTATGGAGGAACCATCAATGCGATATGATCTCCTGCTGTTCGATCTGGACGGCACGCTGGTGGACACGGCGGAGGGGGTTCTCAAAAGCGTCGTCCACACGCTGAACGCCTACGGCATCGCCGTGGAGGATATGCAGACGCTTCTGCCCTTTATGGGTCCGCCCATCTCCTACTCCTTCTGCACCTTTTACGGGTTTTCCGAGGAGGAGACGCAGAAAGCGGTCGCCATCTACCGGGAACGGTACAGCACCAAGGGGCAGTTGGAATGTCACGTCTTCCCCGGCATCCCGGAGCTGCTTGCCAAGCTGCGGGAGCGCGGACATACGCTCTGCGTGGCGACTTCCAAGCCGGAACCGTACGCCCGTGCCATTCTGGAGCGGCTGGGCATTGCGGAGTCGTTTGACGAGATCGTGGGTTCCGACTTTGCGGAAACGCTGAAAACCAAAAGCGACGTGATCGAGGAAGTCTTTCGGCGGACGGGGGTCACAGACCGGTCGCGGGTGCTGATGATCGGCGACCGCAAGTACGACATCCTCGGCGCAAAGGAAAGCGGGATCGACTGCCTCGGCGTCTATATGGGCTACGCGGAGCCGGGCGAACTGGAAGCCGCCGGACCTTCCTACCTCGCGCATGGCGTGGACGGCATGGAGAAAATCTTGCTGGAATTTTAGATTTTTCTATTGCATTTTGCGGAGAACCGTGCTATAATCTCCGCATCAGTGAGTTCGAAACCATCCTCACTTAAAACAAAACTACGGAGGAACAATTGAATGAAAAACACTCGCACGCTCCGGCGCCTGACGGAGGGCGCCATGATCGCCGCGATTTACGCGGTGCTGACCTTTCTGCTTTGGCAGTTTTCGTCGCTGCAGATTCAGGTGCGCGTTTCGGAAGCGCTCTGCATCCTGCCGCTGTTTACGCCGTCCGCCGTTCCGGGGTTGACGCTGGGGTGTCTGATCGCCAACCTGCTGGGCGGCAACAACCTCTGGGACATGATCTTCGGCTCGCTTGCGACCCTGCTCGCCGCGACGGTCACTTACTGTATCGGGAAATGGAAAGGGAAATGGGTCAAATGGATCGCGCCGCTGCCGTCGGTGGTGTTCAACGCGCTGATCATCCCGTTTGTGCTGTATTTCGGCTACGGGTTTACTTCTTTCGGTGATATTGAGGGAATGTGGATCGTCCTCGGGCTGGATGCGCTTTCGGTAGCCATCGGGCAGATCATCGCCTGCTACGGTCTCGGGCTTCCGCTGTACGCCATGCTGAAACGCATAAGGATCTTCCCGGAAAAAGAATAGAATCAGAACATAAGAAAACGCAAAGTCCATCGGGCTTTGCGTTTTTTGATTTCTTTACCCATGCGGCGGCCAGAGTTCCCGGGCGAGGTAACAGCGGATGCTGTCCTCCAGCCAATAGGTGAACTCCGTATTCGGTGAAAGAGGCTCAAACTGCTTCATGCGCAGGTACAGCTCCTTCCCGTCCCCCACGTCGTGCCAGATATCTGCAAATACGAAATCGTAATGCTCTTTTGCCATTTCCTTCTGCGCGTAGTCGAAGGCGTCGGCGCAGATCACACGGATCTTTTCCCGGTGCGGGAACTGCGGCAAAATCAGCGTTTGAAACAGCTCGATCACTTCCGGACTGCGCTCCACCACCGTGACGGAAGTCACTGACCGCTTTTCGGACGCCATGAACGCAAAGTAACCAAGCCCCAGCCCGTAGGTCAGCACCTTGCCCTTCGCTTTTTCCACCGCAGGGAGGGTTGTGACCGTCTCGTTGGGCAGCAGGGTCATCCATTCCCTGCCGTTTTCAAATACCGCCGGGTAGGAATACGCCCGGGGAAAATAACCGATCTGCGGCACCATACGTCCGTCCGGGAAAACGCGGAAGTCGCCGCAGACGAACGCCTCGCAGGGAGCAAGGGTGAGAGTCTTCAGCTCCCAGTTGCCGCGAACGCCGTCAGGGATGCGAACGGTGCGGTAGTAGGGGTCGTTTTCAAAGACGGAGGGATCCAGCTCATGCACCATGGGGACAAAGTAAGAGGCGGTGAAGTCCCGTTCGATCCCATCCGTCCCCACTTCGCAAAGCGCTGCGAGACATTCTGCATAAGCGCGTTCCCGGGGGAGGTTACAGGAGGAAGCGATCTCCTCCAGCGCCGCAAGGTCGATCGCCTGCGGCGTGAAATTGAGGTACATACTGAGCAGATTCACAATCCGCGCGTTGCGGAAGCGAATCGCGTCCGACGGCGGAGAGGTTCGCCCGGTCAGGCGTTCCAGTTCGGTCATAGTGATGTTGATTCCTTTCGTTTATGTGGGAATATTCCCTGCATACATGGATTTTTGACCGTCCATACTAAAAAGAAAACGGAAGGGTTCCTTGTATGCGTTCCATCTGGTCCAAAACCGTCGCACCGCCCGCGTTCCCCCAATTAGAAAAGGATATTTCCCCGGAGGTCGCCGTCATCGGCGGCGGTATGGCGGGGATCCTCTGCGCCGCCGCTCTGCGGGAACGGGGGATCGACTGCGCCGTGCTGGAGGCAAATACCGTGGGAAGCGGCATCACCGCCAACACCACCGCCGTCCTTTCGGTGCAGACGGAAACCCTCTACCTCGACCGCATCCGAAAACACGGCGCGGAGGCGGCAAAGCTGCTGTTGGACGCTGAGCGGGAAGCCATCGAACGCTTTCGCTCCTACGGGGAGACGATCCCCTGCGATTTGGAGAACCTCCCCGCGCTCACCTATTCCCTGCGGGATGCGGAGAAGATGAAAACGGAAGCCGCTGCCCTGCGCTCGCTGGGGCTTGCGGCGGAGTTCCTCACGGACACGCCTCTGCCCTTCCCCGTGGCGGGCGCGGTGCGCATGCCGGAAACGGCGCAGTTCCACCCGCTGAAATTTCTGTATCAGCTGGCAAAGGGGCTGACCGTCTACGAAAATACCCGGGCGCTCCGGCTGGAAGGGACCACCGTTATCACCGACCGCGCCCATGTCCATGCCAAGCAGGTCATCGTCGCCACCCACTTCCCCTTCATCAACCGATACGGTCTGTACTTCTTAAAGATGTACCAGCAGCGCTCCTTCGTCGTCGCCTACCGCGGCGCACCTTCTTTGGGTTGCACGATCATGGACGAAGCGGAGAAAGGCATTTACCTGCGCTCCTACGGGGACCTACTGCTCATCGGCGGCGGCGACCGGCGACCGGGAAAGAAAGGCTGCGGATTCGCGGCGGCACGGGAATTCGCCCGGCAATATTACCCGCAGGCGGAGGAGGTCTGCGCGTGGGGCAATCAGGATTGCGTGACGCTGGACGACCTGCCGTATATCGGCGCTTACCGTTCCGGCGGGAAGGGCGTCTACGTCACCGCGGGATTTGGCGGCTGGGGCATGACCGGCTCCATGATGGGCGCCACGGTGCTGGCGGATCTGGTTACAGGGCAAAAGAACCGCTACGCCAAGCTGTTTGATCCGGCACGCAGGATGAAGCTGCTTCCACTGCTGCAAAACGGCGGAGAAGCCATGCTGGGGCTACTCACGCCCAAACTGAAACGCTGCTCCCATATGGGCTGTGCGCTTGGATGGAACGAGGCGGAGCAAAGCTGGGACTGCCCCTGCCACGGCTCCCGGTTCCGGGCAAACGGTTCGGTCATCGACAACCCCGCGACCCACGGGATCGTGACCAAAAAGACCTGACGGAAAGCGCGGGAGGGAGGAATTCCGTCCCCCTCTCCCGCGAAAAATATAAAAAATTGCGCATTGCGAATTCGAAGCAAATACAATTAAATCCATGTTCGGGGCGGACATGCGCCGACCCGAACATACCTTACGGTTCCGCGAGT
>JAFLUP010000084.1 GCA_022508745.1 Oscillospiraceae bacterium | reverse complement strand
CTGTGCCGTGGGATACGCTGATCCTGTCGGTGGTGCTGTTCGTTGTCATTCCGCTGGCGGGCGGTACGCTGACACGGTATTTCGTGACAAAGAAAAAGGGCACGGTGTATTTTGAAAACACCTTTGTGGGAAAGTTTGACGGCATCACCACCGTCGGGCTTTTGCTGACGCTGATCCTGATTTTTTCGTTCCAGGGCAATGTGATTTTGGAAAATCCGCTGCATATCGTTCTGATTGCCGTACCGCTGATTTTGCAGACCGGCTTCATTTTTGCGCTCGCATATATCGCTTGCCGGATTTTCAAATTGCCCTATCGGATCGCGGCTCCCGCCGGAATGATCGGCGCGTCCAATTTCTTTGAGCTTGCCGTTGCCGTGGCGATCGCGCTCTTCGGAACGACGTCTCCCGCAGCATTGGCGACCACCGTAGGCGTTTTGACCGAGGTGCCCGTCATGCTGTTCCTTTGCAGGATTGCGAATAAAACGCAGAAATGGTTTCCGGTCGGAAAATAGGGCATAAAACGATCCTAACCGCAGAATCGCCGGAGGAATCAAAAGGAAACGGCATAGAAATCCTATGCCGTTTCTATTTTATTGTGCAAAAGCAGATGTAAAAATGCGTCCGCTGCTTTGGTCGATTGCTCTGCGCGTCTAACTACACCGATCCGGCGCGGCGGCAAAGGATCGCTCACTTGGATCTCGCGTACGGTTCCTTCCGCAAGCGCTTTCCGGGCAAAATCGGAAACAACGCATCCGATTCCCATGTTTCTTGCGGCAAAACTGACAATTTGCGGGCTCGTGGCAAGTTCAAATTTTGGAGAAGCAGAAAAGCCGCGTTTGCGAAATTCCATGTCGAGGAAGGTTCGGGTACTGGTGTCTCGTTCCAGCAAAATCAATTGTTCCCCCAATGATTGAATGGACGCGGATGCAGGAATTTTCGCATTGATTCCGCAGATAAAGATGTCGTGAATTTCACGCACAGGTGTCCAATCAAAATCATCACGGGAGAATGGCTCGCTGACCGCTGCAAAATCGATCTTTCCTTGTTTCAGCAATGCCAATGTCTGAGGCGTCGGATGATTGGTAATTGCGATCTTTATGCCGGGATGTTGCGCATGAAATTGTTCCAAGTATGGCAAAAGACAAAACTCCAAGGTCATATCGCTCGCGCCGATTTTGATTTCGCCTGCGTCAAGCCGCAACATTGAGAGCAGGCGACGTTCCCCCTCCGAAAACGCGCTGACACCCGCTGATACGTTACGGTATAAAACTTGTCCTTCCGCCGTGAGCTTGACGCCTTTCGGTGTACGGTGAAACAACGCGCAGCCTACCGCATCTTCAAGTTGACGAATACTTTGGCTGACCGCTGGTTGAGAAATATACAATTTCTCTGCAGCAAGCGTGATACTCCCGCAGTCGGCGACACAGCAGAAAATTTTGTACCAATCGTAACTGATATTCACGAAGCGTCTCCATAAGTATATTTTATGTATATATCATTATATCATAATCGTTCCTTATTTGCAAGAGGCGATGTTCGGAAAATGATCTGATTTCGTTCAGGACCGACGGAAATCATGTTGATAGGGACACCGATCTGTTTTTCAATAAAAGCTACGTAGTGTCTTGCTTCTTCCGGAAGATCTTCATACTTTGTTATCCTCGAAATATCGCACTTCCAACCGTTGAGATGGTAGTAAACAGGTTCCGCCCGGTAAAGAAGATGCGTTTCCGGAAAATGTTCCGTCAACTGACCGTCGATTGTGTACCCGATACAAACGGGGATGCGTTCCAGATAGCCAAGCACATCCAGCATGGTCAATGCAACCTCGGTCGCCCCTTGTAACATACAGCCATACCGCGCTGCCACACAGTCAAACCATGCCATTCTGCGTGGTCTTCCCGTGGTTGCACCGAATTCACCGCTGTCCCCGCCGCGTTTGCGAAGTTCGTCCGCCTCTTCACCGAAAAGCTCCCCGACGAACGGTCCTGCGCCCACGCAAGTGGAATATGCTTTGACCACAGAGGTAATCGAACGGATCTCGTATGGCGGGATCCCCGCGGCAGCGCTTGCAAACCCTGCAAGGGGAGAGGAGGACGTCACATACGGATAGACGCCGTGTTCTATGTCGCGAAGAGAACCAAGCTGCCCCTCCAGTAGGATCCGTTTGCCGTTCTTGACCGCTTCCTGTAAAACGGATACAGCATCGCAAAGAAACGGACGAAGGCGTTCCCTTACCGACAACAGATACTCCGATACTTCCGGAACCGTGATCGCGTGCTCGACGCCGTAGAACGCGTGAAAAAAGGTGTTTTTGTCCTCGCAGAAGCGGACAATTTTTTCTTTCAAACCGTCTGCGTACAGCTCTTCGATGCGAAAATTGCGTTTGGCGTATTTGTCAGCGTAAAAGGGCGCGATGCCGGACAAAGTAGAACCGAACGCATCCTTTCCGAGACGTTCTTCTTCCAAACGATCCTGCCGCTTGTGGATCGGCAAAAGAAGTTGCGCATGGGAAGAAACCAACACCTTTGGTGTCGGGACCCCTCTTTCCTTTAACATGGTGAGTTCAGAGAAAAACGCGTCTGCGTCAAATGCGATGCCGCTTGCAAGCAGATTGACCGTATGATCGTGAAAAACGCCGGACGGAAGAAGGTGCAACACGAATTTCCCGTACTTGTTTATTACGGTGTGCCCGGCATTGGCGCCGCCCTGAAACCGCACGACGTAATCCGCCTTTGACGCGAGCAAATCCGTGATTTTGCCTTTTCCTTCGTCCCCGTAACAGCCGCCTGTGATCGCTTGAACCATTTTGTTTGCCTCCTGTAAATGTTTTCGGTTACGCATACAGTATAAAGCAGGGACGGACGGAAAGCAAATATTGAATTATTATGCGGTCAATAAGCGCTGATTATTATGGAAAAAGCCATCCTTTTTCGAAAAGGATGGCTTTCGCTGTATTTTGTTTTATTACACCCGGAACATCAGGTCCGTATACGTGGGCATGGGCCAGTATTCGGTAGGCATTTTGGTTTCCGCCAGATCCACCGCCTTACGAACGGAGAGCATCGCCGTCAGGACGCGGTCGCGGTAGAAGGTCGCCTGTGCCAGCAGATCGTCGATGGTGCGTCCCTCGGCCGTCACCGCTTCCAGTACCCGGGTATTGTCATAGATACGGTCGCAAAGCTCGATCAGCTCCGCGCGCACTGCCTTTTCATACTTGGTGGCGTCACCGAGATCGGCGATATAGGCGCTGATGGCGGGGAGGATCTCCCGGGAAAGCATCTCCAGCGCGGTCAACGCTTCGATGTTGATGGTCTTGACGTAGCCCTCCAGCGAGATCTCATAGCGGGATTCGATCTCCTGCTCCGTGTAGATCCCGTGGCGGACGAACAGGTCGATGTTCTTGCGCTCCAGCATCTGCGGCAGGCAAGCGACGGTGGAGGAGAGGTTGAGTAACCCGCGCCGCGTTGCTTCCTCCGTCCATTCCTCGGAATAGCCGTTTCCGTTGAAGATGATGCGCTTGTGGTCGCGGATGGCTTCTTTTACCAGCTCGCGCGCTTCCGTCAGCACGTTTTCCGCGCCCTCCAGACGGTTCGCAAAGCGGGAAAGAACGTCCGCGACGGCGGTGTTCAGCACGGTATTCGGCTGTGCGATGTTCTGCGCGGACCCCAGCATACGGAATTCGAACTTGTTGCCGGTGAAGGCGAAGGGGGAAGTGCGGTTGCGGTCGGTGTTGTCCTTCGGGAAAGAGGGCAGGACATGCACGCCCAGCTCCATGGCGGAGAGAGGCGTTTCCTGATGGCTCGCGCCGCTTTCCACATCCCGCAGGATGGCAGTCAGCTCGTCACCCAGGAAGATGGAAATGATCGCCGGAGGCGCTTCGTTCGCGCCCAGACGGTGATCGTTGCCCGCGGACGCCACGGAGACCCGCAGCAGCCCCTGATATTCGTCCACCGCGACGATGACAGATGCGAGGAACAGCAGGAACTGTGCGTTTTCCGCCGGCGTTTTGCCGGGATCCAGCAAGTTTCTGCCGGTATCCGTGGAGAGCGACCAGTTGTTGTGCTTGCCGGAGCCGTTGACGCCGGCGAAGGGCTTTTCGTGCAGCAGACAGATCATGCCGTGATCGGCGGCGATGCGGCGCATCATTTCCATGGTCAGATGGTTGCCGTCCACCGCGACATTGGTGGTGGAGAAGATGGGCGCCAGCTCATGCTGCGCAGGAGCGACCTCGTTGTGCTTGGTCTTTGCAAGCACCCCCAGTCTCCAGAGCGCTTCGTCCAGATCCCGCATGAAGGCGGCGACACGGGGCTTGATGGTACCGTAATAGTGGTCCTCCATTTCCTGTCCCTTGGGCGCCGGCGCACCGAAGAGCGTCCGACCGGTGAACATCAGATCCTTGCGCTGCAAATACAGCTCTTTGTCGATGAGAAAATATTCCTGCTCCGGTCCCACCGTGGTGGCGACGGAGTTGGTGACGGTATCCCCGAACAGCCGCAGGATCCGCAGCGCCTCGCGGTTGAGCTCTTCCATAGAGCGGAGCAGGGGCGTTTTGGTATCCAACGTCTGCCCGCCGTAAGAGCAGAAGACGGTGGGGATATAAAGCGTTCCGTCCTTCACGAAAGCGGGGGAAGTGGGGTCCCACGCAGTGTAGCCCCGTGCTTCAAAGGTGGCGCGCAGACCGCCGGATGGGAAGGAGGAAGCGTCCGACTCGCCCTTGATCAGCTCCTTGCCGGAGAACTCCATGATGACCGTTCCGTTGCCGGTGGGGGAGATGAAGCTGTCGTGCTTTTCCGCCGTGACGCCGGTCAGCGGCTGGAACCAGTGGGTGTAATGGGTCGCACCCTGCTCCAGCGCCCAGTCCTTCATCGCCGCGGCGACGACATTCGCCAGCCCGATATCCAGATCCTCGCCTTTTTCGATGGTCTTTTTGAGGGATTTGTAGATTTCTTTCGGCAGTTTGTTCTTCATGACGGAGTCATTAAAGACTTGACTGCCGAAAATCTCCGGAATGTTTATCATGCGCAGTACCTCTTTTCGGGGGTTTCCTTTATTATGATATTGTAACCGCCCGGAAAAGGTTTGTCAAGAGTCTTTTGCCTTTTTTGCGCCGGAAGCTGTTTCGGAACAGGGGAAAAGACGTGAAACATTTTTGCAAAAAAGGAAAAAAAGTGTTGACAGGACGAAAAAACTGTACTATAATGATAACGATAATGGTGCCATAGTTGTTGGGCGGAATGCGCCGTTCGCGGGTGTGGCACACTTTTTTTGTTATAAACGGTCATGAAGAGCGGAGAGGTAGAAGACATGAAGTACATTTTTGTCACGGGCGGAGTCATTTCCGGGCTTGGAAAAGGGATCACGGCGGCAGCCCTCGGGCGGCTTCTGAAGCAACGCGGGCTGAAGGTCGCGTCCCAGAAGCTGGATCCGTATATCAACGTCGATCCCGGTACCATGAACCCGTTGCAGCACGGGGAAGTCTACGTGACGGTGGACGGCGCGGAAACCGATCTGGATCTGGGTCACTACGAGCGCTTCATCGACGAAGATCTGAATAAATACTCCAATCTGACCACCGGCAAAGTCTACTGGAACGTCCTCAACAAGGAACGCCGCGGGGAATATCTGGGGGAAACCATTCAGGTCATTCCGCACATCACCAATGAGATCAAGGATTTCATCTATAACGTGGGCAAAAAGTCGGATGCGGACGTGGTCATCACCGAGATCGGCGGTACGGTGGGCGATATCGAAAGCCGCCCGTTTCTGGAAGCCATCCGGCAGGTCTCCCGCGAGGCGGGGAAGCAGAACTGCCTGTTCATCCATGTCACCTACATCCCGTATCTGCAATTTGCAGGCGAACATAAATCCAAACCCACCCAGCACTCGGTCAACGAGCTGCAAAGCGTGGGCATCACGCCGGACATCATCGTCATGCGCTGTGACGAGCACGTTGACGAGCATATCCGCCGGAAAATCTCCCTGTTCTGCAACGTCAAGCCGGACTGCGTCATCGAAAACATCACCATCCCGGTGCTTTATGAAGCGCCTTTGATGCTGGAGCAGGGCAACTTCTCCGGGATCGTTTGCCGCGAGCTGGGCATCGACGCGCCGGAGCCGGATCTGACGGAATGGCAGGCCATGATCGAAAAGATCAAATCCCGCAACAAGACGGTGCGGATCGCGTTGGTGGGCAAGTACATTTCCTTGCATGACGCATACCTTTCCGTGGCGGAATCCCTGCGGCATGCGGGGTATGAGTACGGCGCAAAGATCGATATCGATTGGATCGATTCCGAAACGCTGACGGAAGAGACGTATAAAGAGATCCTCGCCGGGCACGACGGTATCCTCGTTCCGGGGGGCTTCGGCAGCCGCGGGATTGAAGGCAAGATCTACGCCGCCCGCTACGCCAGAGAGAATCGCATCCCGTATCTGGGCATCTGCCTGGGGATGCAGATCGCCGTCATCGAGTTTGCACGCAACGTCTGCGGCTACGCGGACGCGGATTCCCTGGAATTCAATATGGCATCCAAGCATCCCGTCATCGGCTATATGCCGGACCAGAACGAGAGCATGGATAAGGGCGGCACCATGCGCCTCGGCGCGTATCCCTGCACGCCGGTGGAAGGCACCCGCTTCTTCGAGTGTTATGAAGGGCAGCCCATCTCCGAGCGGCACCGCCATCGCTGTGAATTCAATAACCAATACCGCGAAGCCATCGAGTCCAAAGGCATGAAGATCTGCGGCATCTCGCCGGACCGCCGCATCGTGGAAGCGGTGGAGATCACCGACCACCCGTTCTATGTGGGCGTGCAG
>JAFLUP010000083.1 GCA_022508745.1 Oscillospiraceae bacterium | reverse complement strand
CGATACCGTAGGTCACAAAATCCGGGGTCAGGGGCTCGCCCTCGGTCTCACCGCAGACGGAGCAGGTAGCGGGAGCCTGATAGTTGGCTTCGGTCAAAGCGTGTCCCAAAGGCTCGCCCTCGGTGGTTTTGCAGACAGAGCAGATTTTCGCCTCCGTGCAGGTGGCGTCAGTCCAGGTGTGCCTCAGAACCTCGCCCTCCGTCTTGCCGCAGACGGAGCAGGTGCGGGGGTTCGTGCAGGTAGCCTCTACCCAGGTATGACCCAAGGTCTCACACCCTGCCTCCTCGCCGGGAGCGGTCTCTTCGGTTTCGGTCGTGGGCTGCGTCGTGTTATTTCCGCCGCCTTTCGTATCGGGGTCGTCGGTCTCGCCGCAGCCGGTGAAGGCGACGGTCACGATGAGGGCTGCCAGCAGCAGCGCGAGGAGTTTGATCTTTTTCATGTTTCTTTTCTCCTTTGCTTATGTTTTTTTGCCTTACACCCTATAAACGCAGCAGAAACCGTTCGGGTTTTACGATTTTGGAAAAATTTTTTGCAGCAAAAATTTCCCCGAGGATCTCGTTTTATCGACGTTTTTTGCGCAAAAAAGATGAAGAGAACATAAAAACCGTGACAAATGAGCGGAAAAACTCTTTGAAGTAAATGGCATCTAAATTGGCCACACTTGCCAAACGGAAAACCGTGATTTCAAGCCATTTTTGAAGAATACAGCCGCTCGTTTCGTACGAACGATGCGGAATTACAATTTTGATTTGGGTCGATACCGAAAAACTGACGCCAACGACCGGAATCCCGCACTGTTTCGGAAGCCTGATGCGATGTGTTCCGCCATTTGATTTGAGATTCCTTTTTTTCGCTGAAACCACTTGAAAAAGCAGTCTTTTTCTGATATAATATATATGTGGTAGAATTGGAAGTGCTATATGCGTATATTCGCAGCCTTCGCATAAGGATCGCAGGAGGAGATACATGACCATGAGAATAAAATATCGTATAAATCATCGCTTTATGGCACTATTGATGGCAATCGTGATGTTTTTAACTTTGATAAGAATACCTGCTTTTGAAGTACCGGCAGTGACTGCCGAAGGTGTTGTCATTTTGGACGACGCGATGCATTTTATCGTCCGTCACTGGCACTCGGATGTAGACGAGGACGCTCAGCTGCAGGGCGGGCAGGCCGACCAAAACGGAGACTTTTTCGTGGTGGTGGAAGGTTATATCGTACCCCGGGACGAAGGCGGCTTTTCCTTTTACCTGGTGAATCAGGCCGAAAACAGCTCGGAATCTTTGATCCCTGTGGACGACGATTTCTATTCCCCCTACCTCGATAGCGTGGACGTCGACCTGGGCATCATCAAACTGGCAATCAAACCCCTGACGGACGAAGGAGACCCTGTAGAGATCTTCTCCGGCGTCTCAATTTCCGCCGGGCACAGTGCAATCAGCTACGACTCCAATTGCATCACCATCACCTACGACCCTTATGTACATCTGGTGAAGGGTCATGTGTTCTATATGCACAAGAGCAAGATCGTCACCGGCACCAATGACGAGGTGGCTTTTGCCGGCACCGGACTGTTTGACAACCCCGAGATCGACACGGCTTGGGCCTATACCTATAGCGACGGCAGCCTTGTGATGTCCCGCGCCGACTCCTCTCGGGCCTGCACCAGCCTGAACGATCTGCCCGCAGGCGTTTCCGCGAGTCAGGTGACAGCCACCCGGTTTTACAGCACCGCAGAGGGTCTGCATACCGACAATACCGTCATTGCCCGGGACAGCGACGGCCGCACCTTCCTGTATGACCTAGAGGCGTGGTATATCGAAGGATACGCACCTCAGGTGGGCATGATCCTGGACGCCTCCGGCAGTATGGCATTTGCTTCCGACACCCCCACCGTGATCAGTCTCTCCGCAGAGCAAATGGCGGATTTGGGTATCACGCAGTACATGGGGGGAAGTGACCCCAACAATGAAGACGGCGGTTGGAACAAGTATTTCCTCACGGAAGCGCAGGTCAACAAGATTCTCAACAAAAACAAGACTGACAACTCCCCCCGCGGCGTCAGCGGTTACAGCTACTTCGTGTTCGATTCCAACGAAAACACGCTGGAATACGCTCCCATCGGCTATTGGGAAGGCGCAGTGATCAAGGCGAACACGAAGATTGGCTTCACCGTCAGCAGCGACAACGTGACCACCGGCTGGCCGGGCGACCACAGCGATCTGGATATGGACAGCAAGAAAGGACTCCATACCAGCGGCGTCTATACCGCCAACAACAATACCAAAAATCCCTCCAAAACCGGTGTCATGCTGGACGTGGCGGTTCCCACAAACGGCGAATTCACCATTTCCTTCACTATGTCGGTGGCCGGCACCGGCGACCCCAGCAACGACGCTAACCGGAAAATCGCGGAACTGCTGTATATCGGTCCTCTGACCGGCACCACCGATGCCGGCAACTATTACCGCCTTTTCCGAGATCAGGGCAGCAGCGCCGCCCGTCTCCGTGCCAATCAGAATCCCGACCGCAATAACCTTGTCACCGATATCAACTCGGTGTTCACCAATACCGAAGCGCAAAAGCAGGTCACGCTGGTGTTTAAGAACGGCACTGTGACCTCCTACATTGACGGTGCCGTCGGCTCGGGCGGCACCAACGTGGAAGTTCCCTGCGCCCTTGCCGCAGACTCCCGTATCATCTTCAATCCGGCCCGGGACAGCTATGAGGGCGCAGCGATTCATATTAACAATGTCTATGTGTTTGACACAGCTCTTACCGGGGCGCAGGTCGCAAGCACTGGCGATTGGAACAGCAGCGACGCGCTGATCGGCCTCTATTATTTTGCGAATTCCACGCCGAGACCAGACCCCGACGACAGTACCAGCAGAAACTGGCTGCTGAATAGCGCCCCACGTGCAGACGGCGCCTTCGCCTCGAAGATCACAGCGCAGCAGAACATTTTTAACAACGACGTAGACCCCAACGTGCCTACCATCGCAAAAACCGCGAGCGGAGTCATTCTGGGCTCCCTGCAAAACGGCACCATAGAAGGCGGCTGGTTCTACGTGACCCACAGCAACAGTTGGGCAGACTATACCAGCGCTTCCCTGGGCACCGCCAAGCGTCTGGTCGGTCTGGGGCCCTCCTCCACCACTGCCAATCCCGATGGCTCAGTCGCCGACGTCATTGACGGCAACGGCGATTCCGGCTACAGCTATACCGCAGAGTCAAATTCGCCCATTCGCTTTTACGTGGATAAAAACGGCAATTTGCGCTGCTTCTTCTCCCGGGGCAATTCTGTCCCGCCCTTGGCTTCCTATGTTTATGAATTGGACGACTCGCAATACGTAAAGTCCGAGGCGCTGCAGCGGGTTTTGGGCAGCTTTGCCAACAAGCTGAGCGATCAATCCCCCGCCTCCCAGCTTTCCGCCGTGCGCTTCAGCTCCAAAAACGTCACCGCCGCCATGAGTAACCAGTTGCTCATGATGGACTGGACAAGTGACATCACCCAAAGCACGGAGCTTTTGCGGGACTTCGGTCTCACCGGCGACACTACCACATGGACAGGATTGCAGGCCTTCTATGACCACCTGTTCCCCAACGATTGCAAGAACAAACAGGACGGCAACACCGCCGACGACGATGCGCCCCGGTACCTGATCATCTTCACCGACGGTTTGGACACCACCAACGACACCGGCGCCGGCAGCAAGGAAACAGCCAGAGATTTGGCAAACAAGCTGAAAGAGGACGGCTATACCATCTTCACCGTTATGTTGGCTATGGGTAACGTAAAGGAAGGCAGTGCAAACTATGCCAAGGCCGAACAATTCCTGATCTCCCTGGCGGGCACCAAAGACAAAAACGGCAGCAAAGATTATTTCTACGCCGCAGACAATTTGGGCGAACTGGTGAATATCTTCGTAAACGATATTCTCTCCCAGATCTCCCTGCCCCTGTCCGGCTATACTGTCACGGACTACATCGATCCCCGGTTTGACTTGGTGGATAATCAAGGACGGGTGTGGTATTTGCGATCCAACGGTCAGGTGGTCACCGGCGATGGCAGACTTGTCACCTTGAACGAGAATTCCAAGGAGATTTTCCGTCTGGGCGCCGAGAGCGACCCCAACGCCCGCAAGCCCTACCTGCGCTTCGATTCCCAAAGGAATATGTACTACCTGGAATGGCTCCTGCAGACCGTTCCCACCGGCTCCGTAGGCGCGGATCGCCTGGAAGTGTGGAACGCCCGGATCACCCTGAAGGCCAAGAGGGATTTCCTGGGCGGCAACGACATTCTTCTGGTGGGCAACAAGGAGAGCATGAACTGGGTCCATCGCCCCGGTGACCCCGACGCTTCCTCCGGCACGAGCGATATGTTCAAAACCTTCGGCACGAAGGTGGTAAACGGCACCACCGTGAGAGACCCCTCCGTGGTGCTGGATCCCTATCCTTCCAAAGGTTTCCCGCGCACGGTGGTCAATGTGCAGCTGTTGCCTCTCAACACCAAACCGCTGGACGATATCGTTTTCAAGGGCGAGATCATTTCCCACGCCCAGATCTTGACCAACATCGAGGACGAATACGTCACCGATTCCTACTATCTGGAATACCTCCGGCGCTATGCCTATCAGCGATATCTCTATGTGCTGGAAAGCAAGAAGGCGGCGGATCTGGAAGGGGACGCGGTCAAGATCGCCCGTATGCGCGCTCTGGTGGCCGCGCAGCAGGAGGAACTGAACAAGCCCCTCATCGAGCTGTTAAATGACTGGCTGGGCATCGATGATGACGACCAGCAGGACAAATCCTTCTCCGTTCCCTATATGTATCTGCCCAGCGTGGCTCACAACGAGGACGGCACCATTCAGCTTGGCAGTGACGGCTATGCCGCAGATATTCTGAACAACTACGGTGATATCAATGCCCACGGCAAGGACGTGATCGGGATTCTCACCTTCCGCTGGCATCAGATCGAGCCGGGAGAGGCGATCCGGGACCATGTGAAAACCGACACCGAGCGGATGCAGTACTCCCTCACCGTGGAATTCACTCCCTTAAAGAAGGGGGATAGCCTGGATGGTCTGAACGCTGCGGACGACAAGGGCGAGGACATTTTCGCCGCCTACCTTCCCATCGAGGGTACCGGCGGTAAAAAGAGTGAATTTGAGGACGTACACGGCGAAACTTTCCCCTTCGACCGGGCGGAGGCCTATGTAAATTCCTCTCTGATCAAGGAGCCCGTCTATAAATGGAATTCCGTCTTTAAGCCCGCCTCCGACACAGACCCCTATCACGCCGGCGAGCTGCAACCCACCTCCACCGCTGATTACGGCACAGGACAGATTCTCAACTGCGGCCGCACCTTGACGGCGATGTCCCTATACACCCAGGATGTGGTCGGCGGCGGTATCGCGCTGGAGCTGGAACTGCTGATCGGGGAACTGCGAGAGCTTTACGGCATCGAGGATCTTGACGATGTGGCCGACAGCGACCTGTTTACAGTAGAAATCAAGCTGAACGCCACCCGCAAATTCACGGATACCGATCTTTCCGAAAAGAACAGAGCGGAAAAGGAGCTGGGGGATTACGGCGAGACGTTTACCTTTACCTTTGAACTAACGTACACAGGAAAACAACTGAAGGCTTTGGAGAAAGACGCAAAGGCAGACGATTATGGCTATGTAACGGTTTTTGCAAAGGCTACCAAGATCACAGGCACATTTAATAATAAACCGGTCACGCTGCACGACCTTCCGATAGGCACCTATACATTCAGTTTGGAGGATGCGAACAAGGAACTGGATAAGGGCAGTTTGAAGAACAAACTCCATTTTGCCGAAATGACCTGTGAAGATAAGAATAGCGCAAGTCAGTTTGAAACCGCGTATACCTATTTCGATGAGGTCGTACGCAACGGTTTGAACACCACCAATGAAGATCCCCGGAAATGGCGTACAGTCGAAAAGGACGGCGAGGTGGTGGAAGACTACACCGATCAGCCCGAAATCACTTCCCAAAACATCAAAGACTACATCGCCGAAGCAAAGTCTACTGACAAGAAAAGCGCCGTCTTCTATATCGGCACCTCGTCAAAGACCGATCCCAAACGCGGGAGTCTCGGCACAGACCGGCAGGATCCCGCCCGTTATACCAACGACCGTCTCGGTATTCTCCGTCTGTCTACCGGAATGACGATGTTGACCATTGAGGAAAAGGGCGCCGAGGCTGTTGATAACAGCACAGAGAGCTTCCTTTACCGTATCACCGGAAAGACCTTTGGCGATAAAGACGTGGATTTGATCGTAACCGTACACGGCAACAGCTCTACAACTATCATGATCGCACCGGGTAATTATACGGTCACGGAGCTTCCTGAGTGGTCTTGGCGGTATAAAAATGTGGATACCTACGATACGCTTTTTGCCAATAGTGGAAATGACGGACTGAAGTACACACGCGAAAACGGCGGCAACTGGAATGTAGATATCGCCACTATGACGTCTGCCTATACCCAGCTGCGGTATAGGGACGATCTCCCGGAAATCCTGGAGCATCATTACGTCACCTTTGAGCATGCGCGCAATGACAAGTTTTGGCTCGACGGCGAGAATTATAAAGATAACCGTTTTAATAGCGAACCGTGATGCGCTGCTGTGAGGTGAGAAAGCAAACCTCTTAGCCAAGATAAAAATCCGATGGACTCGAATGATTCGTATCCATCGGATTTTTGCATCCGATTCAGTTGCTTTGATATGCTCCGTTAAGAACAAAAATTGTTGCACTTGGTTTGACAGTTCATCTTGCGTTCAGGCGAAGCTGCGCTCGGCGCGATAGAAGGTACCAAGCAATGGACCCGGAAAACCCACCTTCGATTCCCTTGCAAATCGGCAAAACTTGTGATATAATAGATTCGTGATAGCAAGGAGATGTTCGTATGCCTCAATTTGACAAATTTCAAATTGAAGACTTAAAGG
>JAFLUP010000082.1 GCA_022508745.1 Oscillospiraceae bacterium | reverse complement strand
ATTTGAACTCTCGCGCCGGTTACCCGACCTACACCCTTAGCAGGGGCGCCTCTTCACCACTTGAGTACTTCCGCATCGTGAATGAAATTAGTGACTAGTAGCTAGTAGCTAGTAGCTAGTGACTAGTGAATCGTATTTGGTTGTTCTCCGCAAATTTGGCGCAAGGGGATTTCCCGCTCGGGAGAAATGTTTCTGCAAATCCGTACGCTACTTCTCGCGGAGGGGATTTCCCCCCGCCATTAGCGCGGAACACCTCCGCGCTAATGGCGGAGGGAAAGGGATTCGAACCCTTGTGGGATTGCCCCAAACGGTTTTCAAGACCGCCTCGTTATGACCACTTCGATATCCCTCCGTATCCCGGCGGGTGCGGCCTTTCGGGACAAAAACCTGAACGCCGACCGCTTCACCACCCGCATGCCAAACAGTCGGTACTTCTTACCATACCACACTCTCCCCCGTTTGTCAAGAGGGATTTTTTATTTTTCTTTCCCGGAATCAAAAAAATGCAAACGGGGGGTCTTGCATTTCCTACAAAAATATGTTATACTATAATAAGATATATTATATACATGAGTTTAACGAAAGGAAGGCCGCGGATTGATGGATCAATTTTCCGAACTGAAATCCTTTTTACTGGAAGAATTGGGCAAATCCTGCCCCCCCACCAGCATCACGCTCTGGTTTGAGCCGATGGAGATCCTGCGCGTCACCGGTACGGAAATCACCCTGCAATTCCCGGATTCCCGTCTCCCCTTTGTGGAAACAAACTATCTCCCGCTTCTGACGGATACGCTCTCCAAGATCATGGGGGCGCCGGTGGCGGTCTGCCTGACGGCCTCCGGCACACAGCAAAACAAGCAGGAATCGGTTCCTCCTGCCGAGGAACCCCCCGCTCCGAAGCCGGAGCCGGCCTATATGGAACGTTTCCTCCCCGCCTATACCTTTGACTCCTTCATCATCGGAAGGTCCAACGAGCTGGCACAGAAGGCGGCAGCGGCGGTAGCGGAGCAGCCCTTTACCCTGCACAACCCGCTGTATCTCTACGGGCAAAGCGGTCTGGGGAAGACCCACCTGCTCTACGCCGTTGCCAATCAACTGCGGGAAACCCACCCGGAGTACCGGATCCTCTACGTGACGGGGGAGGAATTCACCAATGAGCTGACGGAGGCGCTGGCGCAGAAATCCGCGGTGGCGTTCCGGGAGAAATACCGCCATCTGGACGTCCTCCTTGTGGACGATATCCAGTTCATCTCCGGAAAAATGGCCATCCAACAGGAGTTTTTCCACACCTTTGACGCGCTGATTCAGCACAACAAGCAAATCATCATCACCTCCGACGTTTCTCCGGACCGGATCGACAATCTGGCGGACAGGCTCTCCGGCAGATTCTCCATGGGTCTGGTGGTGGACATCCAGGCGCCGGATCCGGCGCTGCGCACCGCCATCTTCCGCCGCAAGGCGCTGGATTACAACTTCGATCTGGATTTTTCCGTCCTGACGTTCCTGTCGGAGCATATCACCAAGAACATCCGCGTCATCGACGGCGCCATCAAGAAGCTGCGGGCGTACTGCCTGCTCAACGGCTGCAAATGCACGGTTGCCATCGCGGAACGGGAACTGAAGGAATTCCTCCGCTCCCGGGAAGACGACGAGGATATGGTGGAAAAGATCTTCCAATACGTCTGCAAAAAGTACATGGTGTCCCAGGAGGATCTGTTGAGCGCAAAGCGCAACGCAAATATCGCGTCTCCGCGGCACATCGCCATCTTCCTGGTGCGCAAAAAGACTTCGTTCAGCACCAAGCAGATCGCTTCCATCTTCAAAAAAGACCATTCCACCATCATCAACTCCACCAACGTGGTGGAAAACCGCATCCGCAAGGACCCGGTTTTTGCCCGGGATCTTGCCATCGTCATGGACGAGATGACGGTCAGTTGAGGGAATGACATTCCGTTTCAGAAAGACCGATAGAAAGTTTCAACGTTCGAACTCCTTCCCCGCAAACTTGTATCGGATGCGTTTTTTCGGCAGCGGTTTCCCGGCACTTCTTGCCCCATTTTGCCGAAAGAATTCCGCCTCCCCTGTGGACAAATGTGGACAAATGTGGAAAACTACCCCGGTTTTCCACAGGCCAAACGGGAAGTTTTCCACAGGCAGAATCCAGCTGCAGAGCCACGAAACGGAGTTTTCAACTTTTTAGCCCGGTCTACTACTACTACTACTACTTCCATATACCTTTTTAAATTACTTCGTGGTGGATACGCGCGAAGAGCGTTTTGATAGAACAAAACAGGAAGGGATGAAAACTTTTCACCATGGGAATTTCCTTTTTATCCGACAAAAAAACATTACTGGAATTGATCCAGCCGGCGATGACCGCCGCTTCCTCCAAAAGCACGCTTCCGGCGCTGGAAGGGCTGCTGTTTGAATTGGGGGAAAGCGAACCGGTCCTGACGGTCTGCGGGTACGATCTGGAAAAAGGCGTCAAGACCCGGGGGACGGTGATCCCCAAGTCGCCTGGAGCGGTGATTCTGAAGGCGCAGAAGATCGCTTCCCTCATTCGGATGCTGCCGGATTGTGACATCACCTTTGAAGCGGATGACAGGAACACCGTGCGCATCTCCGCAGGGCCCAACGATTTTACCCTCCACGGGCTGACGGCGGAAGCGTTCCCCAGCATCCCGGATCTGGGCGGGGAGAATGCGTTCTGCATCAGCCAGAGCCTGATGAAGGAGATCATCAACTCCACCTGCTTTGCGGTCTCGCAAGCGGACGCGCGTCCCATTCTGACGGGCGAGTTCTTCCGGGTGGAGAACCGTTCCATCACCGCCGTGGCGCTGGACAACTTCCGTCTGGCACTGCGGGAGGAGCGGGAATGTATCTTTGACAACGAGAACGCCTTCAGCTTTGTGGTGCCGGGCAAATCGCTGCTGGAGCTTTCCAGACTGCTGCGGGATACGGACGACATGCTGCGGGTGGAATTCACGGCGAAGTACGTCATCTTCAAGCTGGACGACATGGTGCTGTTCTCCCGCCTGCTGGAAGGGGAATATCTGGATTACAAGCGTGCCATTTCCACGCAGAACAAGATCTTCGTGAAGATCAGCCGGCAGGAATTCGAAGACGCCGTCGCCAGAGCGGCGCTGATGGTGGACGAAAAGAGCAAAATGCCCTTGAGCTGCCGGTTCGAAGGGGACACCCTCCACGTGGCGGGCGCCGCCCACGACGGGAACGGCAACGTGATGTTAAAGATCGAGAAGGAAGGGGAAGATCTCCGGATCGGCTTCAACCATCGGTACCTGCTGGACGCCCTGCGCGCCTGCAAGGACGATGAAATCAAAATTTCCCTCTCCACCGCGTTCGGCTCCATGGTGATCCAGCCGGTCACGCCGTCGGATACAGGCACGTATCTGTATCTCGTCCTGCCGGTCAAGCTGCGGGATTAAAAAAGACGCCGTTTTTCATCAACTATGCTCATCAAACAATTATCCCTGCATCATTTCAAAAATGCGGCGGAGGAGACGCTGACCTTCGGAGACGGCGTGAACGTCATCTGCGGGGAGAACGCGTCCGGGAAAACCAATCTGCTGGAGGCCATGTTCTTCTTTGCCGCGGGGAAATCCTTCCGGGGCTGTAAGGACCGGGAGCTGATCCGGTTCGGGGAAGAGGAAGCGAAGGCGGAGCTGCGGTTCGCCCGGGGGGCGGAGAACGCCATCGAGACGAAGATGGGGGTTTTCTTCCGCAAGTCCCAGAAACGGCAGATCTCGGTGGAGGGGCAGCCGGTGCGGAAGCTGGCGGAATACCTCGGGATGTTCCGGGCGGTGATCTTCACGCCGGATCATCTGCATCTGGTGAAGGGCGCGCCGGAAAACCGGCGGCACTTTCTGGATCTTGCCATCTGCCAGTCCTTTCCCCGTTACGCCGCGTCCGTCCACGAGTACGGGCGGCTGTTACAGCAAAAAAACGCGCTGCTGAAGGGGGAAAACCCGGACAGGCACCTGCTGGAGGTGTATCACGACCGCATGGCGATCTCCGCCGCGGTGATCACCCTCAACCGGTTCCGCTATCTGGAAAATCTTGCGCGGGAAGCGCAGGCGGTGCAGAAGGAGATGTCCGCCGGCAGGGAAACGCTGGAGCTGCGCTATCTTTCCCAGATCGGGGCGAAGGAAGGGCAGACGGCGGAGGAACTGCGGGACGCATACCGAGCCCTGTACGAAGCCCGGACGGACATGGAGATCAAGCGGGGAACGGCGCTGTTCGGGCCGCAGAAGGACGATTTTGCGGTGCTGATCAACAAAAAGAACGCGCGGCTGTTCAGCTCCCAAGGGCAGCAGCGCTCGGCGGTGCTGGCGCTCAAGCTGGCGGAAGGCGAGCTGTCCAAGCGGCTGACCGGGGAGTACCCGGTGTTCCTGCTGGACGATATCCTTTCCGAACTGGACGCGGGCAGACGCGGATATATCCTTTCCCATCTTTCCGGCAGGCAGGTGATCCTCACCGGCTGCGAGCCGGAGCTGCCGGAGGCGGGCGTATCCTGCAAGATTCTGGTGGAGCATGGGGAAGCAAAAACGATTTAAAGGGGAACGAATCCTCAACCTCTCAAAAACTTCAAAGTTGGGATTCTTAAGGGTCCCTGACCCTTAAGCGGGGAGTGGGGCGGCGCCCCACAGAAACAAAGGAGCAACATATGAGAATGTTTTTGCAGCTGGAAGGCGGCGAATCGGTGGTAGAAGAGGACGTGATCGGCATCTTCGACATGGACGAAGCCACGGTGGGAGAAGGGACGCGCAGCTTCCTCCGGGAGGCGCAAAAACAGCTTCGCGTGGTGAGCCTTGCCTCCGACCTGCCCCGCAGCCTTGTGGTGGTCAGGGAGGCATACGGGAGCCGCGTGTATATCAGCGGATTATCGGCGCAGAGCATTGCGAACCATAGATTGCAACGGAAGGAATGGGTGTGACACATGAGTTTGGAAAACGAAAACGGGTTGTTTGCGGAGCCGGACGCGGCGTATGACGACAGCCAAATACAAGTCCTGGAAGGGCTGGAGGCGGTCCGGAAACGTCCGGGTATGTATATCGGGACCACGTCCTCGAAGGGATTGCACCACCTGATCTACGAGATCGTGGACAACTCCATCGATGAGGCGCTGGCGGGGCATTGCAAGCAGATCCTTGTGGTGCTGGCGAAGGACGGTTCCGTCATCGTCAAGGACGACGGGCGCGGCGTTCCCTCCGGCATCAACCAGAAGCTGGGGATCCCCACGCTGGAGGTCATCTTTACGGTGCTGCACGCCGGCGGTAAGTTCGGCGGCGGCGGATACAAGATCGCCGGCGGTCTGCACGGCGTGGGCGCTTCCGTGGTCAACGCGCTGTCCACGCGGGTGAACGTCTGGAACCATAACGACGGGAAGGAATTCTTCATCGCCTTCGAAAAGGGAAAGACGGTGGAACCCTTCCAGACCATAGGCGATACCGAGAAACACGGTCTGACGGTGCAATTCTGGCCGGACGGCAGTATTTTCGAAACCACCACCTTCGAATATGAGATCGTGCGGACCCGTCTGCGGGAGCAGGCGTTCCTCAACGCAGGGGTGAACATCTGCCTGCGGGACGAGAGAAAGGACGAGCCCACGGAGGAGACCTTCTGCTACGAAGGCGGCATCCGTTCCTTCGTGGAATACCTCAACGCCCAGAAGGGCAGCTCCGTGCTGCACCCGGACGTGATCTACGTGGCGGGAACGAAGGATACCTCCATGGCGGAGGTCGCCATGCAGTATAACGACTCCTATACCAGCGTGATCCTCTCCTTTGCCAACAATATGCACACCATCGACGGCGGTACCCACGAAAGCGGCTTCCGCGCGGCGCTGGCGAAGGTGCTCAACGATTACGGAAAGAAGTATAACATCCTCAAGGGGGAGGAAAAACTCACCGCAGAGGACGTTCTGGAGGGTCTGACGGCGGTGGTCTCCGTCAAGCTGGAGGACGCGCAGTTTGAATCGCAGACCAAGGCGAAGCTGGGCAACAGCGAGATTCGCACGCTTGTTTCCAATATGCTTTCCGAGAAGCTGGAAACCTATCTGGAGGAAAATCCCGCCTCCGCCCGTACCATCGTGGAGAAATCCATCGCGGCAGCCCGTGCGCGGGAAGCGGCGAAGCGGGCAAGAGAGCTGACCCGCCGGAAGGGACTTCTGGAATCCTCCTCCCTGCCCCACAAGCTGGCGGACTGCAACGAGCGGCGGATGGAATATACCGAACTGTACCTGGTGGAGGGCGACTCCGCAGGCGGCACCGCCAAGGACGGACGGGACAGCCAGTATCAGGCGATCCTGCCCCTGCGCGGCAAGATCCTCAACGTGGAAAAATCCCATGTGGACCGCATCTACTCCTCCGATTCCATCACCCCGCTGATTCAGGCGCTGGGTTGCGGGATCGGCTCGGAATTCGATATCAGCAAGCTCCGGTACGGGAAAATCATCATCATGGCGGATGCCGACGTGGACGGCGCCCATATCCGGACGCTGCTGCTGACCTTCTTCTTCCGGCACATGAAGCCGCTCATCGAAGAAGGGCACATCTTCGCCGCAGTACCGCCGCTGTATAAGATCTCCCGCGGGAAAGCGGAACGGTACGCCTTCTCCGACGAGGAAAAGGACATGTTCGTGGACGAACTGGGCGGAAACGTCCGCGTGGAGCGCTACAAAGGTCTGGGCGAAATGGATAAGGAACAGCTGTGGGAAACCACCATGGATCCGGAAAAACGCATCCTGAAGCGCATCACCATCGAGGACGCCCTCCGCGCCGACGCGCTGTTCTCCGTTCTGATGGGGGATAAGGTCGAGCCGCGGCGCGCGTTTATCGAAGAAAATGCGAAATACGTCGTGAATCTGGACGTTTGACGTTAGGGAAAGGAACCAGTTATGGCAGATCAGGAATTTGATTACAGCTCCCATGCGGAGCAAACCATACGGGATATTCGCATCGAGGATGAGATCAAGACCGCGTATATCGACTACGCCATGTCGGTCATCGT
>JAFLUP010000081.1 GCA_022508745.1 Oscillospiraceae bacterium | reverse complement strand
ATTGCAGATTTTCTTCCGGATGGACGGTTTTCGGCGGAATGGTCATCAATCCGCGCACCGAAAGATGGGGAAATTCCTCCAATTTTTCCAGAAAACCTTCAACCTCCTCCGGCGGGATGCCGTTCTTGCTTTCCTCCCCGGCGATGTTGACTTCGATCAGCACCGGCATGACCAGCTCCCGCTTCGCCGCCTGTTTTTCGATCTCTTTGGCAAGGGAGAGACTGTCCACCGAATGGATCATGGAGACTTTATCAATGATATACTTGACCTTGTTGGATTGCAAATGCCCGATGAAGTGGATCTCCAATCGGTCCCGGTCGATGGATTCGTACTTTTCCAGCAGCTCGCCCACCCGGTTTTCCCCGATGAGGGTGACGCCGCAATCGGCAGCGTAGTTGATCAGCTCCGGCGGGATGGTTTTGGTGGCCGCCAACAGCCCGGCGCGCCCGTCCAGCTCCCCGAAGATGCGTTGGATGTTGGCTTTGATCTCTTCTCTGGTGTTCACGCTCTGTCGCTTCCTCTCATTGCAGTACCTTGCCCACGTAGAGGTTCTTCCCGGAGAGGATCACCGCGTCGTACAGGGAAATGTACTCCTCGGAAACGTACGCTTTGTCCTCCCGGTTGCCCCGGATGCTGTTGTAGGGCACGTTGCAGATGACGAACTCCTCGTTGCGGTAGATCACGTCCGCCTTCTTAAAGACCACCTGCGTTCCGTTCAGCACATAGCAGCCAAGCTCTCCGTCCAGCAGACGCAGGGCGTCCACGTCCACGCGGATGCCGGAATAGGTGCCCGCCACCAGTTCTACCGTCTGGCTGCGGGAGAAATCGAACCCCTCCGGCAGATCCCGGCTGCTGAACACCAGAATCGCGTCCTCCCGGTCGGTCTGTACGACCTTGCGCTCCAGCTTCATGGAAAGCTGGATCCCGCCGGAATAGGGGAACAGGACGTCATAGTAACGCCCGCTTTCGTAAGCGCTGGCGGTGCGTTTGTCGGTGGAGACGGCGAGCCCCCAGTAGGAACTGGCAGCCATCTTCCCGCAGGCGTTTTGCAGGATGGCGGAGTCCGGCTCCGCGTGCGCCAGCGCCTGCAGACCGTCTAACGTGAGGTTTTCCATGGCGGTGATGCTGAACTGCGTCTCGTAGCCGTCCACCGCGTTGTAGAAATACCCCGGGGTCGTGGTCGCGACCGAAACGGGGGTGCCGGTCAGGGAGCGGTTCAGATCCGCTTTTTCCTGCAGCAGCAGGTTGATCCGGGCGGAATAGCTGCCGGTGGAGGTGGAGGAGCCGAGCAGCGCCTGCCGGCGGTTGAGCTGTACCCAAAGAGCCTCCTCGCCCCGCAGCGCCTTGTCCAGCGCGTCGTCGGAGATTTCCCGCAGCAGCTCCACGGTCATGTTCTCGATCTGGCGGTCAAGAATGGTGAGATCCGTGGTCAGCGCGCCCGCCGACAGATTGGATTGCTCCAAAATGCGGATCATCCGGTCGATACGGGTGATGCGTTCCTGCACGCTTGCGTCCGTGGCGGCGGAGTAGGTGAGCGCCACCGTGGAACCTACCGCCACCCGTTCGCCGTTGTCTACCAGATAGCAATTCGTCCCGGTGGTGCCGCTGTAAAGAGGCGTTTCGTCCCGGAACACATAAGCGTCAAGCTGTAAGGTGTCCTGTACGGTGGCGTAGGAGGTGTGGTCCACGTCCACCACTTCGCCGATGCCCAGCATGAGCTGTAACACCAGATACGCGCAGACCCCCAACAGCAGAACGCTGGAGCCAAACTGCGCAAAAAAGACACGGATGCGTTGTTTCATAGTATCCTGTATGGCTCCTTTCTACGTCTGATGCAAAACTTCATTCGGCGGGATCCGCCAAAACCTCCACGGTCTCCTGCACGTCCATGTGGGAGAACCATGTTTCCTGCCGCTTGGCGTACCGACGGGTATTGCGGCAGATCTCCTCCTGCACTTCCGCGAGGGTGTGCAGCCCGTCGAAGTAGG
The DNA here is from genome assembly GCA_022508745.1 of Oscillospiraceae bacterium. Classification (GTDB taxonomy): domain Bacteria; phylum Bacillota; class Clostridia; order Oscillospirales; family CAG-382; genus Coliplasma. The sequence goes on along the minus strand of JAFLUP010000081.1, from coordinate 5,076 downwards.
GGTAAAATTCTTTGTATCCGATGGCTTGCGAGGCGGTGGGGGTCTCCCGCAGACCGCGTTCGCAGAGGGAACGCACCTCTTGTTCCAACCCTTGTGCAAACATCGCCGCTACGCGACGGTCGATGCGTTCGTACAGCGCGGCCCGATCCGGACAGGTGAGGCGGATGATGGTGGGCAGAAACGGGTTTTCCCCCTCGTTGCTGCGTTTGTCCGCTTCGCTTTTGGTCATGCCCGCCGTTTGACAGATTTCGATGGCGCGCACCACCCGCTTGACGTTGTTGGGGTGGATGGCGTCCGCCGCCGCTTCGTCCAGCCTGCGGAGCCGCTCATGCAGCGCTTCCGCTCCCTGTTCTTCGGCAAAGCGGAACAATTCCTCCCGCAGCGCGGGATCTCCCGACGTTTCCGTCAGCTTCCGCCCGGTAAGCAGCAGCTCGATGTAAAGCCCGGTGCCTCCGCAGACGATGGGCGTCTTTCCCCGCCCGTGGATCTCCCGGATGGCGTCCGCCGCAAGGGAAAGGAACCTCCCTGCGGAGAAGGGTTCGGAGATATCCGCCACGTCCAGCAGGTGATGGGGGATCCCCTTCCGCTCCTCGGCGGTGGCTTTGGCGGTACCGATGTCCATGCCCCGGTAAAGCTGCATGGAATCCCCGCTGATGATCTCGCCGTTTATCCGTTTTGCCAACTGCACGGCGTATGCGCTTTTTCCCGCCGCAGTGGGACCCACGACGGCATAAACCGGAATCCGTTCCATGTCCAACTTGCCATCGCCCCGATCCGTGTAGAGATATACTTTTGTATTATATCATAGATTTTTATAAATTGCAAGAAAAACCGCACATCTCGAACGGGAATTTTCAAAGAAAACAAAGCGGGCCCCGCGGGAAGGGCCGGGCAAGGAAAAAACGCCGGTCCTACGACTGGCGTTTTTGCTGACTGCAACGGGGTTGTATGCGGGAAATCACCGATTCGGAGCATGATAGGACGCTTGATGCGTCCGATGGGACACGACGATGGGCGCCTTGCAGGTGAAACGAGCCGCAAAAGGCGCGTTTTCCGGGATCCCCTGTGCCTTGAGGGAGAGCCAATTGAAATGGAGTGCGTCCGGATCGACGCTGTCCCCCGTGACGGAGATGGTGCGCATGGCGTTCCCGGGCACTTCCGTCTTGATAAAACGGACGTTCCTTGCGGGATCTTCAAAGAAAAGCTCGATCCAAACGGTGGTTTTGAAGGTGGTGGTGTTGAGAATGGTGAACCGGAAGTCATCGGCAACCGCCGTGTTCAGTTCCGTGAAGATCCATGCGGTCGCCCCGCAGCGATCCAGCCCGGAGAGATAGCTGCGCTCCAGCTCTTTCCCGGCGTAGGGAGGCGGCGTGTACGGAAGGGAGATGGTTCGGGTCGGAGTCCCCGTGATCAGTTCGCCGATGCCCGCTTTGGTCATCAGAAAGCGGGTGCTTTCCCGGTAGGTGCAAAAAATCGTATAGGCGTTGTAATCGGAAACCGGCAGCAGGCAAACGGTTGGCCGGATCAGCTCGTAGCTGCGGATCTCGCTTTCGGCACTGCCGGACTGAAAGCCGTGATGCGGCACTTGCAGAATATCCGCTTTGAGATGCTCTGCGTATTTTTCGGGCAGCTTCGACACGCTGAAGGGGGCGTCCGCCGCCCAAAGGATCACCTGCCCCGCAAGCTCCATGCGGATCACAAGGGAAGAGGCGTTGATGTTGTTGGAGCTGTGGATGGTGTCATCCATGGAGGCGAGGATCTCGCATACGGCGTCCCCGATGCGGTAGATCTGCCCGGTGTGCGCCGTGTAGATGGGTGCGCCCGTCTGTTTCATCTGCTCCAGCATTTTGGGCATAAAGACCGGGGCGGAATTGTCGTAATCAAAGCGGAGATCCTTGTCTGCAAGCGACGGATAGTGCGCAAAATCCGTACATTCCGGGAAATTGAAAATGCATTTTTCGATGACCACGTCGTCGGCGTGATCCTCCATAAACCCCACGAAGAGGTGGAAATGATCCGGATGCGGATGCGTCAGGATCCAGGCGGCGATGATCGGCTTTTCGTGCACGGACCGGTCTTTTAAGCACCGATAAAGCCTGTTCCGATCCGGAACAAAATCTCTTCCGCCGTCGATCACGATGAAACGGCCGTCGGAGATGCGGATCACGTAAGACATCCCGAAATCCTCCAACTCCAGTTGGGTGATCTCGGCGGACGCCGCGGTGCTTCGCGGCCGGTCGGAATAGGAGAAATACCCGCAGTGGGTTTCCGTTACGACGGTAAGTTCCCGTACCGTGGGGAAGTAGTTGATAAACAGGGCGTTTTCTCCGTCGGAGTAGGAAGCGTACAGGTGCGTGTCGGTCCGGCGATCTTCTTTCTGTTCCCATCCGCAGGATGCAAACAGCTTGCAATAGTCCGAGAACGCGTGACTGTCCGCATGGGGGATCATCACCACGGCGGAACGCTCGTTTTCCCGGTTTTCAAAATATTCTGTTTCTCCGAACGCAGGCAGGTCGGGGAGATTGATCTCTTTCATGTACTTCCTCATCTCTTCCGTTTTATAAAATCAACATCGCATCTCCAAAGGAAAAGAACCGGTACCGTTCCTCCACCGCTTTGCGGTAGGCGTGCATGGTGTGGCCGTACCCCGCAAAGGCGGAAACCAGCATCAGCAGCGTGCTTTCCGGCAGGTGGAAGTTGGTGATCAGCCCGTCCACGGCATGGAAGGGTTTCCCGGGGTAGAGGAAGATGTTCGTCTGTCCCTCGAAGGGGTGTACGGTCCCGCTCTCGTCGGTGACGCTTTCCAGCGTCCGCACGCTGGTGGTGCCCACGGCGAACACCCGCCCGCCCCGCGCCTTTGCGCGGTTGATGGCGTCGGCAGCCTCCGGCGTGACGTGGATGTACTCCTCGTGCATAGCGTGATGCAGGATGTTGTCCTCCTTGACCGGGCGGAAGGTCCCCAGCCCTACATGCAGCAGCACGCGGACGATCTCCACCCCCTGCGCTTCCAGTTTGGCGAGCAGTTCCGGCGTAAAATGCAGCCCGGCGGTGGGCGCCGCGGCGGAGCCGTTGGTGCGGGCGTAGACCGTTTGGTACTGCTCCTTATCCTCCAACCGACGCTTGATGTACGGCGGGAGGGGCATGAGCCCGATCCGCTCCAAAAGCTCCAGAAATACGCCCTCGTAGGTGAATTTGATCACCCGCACGCCGCCTTCCAGCACGTCGATGACCTCGCCGGTCAGCCCTTCCGGATAAAGCAGCTTCTGCCCCACGCGGGTTTTTTTGCCCGGGCGGGTGAGCGCCTGCCAGACCTCGCCCTGCTCCCCGTCCACGCGGGAAAGCAGCACCGTCTCGATCTCGCCGGTACGCCCTTCGGCGTGCCCGAAGATGCGGGCGGGGATGACCCGGGTGTCGTTGATGACCAGACAGTCTCCCGGCTTGAAATAGGCGGGGATCTCCGAAAAAATGCGATGCTCCAGCGCCCCGTCCTTCCGGTGTAGCACCAGAAGGCGGCACTCGTCCCGCTTTTCGGAGGGCGTCTGGGCGATCAGCTCCTCCGGCAGGTCGTATGCGTAGCTGGACCGCAGCAACAGGTCCGGCGTTTTGCTTTCTTGTCGGGTCATGGCGTTAAAACTCCAGCACCATGCCGTCGTAGGAGGTGAGGAAACCCAGCGCCTCCGCCGCCGGCACCAGTTCGTCGTGGATCAGCTTGCCGTTGTGGGAGAAATGGTTGACCACGGAGATGGTTTTTTCGTCCGAAACGCCGATCTTTTCCAGCCTTTCCCGCACCACGGGGCAGGAATCCAGCCCCAGATGTCCCCCGCCGGAAGGCAGGGCGACGTAGGTGCAATCGTAGGAAATCAGATCCGCACGTACATGATGCGCTTCCAAATAATCGTAAACCCCGTCGCAGAGCAGCCCGGTGTCGTGGAGGTAGAGCATGGTCTTTTCGCCGTCCTCGATCAGGTAGACGAAGGCGTCCTCGCCACCGGCGTGGTTGGCGGGCAGAGGGGTGATCGTATATTTCCCGCAGGGGAAGGGCTCATACGCCACCGCCAGATGCGGCGTGATGCCGGTGTGATTGGGCTCCTCCTTCCGCAGGACCTGTTCCTTTTCCAGCAGCCCCAATACGCGGGAATTGCCGTAAAGATCCAGCGTTTCGGAGGTCAGGTCGTGGGCATAGAAGCCGGTGTCCCGCAGGTGCAGATCGGTGGGGTGGAAGTGGTCGATATGGCTGTGGGTGACCACGAGATACTTCACGGCGGAAAGATCCAGCCGGTTTTGCTGCATGTGGGCGAAGGTGTCCGGCGGGAAGTCCAGCAGCAGGTCGTCATTGACGAGCGCCTGGGAGCGGGTGCGCAGGTTGCGTCCGCCTGCCTCCATCGCTTTGCGGCAGTAAGGGCAGCGGCAGAACAGGGCGGGCCAGCCCTCGGCGGCTGCGGTCCCGAGATAGGTCAGTTTCATATGCGTTTTCTCCGTTTACAGCTTCATTTGCTTCATTCTACCGCGGCGAACGCAAAAAATCAAGTAAAAAATCAAAAAAAGGGCTTGATTTTTTGCAAAAGGTGTGTTATACTGTTCCAGCTGCAAAAAAAGTTGCAGGAAAACGATCACGTGGAGTGGCCCGGCGTCGGAAATGTCGGGTCCGTCAGAAAGAGAGGAAATCGTCATGAAGCAGGGGATCCATCCCGATTACAAGGAGACTACTATCACCTGTGCCTGCGGCGCGGTGTACAACACCAAGTCCGTCAAGGAGAACCTGAAGGTTGATATTTGTTCCAAGTGCCATCCGTTCTTCACCGGCAAGCAGAAGTTTGTCGATGCGGGCGGTCGTGTGGACAAGTTCAAGAAGAAGTTCAACCTCGGTTAAGAGACTGCAATCTGCAAAAAGGCTGCGGCGCACAGGGTTTCTGTGTGCCGTCTTTCTTTATGCTGTTGCAACTCACTTCGTTCGTTACAACAAGTTTTGCAGTTCCGTGCGTTCGCACCTGCGCGCCAAAACGCTGCGCGTTTTGACACTTGCGGAACCGTAAGGTATGTTCGGGTCGGCGCATGTCCGCCCCGAACATGGAATTT
>JAFLUP010000080.1 GCA_022508745.1 Oscillospiraceae bacterium | reverse complement strand
TTACCGCCGTGAAAGGGCGGTGTCTTAACCGCTTGACCAACGGGCCTGGTAGCGGAAGTTGGATTCGAACCGACGACCGACCGGGTATGAACCGATTGCTCTGGCCAACTGAGCTATTCCGCCGTGTTCTGCCTGTTGACCAGACAGCTTTGTCATTTTAACAGAAAAAAAGCCGTTTGTCAATAGGAAAACGAAAAAATTTTTCGCTAACGAAAAAAACTTTGTCAGCGAGGGGGTTCATAGCCGCGCTTCTCCCCGCGTATAGATGGAAAAACGGACAACCCCGACACAAAAGAAAGGATCAAAAAATGGAACGGTTTCTCGGTTTTCTTCTGGCGCTGCTGTTCGGCAGTCTTCTCCCTGCGAGTGGGGAGAAAGCGGCTCCCCTGCTGACCTATTCCCGTATGACCTTCCTCGAAGAGCAGATACAGGGACAAGAGCAGGCGCAGGATACCTACGTCCGCGCCGTCTGGCTCTCCCAGTTCGATATGCACCCCATCTACCGGGACGGCGGCAAGCAGCGGGCGGAAACGGACTTCCGGCAGATTTCGGAAACCCTCTGCCAAACACTGGTGAAAGACGGATTTAACACCGTCTTTTTGCAGCTCCGTCCCAACGGGGACAGCTTATACGAGAGCGAGGTCTATCCTCTCTCCAAATACGTAGCGGGCGTTTACGGCGGGAGCATCGAATACGACGCCGTGGCTATATTTTTAGAGACGGCGCGGCAGTACAGGCTTTCCGTTCAAGGATGGATCAATCCGCTGCGGCTGGTCACGCCGGAGGAGATGCTTCTGCTCCCGAAGGGCTATGCAGTGCGGGACTGGTACGACGCGGGGAGCGGACAGGTCAAGCAGGTGGAGGACAGGCTGTATCTGGACCCCTCCTACCCGGAGGTGCGCGAGCTGATCGCCGCTGGAGCGGCGGAAATATTAGAAAAATACGATCTGGACGGCATCCACATGGACGATTATTTCTACCCCACAAGGTCCGAGCGTTTCGACCAGGCGGAGTTCCTGCGCAGCGGATACGAGGAGCAGGGCGACTTCCGGCGGGACAACATCAACCGCATGGTGGCGCTGCTGTACGAAACGGTCCATTCCTTCGGGGAGGACAAGCTGTTCGGCATTGCTCCCGCGGGGAACCTATATTCCCTCGCGGAGGGCTATTACGCAGACGCGGAAAAATGGTGCGCGGAAGACGGTTACATCGATTATATCCTGCCGCAGTTATATTTCGGGTTTGAGAACGCTTACTGTCCGTTTGACCGGATCCTTGCGGACTGGGCGGATGCAGTGACCAATCCCAACGTACAGCTTTGGGTGGGATTGGACGCGGCGAAAGCCTATCTGGGCAGTCAGGGAGAGTTGGATACCTTCGCCGGAACGGAGGAAGGAAAGACCGAATGGATCCGCCGCAAGGATATCCTCGCCCGCAGTCTGCAAACGCTGTACGGTGACGAACGGGTCAGCGGGTACTGCTTCTATTCCTACGCGTTCCTGTACGACCGGTTCACCGGGGATGTGGCGGAGGAAGTCCTGGCGGAATACATGGGGTTCGCTCCCCTGCTTCAACCTTCTTCCGTCACCCGATAGACAGCGGCACGACCCTCTGTGCCGTCTTGTATCAAGATGCCCATCGTTTCCAGCAGATGCACCGCGCTGTATGCCTGACGGCTGCGGAGCCCCGTCAGTTTTTGGAAGGCAGCCACCTTGAAGCGCTCCGGCAATCCCTCCGGCAGCAGGGCACGGTAGTCTGCGGCGGTTCGAAGAACGACTCGCTCCGGCGCTCCCCGCGGGATGCGCTCCACAAGGGTGGCACGCTTCTTACGATCCTTGCCGTAACCGTCCAGTAAGCGGTGTTCGTCCAGATCGAAGAACAACAGCTCCACTGTCAGGGCTTCCTCCGGCAAAAACGGGGCAATGGCATACAGTTCATGCAAAGCGGAAAGTGGTGTTTCCTGCCGTCTGCCTTTATGAGGACGGGAGGCTTCCCCGGTTTCCGGATCCGTCCAGATGAGATAACGCATACGGGGCAGCGGATAGACCAGCGTCACCGGGTACAAGGCGAGGAAATGCTTAAGTTTCGGGCGCAGATAGGCAAAATGCGCCGTCTGAATCTCCACGATCCTTTCCCCGTCGAACACGTCGGCAATGTACCTACCCACAGCGACTTCCCGGTGAAAAGGATCCGGCGCATAGCAGCGTTTGAGCGCTGCGTGCAGGCGCTTTTCCGAAAGCGTGCCGATACCGCCTGTGCCCTCGGTCGACTCGTTCGTTTCCCGCAGCGCTTCTAAAAAGCGTTCCGCGTCAAATTCCATGCCGTATCCCTCCCATTCTGCCGCATAGTATAACACATTTGATAGAAAAAGTCAAAATAATTGCAGGATCTTTACACTTTTTTCCTGCAAACCTCTTGCAATTTGCGTTTTTTATGTTATAATAGAAGCGAAAAGAAAAGATTCGGATGTTGTGAGACTGGGCAAACGCCCAGTCTCCGCTATTGTTTAGGAGGTGTTTTTCGTTGGCAGACAAATCCACCGCGCAGTCCAAAGGGCGTAAGAATATCGCCGGACGGGTGCGGGAAGCCGTTCAGCCGCTGATCGAGCAGGCGGGATATTCCGTTTGGGACGTCACGTTCGGCAAGCAGGCGGCGGAATGGATCCTGGAAGTCTCCATCGACCGTGCGGGGGGCATCGGCACAGAGGATTGCGCCGTCGTCACCCGGCTCATCGATCCGCTTCTGGACGAGATGGATCCCATCGAGGGCAGCTACTGCCTTGCGGTCTCCAGTGCAGGAACGGAACGGGAACTGCGGGAACCGGCACACTACGATTATGCGCTGGAAAGGCGTCTCCCCGTGACGCTGCGTACCTTCGCTTCCGTGGAGGGGCGCAAGCAGTTCGAGGGAACGCTCATCCGTTACGATGAGGAAACGGTCACGCTGGAGGAAAACGGAACGGAAAGACAGTTCACCTACAAGCAGATCGCAAGGCTGGACGCTATATGCCCAGAAGGCATAAAGGAAGAAGAGCCGGAAGAAACGACCCCGTCATTACAGCAGTCAGAAAGGAATGGTCAAACATCATGAGAAGGAAAACCGCCGCGAAGGCGCCTGTGGAAGAAAGCATCGTCAACAAGGAACTGTTTGAAGCCCTCGCCGCTCTGGACAGGGAACGGGGCATCTCGCAGGAATATATGCTGGAAAAACTGGAGATCGCACTGCTCTCCGCTTACCGTAAGGAGTACCACGGCAACGAAAACGCGGTCGTCAAGATCGACCCGCTTAAGCAGGAAGCAAAGATCTTCAAAGTCTACACCGTTGTGGAAACCGTCCTCAACGAGGAATCGGAAATGACGTTGGAGGAAGCCCGCAAACATTCCGCCGCCTACCAGATCGGGGACACGGTGGAGTTGGAGATCAAGACACGCACCTTCGGCAGAAGCGCTGCACAGGCCGCCAAACAGGTCATCGTGCAGGGCATCCGCGAAGCGGAACGCGGCATGATCATCCGGGAATATGAGGATAAAAAAGAAGAGATCGTCAGCGCCGTCGTCGTTCGGGTGGATCCGACCACCGGCAACGCCACGCTGGAAATCGGCAAGAACGAAATGGTGCTCTTCCGCCACGAGCAGATCCCCAACGAGAGCCTGCAAGTGGGCGACCGCATCAAGGTCTTTGTTACGGAGATCAAAAAGGAAAGCAAGAAGGACGGCAGCATCCGTTCCTCCGTGGTGCTCTCCCGCGTGCATCCCGGCATGGTGCGCCGGCTGTTCGAGCTGGAAGTGCCGGAATTGAAGGATGGCACGGTGGAGATCGTTTCCATCGCCCGCGAACCGGGCAGCCGCACGAAGATCTCCGTGCGTTCCAACGACGAAAATGTGGATCCCATCGGCGCTTGCATCGGGCAGAAGGGTGCACGGAAGAATCTGGTCACAGACGAGCTGTGCGGCGAAAAGATCGACATCATCCCCTACAGCGAGGAAAAAGAACAGTATGTCAGCGCCGCGCTTGCACCTGCAGCGGTGGATGAGGTGATCAAATTGCCGGACTCCGACCGCTCCTACCGCGCCATTGTCGCGGACGATCAACTCTCGCTGGCCATCGGCAAAGAAGGGCAGAACGCACGTCTTGCCGCAAAGCTCACCGGGCTGAAGATCGACATCAAGAGCCGGAAGCTGCTGGAAGGATCGGTTGAATAAAAAGCATGACAGAACGCAGGGTACCGCTCCGCAAATGCCTCGGCTGCGGAGAAATGAAGGAAAAACGGCAGCTTTTACGCGTCGTCCATAACAAGGAAGGCGAAACGGTGGTGGATACCACCGGAAAAGCGGCGGGCAGAGGCGCATACATTTGCGACAGCATCGCCTGTTTTGACGCCGCGCGGAAGAACCGTCGGTTCGAACGCGCCTTTTCCCAACGGATCCCGGACAGCGTTTTCGAAAGTTTGCGCCTACAGATCGCAGGACCCGACGGCGCGGAACAGAACGCCGGAAAGTAAGGATAGCGGATATGTGGAACGAACTGAACGGAAAGCGAGCGGAAGGGATCATCGGGCTCGCGAAACGCGCCGGCGCACTGGCAGTCGGCACGGAGCAGGTGGTCGAATCCGTTCGAAAAGGCAAGGCACAACTGGTGCTGGTGGCAAGCGACGTTTCGGATAACACTGCAAAACGTCTGCAAGACAAGGCTTCCTATCGGAACGTGCCTCTGGAGCTTCTTCCCATCGACATGAATGAGCTGGGGCATCTGGTAGGGAAAGACCACGCCGCAGCCGTCGCGCTGTTGCAGGAAGGGTTCGTCCGTTCATACCGCAAGGCAATCTCCCCCGCCGGATCCCCGGCAGCAGCATCAAACACGCTTTCAAACCCGGAAAGGAATGGTTATACAGATGGCAGAAACGAGTAAAAAATATAAAGTTGGCGAGCTCGCGAAGGATTTCGCATTGCGCAACAAGGACGTAATCGATCTTTTTACGCAGCATGGCTACGCCGGAAAGTCCCATACCACCGCGCTGGAGGATGAGGAGATCAGCGTCTTTCTGGAAGTGATCACCCAGCAGAATCAGGTGGACATCACCTCCTTCTTCCAATCCTATGACGAAAAGAAGAAGGCAAAACAGGAAGAACGCAAAAAGGCGGAGGAAGCACGTATCGCCGCCAAGCTGGAAGCCGAGCAGGCAGCCAAGGCAGCCGCGAAGGAAGCCGCAAGAGAGGCGGCGCTGGCAGCGGCAAGAGAGGCAGCCAGAGCAGCGGCAAAGGCCGCCGGCGCAGAGCAACAGAACGCGGGCGCCGCAAAACCCCAGCCTGCAAAAGCGAACCAGGCGCAAAGCGCCACGCAAAACGCCGGTCAGAAGCCCAAACAACCTGCCGCACAAGGAAATGCGCAGGCTGCGCCGCAGCCGGTCAAAAAGAAGCCGCAGCAGAATCAGCAGCCCCAGAAGCAGCGTTCCAAGACGGAGGTGCGCGTGGTGGATACCCGCGGTACTTCCAACGTGGATCTGGGCAGATACGACGAGAAGCTGCTCAACTACGATTCCAGCGTGCCGGACAGCACCCATACCGGCAAGCAGAAGATCAAAAAGAAGAACAAGTTCGCCCCGCAGGAGCAGCGCAACGCCAAGGGCGGCAAGAACGCTCCCAAGCAGAACAAGCCGCAGAACAAGCCGAAGCCGGTTCAGCTTTCCATCGTCGTGCCGGATGAGATCACGGTGGGCGAGCTCGCCTCCCGCATGAAGCAGACGGCGGCGAACGTCATCAAAAAGCTGATGAGCATGGGCGTGATGGCAGGCATCAACGACGTGGTGGACTACGACACCGCTTATCTGGTCGCGGACGAATTCCATATCATCGTCAATAAGGAGATCGTGCTTTCTCTGGAGGATCGCCTGATCGATTCCACCGAAGACGCACCGGAAACCCTGGAAGGTCGTGCGCCGGTCGTCGTGGTCATGGGTCACGTGGACCACGGCAAGACTTCCCTGCTGGACGCTATCCGCAATGCGCACGTCACGGACGGCGAAGCGGGCGGTATCACCCAGCACATCGGCGCGTACAGCGTGCATGTGCACGACAAAGACATCACCTTCCTGGACACCCCCGGTCACGAGGCGTTCACCGCCATGCGTGCCCGCGGCGCGAACATGACGGACATCGCCGTTCTGGTGGTAGCGGCGGACGACGGCATTATGCCCCAGACCATTGAAGCCATCCACCACGCGAAGGCAGCAGGCGTCACGATCATCGTGGCGATCAACAAGATGGACCGTCCCGGGGCAAATCCGGACAAAGTCATGTCCGATCTGACCAACTACGAGCTGATTCCCGAAGCGTGGGGCGGCGACACCATCTGTGTGCCAGTCTCCGCACTGAAAAAGGAAGGCATCGACGAACTGCTGGATATGATCCTGCTCTCGGCGGAAATGCTGGAACTGAAGGCCAACCCCAACCGCAGCGCTGAGGGCGTGGTGGTGGAAGCCCGTCTGGACAAGGGCAAGGGCACCGTCGCCACCTTCCTGGTACAGCGCGGCACCCTGCGCACCGGAGATATCATCATCGCAGGCACCGCCGTCGGGCGCGTCCGCGTGATGACCAACGACAAGGGCAGAACCGTCAAGGAAGCAGGACCCTCCATCCCTGTGGAGATCACAGGTCTTTCGGAAGTGCCGAACGCCGGCGACCGCTTCTTCGCCGTCAAGGACGAAAAGATGGCGCGGGATCTGGCGGAGGAACGCAAGCAGGAAAGCAAGAAGGCAGGCGCAGAGGCGGCAAAGGTCAATCTGGACGATCTGTTCAACCAGATCGGCAACGGCGTAAAGGATCTGAACATCATCGTCAAGGCGGATGTGCAAGGCTCCGCAGAAGCCGTCAAGCAAAGTCTGGAGAAGCTCTACAACGAGGAAGTCAAGGTTCGCGTCATCCACGCGGCGGTGGGCGGCATCACCGAAAGCGACGTCATGCTCGCTTCCGCCTCCAACGCGCTGATTGTGGGCTTCAATGTGCGTCCGGACCGTACCGCATCCGACGCCGCTGCCCGCGACAAGGTGGACATCCGCACCTACCGCATCATTTATGACTGCATCGAGGAGATCAAGGCAGCCATGAAGGGTATGCTGGCGCCTACGTTCAAGGAGGCGATCCTCGGTCACGCATCCGTCCGGCAGACCATCCACGTTCCCAACGTGGGCACCATCGCCGGTTCCTACGTCACGGACGGCAAAATCACCCGCAACTCCCTTATCCGCATCTTGCGGGACAGCGTGGTGATCTTTGAGGATAAGATCTCTTCCCTGCGCCGCTTCAAGGACGACGTGCGCGAAGTTGCAGACGGCTACGAATGTGGTATCGGGCTGGAGAAATACGGCGACATCAAAGAAGGCGACGTACTGGAAGCCTATATCATGGAGGAAGTGGAACGCTGATGGGCGCATACAGGCAGGACCGCATCAACGAAGCGGTGGCATCCGAGTTGACGGAGATCCTACGCGCAGTCAAGGATCCCCGCGTCAGCCGCGCATTTATCAGTATTTCCGGCGCACAGGTCTCCCGGGATCTGTCGCAAGCAGTGATCTTTTACAGCGTACTGGGACCGGACAAAGAGGTGGAAGCGGGCATTTCCTCCGCTTCCGGCTTCATCCGCGGGGAGCTTGCCAAGCGGCTCAACCTGCGTGTCACCCCCAAACTGGTCTTTCGCCGGGAGCACGGTGCGGAAAAAGCGATGGATATCGCAAAAATATTAAAGGATTACCGGGAATCCAACGAAAGCGAAACGAAATAAGTTCGGCTTTTCAAATCCCAGTTGTGGGGTTGC
>JAFLUP010000008.1 GCA_022508745.1 Oscillospiraceae bacterium | reverse complement strand
CAAAAAACGGGCGTTTTACAACCCCCATTAAAAATATGATCAAAAAGGGCAAGAAGCCCTTATGCGGTCGGTGTTGCCGTCCGCTGTGAAGCTGGACGGGGTGCTTTGGCGACCCCATCCTTTATTCCTGCAAGCAAATCGGACGACCTCAAATATTCTGCCTTGTGCAAATTGTTCTATTCTTCACTTTCGCTACACGTTCGCCAACGCGCCTTATTTCGTGTTCGGAGGTGTCTTTGCTCGCCATCCCCGTGAAAATGCCACACAGGGCGACACATCGCGCCATGGATCGAGATGCAGGGGGACGAAGAACCTGCTTTTTCCTTTCTGCCGGTTCAAATTCAGTGGGGAGCGGCTTCGCCACGGGGCTGCTGTCCGTAAAAAGCTTTTTCCCATGCGAAAAATAAGGTTTAGACAAAAACCTCTGAGACGACACAGAGGTTTTTGTTTGGGTTGAAGGCGCGGGAGATAAAAAATGCACTTTATTTTTTGCCTTTGTGATTGAAAAAACAGCAAAAAATGCAAAATAGATAGATTTTTTGAGTGGAAAGTCAGCATAAATTCGGATGTCATGACCGGGTTTACATGGTATTCTTAAAGCAGAAAAATGAAATAACATGATTTTACGAGGTGATTTTATGGACTTTCAGGCTTACAATAAGATTTTGATCTGTCCGGATGACATTCGCAACGTGACCATTGGAGAGCAGACGGTGGGGTATTCATTTAAAATCAAGTACCCTTCTTATCGCGGTGCGTTTTTAAGCTGCATTGAGGCGCTGAAATTCTGGGTAGATGATGAAGAGATTCCCGCCGGGTCCGTCGCATTCCAACTGGGTGGTAAGGAGTTTTTGATCGAAGAGCTGCCCGAGTGCTTCAAGGAATACTGGTACGTTCGGGATGCCGCCACCATTCAGGTGTTCAAGGACGGCGGCTTGCCTGCCGGGGAGCATAAAATTCGCGTGTATATGAAGCATCGTGTACCGTATACCGGATACTTTGGCGAATATCTTGTTTTGGACAGCGATATGACAGAGATCCGTACTCTAAGGGAGGTGCAGTAACATGAACAACGATATCAAACTCGGTGTGTCTCTGTATAGCTTTTCTACTGAATTTATCCATGAAAAGCTGGATTTAGAAGGCGTTTTGAAAAAGGCCAGGGACATGGGATATAAAGGGGTCGAGATCGTAGCGGCACAAATGGTGCCCGGGTATCCGTATCCTTCTAACGAGTGGCTGGATTGGTTTCGCGGCAAGCTGGGGGAATACGAGCTGGAGCCGGTTTGTTGGAGCGCCTACATTGATATGGGAATCCGATCTGATCGTGATTTAAGTGAAGATGAGATCATCCGGTTTACAGTCAACGATTTGATGTACGCCAAGCGAGCTGGCTTCTCGCTGGTGCGCACACAGCACGCTATCTCTCCCGCCATTTACCGCAAAATGATCCCCTATTGCAAGAAACTGGGCGTAAAGCTTGCTATTGAGATGCACCATCCCCATCATCCGGAGGTTCCTGTATGGAAGGAGTATCTGGAGCTGATGAAGGGCGAGGGCAAAGGGTGGCTTGGAATCGTTCCTGATTTCTCCATTTTCCAGACCATGCCGCACAAGCTGTATCTGGACCAAGCGCTTTCCTTTGGCTGTCGCCCGGAGAAGCTGGACGAGATTGTGGAGCTGCACCGTCAAGGCGCCGGCGAGGACGCATTGGAGGGCAAGGACTTTAACGAGATTGAATTGCACACCGCGAAGGAGATGTTCGGAAAATTCTCCGCACCGGCTAAAATGGAGCAGTGGAAAGACATGATCGAGTGCACGCCCTATATCCACGGCAAATTCTATTATCTGGAAAACGGCGATCACGATCCCTGCATTCCCTTTGAGGAGCTGCTGACCGAGATCAAACGGCTCGGCTATAAGGGCTATATCGCTAGTGAGTACGAAGGGCACCATTTTGATGAGACGGTGGACAGCACCGTTCAGCTGGAGCGTTTCGTCTCTATGTGTACCAAGATTCTGAATAACTGATAGAACGGGGGTTTTTAGATATGAGCAAACTGAAGATAGGCATCATTGGCTGCGGTGGCATTGCCAACAATAAGCACATGCCCGCGTTGAAGCGTTTGAGCGACAAGTGTGAGATGGTTGCGTTCTGCGATATCATCGAGCAGCGCGCTGTGAAAGCTGCGGAGGACTATGGCACTGCCGGCGCAAAAGTCTATACCGATTATAACGATCTGCTGGTCGATAAGAGCATCGACGTCGTGCATGTTCTGACACCCAATGTCACGCATTGCCCCATTACTGTGGCGGCCTTTGAGGCGGGCAAGCATGTTCTGTGTGAAAAACCCATGGCACATAACTCTGAGGATGCGCAGAAGATGTTAAACGCATGGAGAAAGAGCGGCAAAAAGTTCACGATCGGATATCAGAACCGTTTTCGTCCCGAGGTACGGATGCTTCATAAGTGTTGTGAGAGGGATGAGCTGGGCGAGATCTACTTTGCCAAAGCGCACGCTATCCGTCGGCGCGCTGTTCCAACCTGGGGCGTGTTTCCCAACAAAGCGTTGCAGGGCGGCGGTCCGCTCATCGATATCGGCACGCACGCGCTGGATCTGACCTTGTGGATGATGAATAACTACAAGCCCGTCAGCGTGACCGGCTCGGTGTTCTATAAGCTGGGTCATCTGCCGCAAGCGGTAGAGGGCAATATGTTTGGTCCCTGGGACCCCGAGACCTACGAGGTGGAGGATTCTGCCTTTGGTATGATCAAGTTTGAAAACGGTGCGGCCGTTCAGTTAGAGGCCGCTTGGGCGATCAACCTGCGGGAATCCCGCGAGGCATCCACTACGCTGTGCGGCACCAAAGCCGGTGCGGAGGTATTCTCCGGTATGAGCTACGTCAATGACAAACTGATCTTTAATCGCAGCCATAACGGCATGCTCACCGACGAGGAGATCTGCGGCACAGGGAACGTCGCCTATTTTGAGGGGGGACTGGGCGAGGAGCCTGGTTATCTCGAGGCCAAACAATGGTTGGAGGCCATTGAGCAGAACAGCGAGCCATTGGTAAAGCCGGAGGAGGCTTTCACCGTAACACGTATTCTGGAGGCAATCTACCAATCGTCTGCCGAGGGCAGAGAAATCATTTTGAACTGATTCTCCCGAACAGGGCCAGACCGGAGCGGCCTGGCCCTGCGGCATAAGCGGAATGGCTCTATTCCGAACAATTGGAGAAACTATCTGAAACAATTTGTGATCTAAAGGATGAGAATTGCATGAAAAATATAGCGATCGTAGGGTGCGGCGGCATGGGCAGCGGTCATGCCATTGCCATTGCGTCTGGTACCGGCAATGCGATTTGGGCGGAATTGCCCGTTCAGACGGAAGGAAAATTGCAGGAAACCGACTCCGATCTCGGGGACCTGCTGCACCTTGCCGGCATTTGTGACATTGATCCCGACAGAGTCCAGTGGGCAAAGGAACGCGGTTACAGGATCTATGATTGTTATCAGGATATTCTGGACGATCCCGCCGTGGATATTGTTTTGATCGCGACACCCAATCATCTTCATAAAGATGAGGCGATCCTTGCGATGCGAGCGGGCAAGCATGTGCTGTGTGAGAAACCCGTTATGATGAACAGCGCCGAGTTGGAGAAGGTCATGGCGGTCGCCGCAGAGTCAGGGAAAGTATTCTATCCCCGGCAAAACAGACGTTGGGATAAGGACTATATGATCGTTAAAAAGATCTTGCAGGACGGAATGCTGGGCAAGGTATTCAGCATTGAGTGCCGTGTGCAGGGTTCCCGGGGCATTCCCGGCGACTGGCGGGCAAAAAAGGAGTTTGGCGGCGGCATGATGCTGGACTGGGGCGTTCACTTGCTTGACCGGCTGCTGGCGATGGTGCCGGAAAAGGTCACGCATGTGTTTTGTGATCTGACCCACGTTACCACTTCGGAGGTGGACGACGGCTTTAAGCTGCATTTGACATTCGAAAGCGGGCTTACCGCATCGGTTGAGGTAGGCACCTGCCACTTTGCTGCTCTCCCGTTATGGTTTGTTGCCGGTGAACATGGCACGGCTGTCATCGACAACTGGGAGTGCACCGGTAAGATTGTCCGACTCCATTCCTGGGAGGATAAGGACGCGAAGCCTATTCTGGCAGGCGCGGGTCTTACCAAAACGATGGCACCCCGCGGTGACGGCTCTGTGCAGGAGCTGCCTTTGCCCGAGGTGGAATATGATAATAATGAATTGTATGTCAATCTGCTTGAGACCATCGACGGCAAGGCGGCACAGATTGTTACCAACGATCATGCGCTGCGGGTGCTTCGTTTGATGGAAACGGCGGTCCGTTCGTCCGAAACGCACTCCGTACTTGCGTTTGAAACTCATATAAACTAAGGAAGCGAGGGATTACAGGTGAATCAAGATCTGATGAACAGGTGGGCGGCACAGGCTGCTGAAAATCCGCAAAAAATTGCCTTTCCGGAGGCGACGGAGGAAAAAATCCTGCTGGCGGCGCGTCAGGCGGCGGACGCCAAAGCGATTGTCCCGGTGCTGGTGGGGGACGGCGCGGCAATCCGTGCGGCAGCAGAAGAATTCGGTGTGGACATTTCCGATATGGAGGTGCTTGAGAATTCCGAAGAGGCGCTCCGGGCAATCGCGGCAGCATATTCCGCATTCAATCCGTTGTTTTCCGAGAAAGCGGTTTGCCGCAGGGGAAAGGATTCGATGACGTATGCCTTTATTTTGCAGGCACTTGACAGAGTAGACGGTGTGTTTGCCGGACTGGTACACACCACAGGCGAGGTGATTTTGGCGGCGCAGACCTATGTGGGTTTGAAGGAGGGCGTAAGCACTGCCTCCTCGATCGGTATTCTGGATGTGCCGGGATATGAGGGCCCGGAAGGGAACCTGCTTGCATTTGGGGACAGTGCTGTATGTGTTGATCCGGGACCGGAGGAGCTTGCCGATATCGCGATTTCCGCCTGCCAGACAGTAAGTGATTTGCTTGGATGGGAGCCGCGTTGCGCATTGCTTTCCTTCTCCACCAATGGTTCGGCGGAGCACCCGCTTGCGCAGAAAGTGCGTGACGCGGTGGCGATCGCCAACGAAAAGCGCCCTGATCTTGCCATCGACGGCGAGTTCCAGCTTGACGCGGCGATCTGTCCGGCCGTGGCCGCAAAAAAGGTGAGCAGAGAGAGCCGTGTTGCAGGTAAAGCCAATATTGTGATCTACCCCGATTTGTCTGCGGGCAATATCGGTGTGAAGCTTATGCAGCAGTTTGCGCACGCTGATGCATACGGTCCACTGCTGCAAGGATTCATCAAGCCGGTATCCGATTGTTCGCGCAGCGCTCCGGTGTCCGAACTGGTCGGCAATATCATCATGTTGGCGGTTCGGGCAGGGCGGCGGAAAGAACAGGTGTGAAAGGAGTGCCGTGATATGATCGAACTTACCATCAATGGCGTGGTTTGCCGGGTCAAACCCGGTACAAAGGTACTACAAGCCGCCGCAGACAACGGCATCTACATCCCGACCCTGTGCAATCATCCGGCGCTTGAGCCGTGGGGCGGCTGCCGGATGTGCGTGGTAGAGGTCAGACATTCGGGAGAGGGCGAAGCGTCTGTTATCACCGCCTGCACGCTGGACGCGGAGGACGGCATGGTGATTGAGACAGATACGGATGCGATAAAGCGGCAGCGCAAGCTGGCGATGGAATTAATTCTGAGCAATCATCCCGCCGAGTGCGACGGCTGCCCGAAATACGGCAACTGCGAATTGCAGAGCATGATCCAATACATCGGCGTATCTGCTGTGCGCACGGTGCATAAGCCTATGACTTCTCCGCGCAATGACGAAAACCCTATAATCAGCCATGATATGAAGCGGTGTATCAAATGCGGGCGTTGCGTGCGGATGTGTCATGAGGTACGCGGCGTGAATGCCATTGATTTCGCCCGGGGCAAGAAAAACACGGTGATCGTAAGCCCGACGAACGGCCTGCTGATCGATTCCAACTGCAGGTTTTGTACCGCTTGCGTGGCGGTATGCCCGACCGGCTCGATTGTGGAGCGCCTGAAAAAAGAGGGACAGGAGCCGGTACCTTGTCGGCAGGAATGTCCCGCACATATCGATATTCCTGCTTATATCCGTGCCGTCCGGGAGGGAAAACCGGGCGACGCAGTTGGAATTATCCGGGAAAAAGTGCCCTTTCCGCTGACGCTTGGATATATATGCAACCACCTGTGTGAGGGCGGCTGCAAGCGTACAGATATTAACGACCCCCTGTCTATTCGGAATCTCAAACGGTTCGCGGTGGAGCATGATGAGGCAAAGCCGTGGGAAGACAAGGGCTTTCACAAGACACGCACAGGCAGGCGTGTTGCCGTGGTGGGCTCCGGTCCTTGCGGTTTGACGGCGGCTTACTATTTGAATAAGCTGGGGCATGAGGTGACTGTTTTGGAAAAACGACCGCAACTCGGCGGTCCGATGACCAGCGGGATCCCTGCATACCGTTTGCCGATCGAAGGCGTGCAGGCGGAGATTGATTACATTATAAACGCGGGCGTAAAGTATGAGGTAAACCGTGAGATAAGCGATGTTGCGGCACTTCGTAAAGAATATGATGCGGTGCTGGTTGCAGTTGGCGTATCCAAGGGCAAAAAACTGAATGCGCTGCCCGGTGCATCCTTTGACAAGGTGTTCACCGCTATAGATGTGCTTGCCGGTTTACGGGCGGAGCAAGACATTTCCTATCTGGGAAAAACCGTTTGCGTGATCGGCGGCGGTTCTGTCGGCTTTGACGTAGCGCGTTCCTTAGTGCGCAAAGGGCTTACGGTAAATCTCGCGTGTATTGAGCAGGCGGAGCACATTTTGGCGGATAAAGAAGATCAGATCGAAGGTGTGGAAGAAGGAATCAACCTGCTTCCCGGGCGTTCCTTTGAGGCGATCGAAGGCACACAATCCGTGGTCACCGGTCTGCGGGTGCATTCGGTGCTTTCCTCCACCTATGACAGGGCCACCGGCAAAGTCACTGAGGTGGCGGTGGAAGGCAGCCGGACGGTGATCCCTTGTGACAGCGTCATCTTTGCGACCGGACAGTATACCGGTCTGCAGGATTTTGAAAACTTCGGCATCGAGCTTAATGCCATGGGATATCCTGTCGATCCGGCGACCGGAAAGAGCGGGTTTTATACCAGTCTGGACGGCGTATTTGCCGCCGGCGACGCCATTACCGGCATCAGCTTCGTTATCAAAGCGATTGCCTCTGCGAGAGAAGTTGTTCCGATCATCGATCGTTATTTGGGCGGCGACGGACAAATAGATGAAATCCTGGTGGAGCGCACTGCTGATCCGTTTATCGGACAAATCGAAAACTTTGGGCGTCTGCCCCGCGTGGAGATGGAGGTTATCGCGCCAGAAGAACGTGTGCGTAACGGTAACGAAAACGTCTACAAAACCTTTACCTGTGAGCAGGCTTGCAATGAGGCGCAGCGCTGCCTGCAATGTGATTTGCGCGCAAGTATACCAAAGCCTGTATTTTGGGCTGACGTAACAAAGGAGGCCTGACAAATGGAATTCGGTTATGAGTCGATGAAAAACCGTGTCCGCCAGCAGAAAATTGACAGCCTGGTGCGGCAAACCCCAGAGCTTTCCGGTCTTGCAGACGCAAAGTGGGTGCATGTGGGCTATCCGTTGGGACGTATTTTACCTGTCGGGAAGGCGGACGAAACAGGCGAAGACGGAACGGTTGCGTATAGCAACGAAGCCAAGGCGCTGGGCGGATCGGTATGTATGGTTGCTTATCTGAAAGATTTGACACTGGAGCTTATAGAGCTGTCCTGCAGCAAATGTGTGCTGTGCAGAGAGGGACTGCGCCAGCTCCATCTGGTGTTTGAGGCGATCACGCGCGGACATGGCTCTCCCGAGCAAATGCAATATGCAAGTGAGGTGGCGCATGCCATGTCGGTCGGTTGCGACTGCGATTTCGGCAAGGGAGCCGGACGTATGCTTGAACTGGCGCTTGAAGATTTTGCGGAAGAATTTGACCAGCATATCCGCAAAAAGATGTGCCCCCAGCTTGTTTGCCGAGCGTATTTTACCGTGCATGTTTTAGCGGAGCGATGCATTGGTTGCGGCAAGTGCATGGAGGTGTGTCCCGAAGGCGCCATCATCGGCAAGAACGGATATATTCACATGGTAGATCAAGATATGTGTGAGCAGTGCGGAAAGTGCCTTGCTGTTTGCCCGCAAAATGCCCGTGTAAAAGCCGGGCGCGTCAAGCCTCGCGGACCGGAACGCCTGACACGTGTGGGGACCTACGGCAAGGGTGAGAGAAAATAGTTGGGAGGATGCTTATGAAAGAATATAAAATTTTAACCGTCAATCCCGGTTCTACGTCTACCAAAATCGCAATTTTCAATGGCACGCAAAAGCTATTTTCGGAAAACGTATCACACGAGGCAAGTGAGCTTGCCAAATATGCCGGTATCAGCGACCAGCTTTCCTACCGTGAACAGACGATTCGCACGCTGCTGGCAGAAAGCGGCGTTCGTTTGGACGATATCGATGCTGTGGTGGGCAGGGGCGGCGGACTTCTTGCCGTAGAGGGGGGCGTATACGGCATTGACGGGACGCTGCTCGACCATGCCGTGCGCGGCGCAAACGGTGTGCAGCATCCGGCACAGCTTGGTCCGCAGCTTGCAAAAAAATTTGCAGACGAGATTGGCTGCCCAGCCTTTGTTGTCAATCCTCCCGATACCGACGAGTTGCAGCCGGTTGCCCGCATGACGGGAATCAAAGGGGTATATCGCAACGTCCATCTGCACGCGCTCAATCTCAAGGAGACGGCGATTCAGCACGCGGCGGGTATGGGGCGCAAATATGAAGACTGCAATTTTGTGGTATGCCATATTGGCGGCGGTATTTCCGTCTCCGCGCACCAAAAGGGGCGCATGATCGACGGGAACGACATCGTGGGCGGCGAAGGACCTATGGCGCCCACCCGATGCGGCGCGGTGCCCGCGACCGAGTTGATCAATTATTGCTTTTCGGGCGTTGACAAAAAGACGGCCAAGGCGCTTTGCACCAAAACGGGCGGTTTTGTAAGCTTGCTGGGTACTTCAGATGCCATTGAGGTATCAAACCGCGCGGCAAAGGGAGAAAACGTGGCGTATTTGGCTTGGAATACGATGATTTATCAAATCGTCAAGGAGATCGGCGCGATGGCGGCGACCCTGCACGGCAAGGTGGACGGCATTTTGTTGGGCGGCGGGATGGTGCGCAGCAAGGAACTTGTGGATAAAATTACGGAGGCATGCTCGTTTATCGCACCGGTTACCGCATATCCCGGTGAATTTGAGATGGAAGCGATGGCCGCCGGTGCAATCCGCGTTCTGACAGGTGTTGAACCGCTCAAAACCTATACCGGCAAGCTGTGCTGGGATCGGACGGACTTTGAGGACTGATCGTGTATACTGCGAAACAAATCATGGAGGGCGTCTTTCACATCGGAGATGGCAGGGGGAATTTCTGCACGGTGTTGGTGGGGAAGAAAGAAGCCATTCTCTATGATACCATGATGGGCACGGACGATCTGAAAGGGTTCGTTGCAGGGCTGACCTCCTTTGAACCGACGGTGATTAACAGCCATTGCCATTTCGATCATGTGGGCGGAAACTACCAGTTTGAGAAAGTCTATATGAGCAAGGAAGATTTTCCGTTGCTTGACGTAGGGCGCAGCCATATCCCTGTTTTACAAGAGACGCTGGGGCTTAGCCTTTCTTACATGGAAGATAGCTTTCGGGAGAATAGGGTGCAGGCGCTTTCTCCCGGTACGGTGATGGATCTGGGCGGTATGACGGTGGAGGTATTGGCATTGCCCGGACATACGCGTGGCTGCTTGGGATTATTGTGCCGTGAACATCGGTTACTGTTAGCAGGGGATGCGATTTCCCCGCAAATTTGCCTGTTTTTTCCCGAAAGCTCGCTTGCTGACTATGCACACACAGTGGACACTCTGCGGGATCAGCCGTTTGATGTGTTTCTGCTGTCCCATTTTGATTTTTTATTTGAAAAGTCTATTCTTGAGAAGTTTGCCGCGTGCATCGATTTAGTGGGAAAAGCAAAGCCGCGGAAATATGTATTCCCGAGCATACCGTCTTTGCGCGGGCGGCTGTATGTGCTTGATCTGATGGATGCGCAGACGGGAGAACTGGTCGGCATTTTTACCAAAGAGGTGCAGCGCGTGGACATCTATTTGGCGGACGCCGAGAAGCTCGCTTCGATTGAAAACCGGTGTCTGCCCCTATTGACCAAGTCGAGACGAAGCGCGGCGGAAGCCTGTAAGGATCGGATTGCAAGACTGCGCCGTATCGCCGCCGGACTATTGCTGCGCCGCGTACTGGGCGTTACATCAGACGATGAACTGGTGCAAAACGAATATGGCAAGCCCCGTCTGCGGGCAGGCGGCCCGCACTTCAGTCTGTCAAATGCCGGTTGCTATGCGATTTTAGCGGTATCGGACGTCCCGATCGGTGCGGATATCGAGCCGATAAAAGAGGATTGGCCGGACGTCCTGCGACGGTATTTTCTTCCAAAGGAGCTGGAATGGCTGGATGAGCAGCCGAACGGCGAGCGGTTTTACACGCTTTGGACGAGGCTGGAAAGCGTGCTGAAAGCAGAGGGCTGTGGTTTTGAAAACTGGCGGCAGAGAAAGGACTCGCTGCTGGATGGCGCATGGTATACGGAAAACGTCGCATATGACGGGCACATGCTGGCGTGCGTTTCCAAAGAACCCATTGAGCTGCGGCTGATTCCGGTAAGCCCTGAGCAGTTGATTGAAATAGGGGGATAGAGAATGCCTGTTGGAATTATAACGGACGTGTCTGCCACTGCGGCGGGAGCGATCGTAGGCTGTTTACTCGGCGGAAAACTGTCCGAGCGTTGGAAGTCCATGCTCAACAATGTGATCAGCGTTGCCGCGATCGTTATGGGGATCGTACTGATTCTCCGTGTGCATACCCTTTCGGCAGCGGTGCTGGCGCTGATTGTAGGTGCAATCATCGGCGAGCTGATCCAACTGGAAAAATGGGTCAACAAAGGCGCGATGGGCATTACCGGCAAGCTGATGCACGGCGCGGGCGCAGACGAGACATTTTTGATGCAGGTCAGCGCCGCACTGGTACTTTTCTGCTGCGGCGGCACCGGCTGGTATGGCGCGCTCAACGAAGGGCTTACGGGAGAGGGGAGTATTCTGATCACCAAAGCGGTATTAGACGGTGTTACGGCATGCATTTTTTCAGCACTTTTAGGGAAAATTGTCTTGTGCCTGTGTATTCCGCAGCTTGCCGTTTATCTGACGCTGTTTTTTGTGGCCGGCCCTGTTTCCACGTTTATTTCTCCCGAGATGATCGCGGATTTTTCCGCAGTGGGCGGTATGATCACGCTGGTCGCCGGATTGCGGCTCGGAAAAATCAAAACAGATATCAAGGTTTTAAATTTGCTGCCCGGTCTTATCCTTGCGTTCTTTGTATCCGCGGGATGGACGGCACTGTTCGGATAAAGGAGGATATGTATGTATCAATATGGCAGAAAAGGGCCAAAACGCGGTGTCTCGCTTTACAGCTATTCGGCGGAATTTGGATTTACCAAGACGCTGGAAGACTGCTTTGAGGACGTTCGCGACATGGGCGCACACGGCATTGAGATTTTAGCCAACACACACATTGAGAATTATCCCTACCCGACGAACGAATGGGTGGAAAAATGGTTTCGCCTGTGCGATAAGTATGAGGTGGTGCCGGTGGAATACGGCAACTGGATCGATTCCCATGTGTTGGGGGACAGAGATTTGAGTACTGAGGAATCGATTGCATTTTTGAGCCGGGATATCCGGCTCGCGCACCGACTTGGCTTTACGGTTATGAGAACCAAGATGCCCGTTATCTCGGATACGTTGGAGCCGGTCAACAACTGGAGGGAAATCATTCGGGGCGCTCTTCCGTTGGCCGAAAAGCTCGGGATGAAACTATGCCCAGAGATTCATACACCTACCAACCTGAACGGAAAGATGGTGCGGGATTTTGTGGATTTTATAAAAGAAACAGGTACTGAAAATTTTGGTCTCAATATTGATTTCAGCGTATTCCGCACAGGCTTCGACGAAGGCGAGTGGGTCGATCCCAATTTCAACCCCAATGTGCCGGAGGATATCGTTCCTTTGCTTCCGTACGTTTACTGCTGTCATGCGAAGTTCATCCATATGAATGAGAATTTCGAGGAGACGACAATCCCGTACGCGGAGGTGATCCGTATTCTTAAGGAGCACGCGTGGGATGGATATCTGCTCAGCGAATATGAGGGCGCAGATAAATACGACGCGGGTTACGAGGTTGGACAAACACTCAGAAAACAGCACATCATGCTGAAAAATCTGCTTGGTGATTGAAGGAGATCGCAATATGGAAAAAGAAGTTATCCAGTCTGTCGGATTTCGAAATACGCAAGAGCATGGGGAGGTCACCGGTTTTCAGCTTAAAATTCGACTGCCCTACTACCGGGGTGTTTTCCTCAGTCAGCTTCGCCCCGGGACACTGGTTGTAGACGGCGAACGTTTTGAAAAAGAGGATATCGTTTGGTGCCTTGGCGGCGGGGAATACACCTATGAAGAGATGAAACAGGACTGGCATACGCATTGGGCGGTCACCGAGCCTGCGGTTCTGAAGGTGAAAAAACCGGGCGGACTGGCACAAGGCTATCACGATATTGAATACGGATTTTGTTTCACCTCATCGTATATGCCGCCGATTATGCAAGACCATCTTGATCCGGATGTGGAATTATTCATCTATATGCCGGAATTTGGCCATCATGTAAATAAACGTCGCTTGCTGATTGTATAAAAGAAGGGCCATCGGGGGATCGATGGCCCTTCTTTTACAGTTCACGAATGATCGTTATAACCTTTACCTCATGAGGAAGCATTTGTGTTGTCAACTCCATCGTGCCCTCCTCACAATCCTGGTAATAGACGGCGCGGTGCGGATGCACGATTTCTTGCAGATAATGTATGTCGTGCGGTTGTAGCTCGTCGATGATGCCGTAACGCAGCCACTCGTCAAACAGACTTCCGGATTCCCGGTTGAGAGTGGATGTGATCACCTTGTAACGACCGACGCGCAGTCCTTTGAGGCTTATGGCGATATCTTGTGAGGCGGCGTTGTCAAATGCCGAATAGACTGTATCGTAGGTGATGCCTTCTCCGCAGGACAGGCAATAGACGTGGTTGAAATGGGTGTAGTTGTAGAGTACGATATTATAGGTGTTGATGGCATTGGTAGTCAATAAAAGATTGCCGGTTTTTTCCACCATCATGCTATCGAGACTGCGCATCCGGTTCAATGCGATAAAGCCCGGTTTTTTCAAGCCGTCTCGGGAAAGAAGTCCGGTACCGCCAAAGAGGATGCGGGGGGTATCGGTGTACTCGGTGTCAATATCCGATAGCTGCCAGTATCCGATCACGTCCACAAGGTCTATCAGATCTATGGTATTCTTAACGATAAAGGAGGCTTGATAGCAGCTGTCGCTGACATGGTTGCGAGTATGGACGTTCGGTCCGAAGGCAGTGAGCCAAATGGGAATATCTTGCAGATCCAGAGAGCGCAGCACATCGCGCACGCCTTTCACGCAGTAGGGGATATAGTCGGGATTGGGGGAGACAATCAGATGGGCCTCTCCGTCCGGCAAAAATGCACGGGTGTGGGGCACGGCGCACATGGTAAAGAAATCAAACATCACGCCCTTTTTTTGCTGTAGCTTTAGGGTTTGCTGATAAAGAGTTGTATCTGTCGCAATGTTGTGATCAGGACCGCCGACCAGCATATTGGGCAACCAGTTCTTAATCATGCGGTATACTGCTGCAAAGCGGGACACATATTCCTCCGGCGTCTCTATAAAATTGAGGTGCTCGTCATGCATCGCTCCCACCTCCACACACCATTTTTCCACGATGTTGGCGCCAAATGTGTTGATGCAGTGCCGCAGCAGCGCGGACACTTTGGAGATAAACGCCTGACTTGTCGGTTGCGTTTTGGGTTTAGCGCCGCGAAAGACGACCTTGGATTGTGATAGCAGGAGATAGTCACTTTTAAAGGATAAATCGAGAAAGGGCGTCAACTTGAGGGATATGAGCAGATTGACGGCGCGGTCAAAATAGGTGAAATTGTATTTTCCGTCCTCCATCAACGGAATAGACTCGTCGGTCAAGACGCGTTCAAGCCTTGCATATTTAAATCCGATTTCGTCCTGCATCAGATGGAGCTGCTCTGACATACCGATACTATCCATTCCCTGTACCGTACCTACGTTGATCATGGTACGCCAAATGGGGCGAATGGACCTTGCCCGACTTACGTCCTCGATAGAATAGTGGAGCCTTTCCGGATAATTATAAACGCCCATGGCTTTTGGAGAATCGGGCCCGGCAAGGATTTTCAGGTTTGTGCGCACCTCGCTGTACTCAACCACCTGATAGGGCGCCGGCTCTGCTTTTTCCGGTTTCTTTTTCGCAAGCGTTTTGCGAAACTCGATAGGGGTCATATTGTATTTTCTGTGGATGGCGGTGTTCAGAGAGGTGACGTTGGGAAATCCGTTATTATAAGCAATAGCGGTAATGGAAAGCCCGGGTTTTTGCATATCCTCTACCGCGTGACGCAGACGAACTTCTTGTAGATATGATTTGAAATTCATTCCGGTGATCTTCTTGAACATGCGGGAAAAATAGGAGGGAGAGAGATAGGCCATCTGTGCCAAATCCTCAAGCTGAAGCTCATGCATATAGTTGCTTTCAATATAAGAAATGATTTGTCTGCCCCGCCTGACGTCACCTTGTTCGCCGGACAGATCCGGTTCTCTTTCCACAAAATGGGTTGTATTCAGGTAGTACAGAAGGGAATAGCACAGCTCAAGTTGCCTCAGACCTGTGGTATCTTCTGATTCAAAATAGTTCAGTGCCAGATAAGACAGCATATTGCGAAGCATGGTATAGTCCCGCTCGTTGTCCTCGACCGAGTTGCACACAAGAATACCGCGTCCCAGACCGGCCTTACCCTGTGCAAAAAAATCGTAGTCCATACGAATGACCATCATTAGATTGCTGCCCTGCCCCGTTACGGCATATGGGGTGTCGGCTTCCACCATCATAATGTCGTTTCTGGTTAAATAGGTAGCGTGCTCGTCCACCTCCACGCGAACTTCGCCATTGAGTAAAAAAAGAAAACAAACGTTGTGCCAGATCCGCCGGTAACTTCCCTGCACGGAGACGATGCTGATATCAGAAATCGGCGGCACGTTGGATTGATACGGCATGGTATGGCCCTTTCTTTTTATATTTTATTTTTATTCTATTATATCATATCGCGTAAAAAAATCAACATGTTTTTTTGCCCAAACGGTTGCGGTTTTGTTCTTTTTGAGCAAATTCTGATGAAGGAGTAAAGATTTGATAATAAAACAAGCAAATATTATGTAGAAAAAACAAGTGCGGCTATATAGAATATAAATAGAATAAAAAGAAACATTTTAGGAGGGTTTGATCATTATGGTTCCTGAAAAGTATCGGAACAATCCAAACTATAAGATTGTTCCTACACGGTTCGGCGAGGAGACGATCGATGTCATCTACCGCAAGATGCGTAAGCCTCTCTCTCGGGCGGAGCAGGATGCATTACCCCCCGAAGAGCGGGATATGTTCTCCTTCGTGGCAGATTTCAATCCGCGCACCTACGAGGCAGCGCCTGGCATCATCTGTCATCAGGACGTTGCTGTTCCCCTGCGTGACGGGACGAATATCTATGTCGATATTTTCCTGCCCAAGGACAGCGGTCCGGTGCCCATTATCGGCTCCTGGAGTCCGTTCGGCAAGCGTCCCGGCGATGGCTTTGATGAATGGCAGCTTATGGGCGTACCGCCCCGTACGGTGTCCAAGATGGCAAAATTTGAGTCTGCCGACCCCGGCTACTGGTGCCGCCACGGCTACGGTATCGCCAACATTGATCCCCGCGGTGTGGGGCACAGCGAAGGCGACGCGGTATTCATGGGTACCCAGGAAGGCCGCGATGGCTATGACTTTGTTGAGTGGTGTGCCGCGCAACCGTGGTGCGACGGAAAAGTCGGTCTGTTTGGTAACTCCGGCGTAGGCATGGCGCAGCTTCGTATCGCCGCACAGCAGCCGCCCCATCTGGTGTGCATTGCACCGTGGGAGGCCACGGGCGATTTGTACCGCGAGTCCATGCGGGAAGGCGGTATCCCGGGCTATTACGCCGAGAGCGTGATCGGTATGGTCGCGGGCAACGGCTACATAGAGGATCCGTTGGCTATGGCGCAGGCATATCCTTTATTTAATGCTTATTGGGCAGATAAAGTGCCGCAGTTCTCCAATGTGCGCATACCCACCTACTACACCGCCTGCTGGAACCATTTCCATGATCGCGGCTCTTTTGAAGGATTCCGTGGCATCAAATCCCGGTTGAAGTGGATGCGTGCTCACCGGGAGTTTGAGTGGCCGGATACCTATAATTACTATAATATTGAAGAACTGCGAGGTTTCTTTGATAGATTCCTTAAAGATATCAACAACGGCTTTGAATTTGTGCCTAAGGTTCGTCTGGAGGTCATGGATGCATATGACTATGACTACCGGATCAATCGCCCGGAGAAAGAGTTCCCGCTGGCGCGTACGCAGTATCAGAAGCTGTACCTCAACGCTGCTGACGGCACGATGTCCCCCGAGGCCACGGCGCAAAACGCTACGGTTTCCTTTGACGCGCAAAATGAGATCCTGACCTTTGACTACGCCGTCCCTGAGGATACCGAGCTGACCGGTTACATTTCCCTGCACGCCTGGGCGTCCGTCAAGGGCTTTGACGATGCCGATTTCTTCTTCACCGTTAAAAAAATCGGTGAGGACGGCACGGAGATCCCCATTCATGTCTTGGATGAGCCGCACCCCGGCGCATGGACCAAGCTGCGTTTGTCTATGCGGCATCTTGACCCCAAGTCCAAGTCCTGGAAACCCGAGCAGACCTTCGACCGCATCGAAAAACTGGAAGAGGACGTGCCCGTGGAATTTGCCGTTACCTTCTTCCCATACAGTCGTATCTGGCACAAAGGCGAGACCATTCGGCTGCAAATCAGCGGCAGGTACCTGCGTGACTCTGGTTGGTTTGAGCGTCTGATTTGGGATGCCGAAAACGGCGGCGTGCAGACCTTCCATACCGGACCGGATTTCCCTGCATATCTGCAGATCCCCGTTATCCCCCCGAAATACAAGAGCTTTGGCTATGAATACCGATAAAATATGAAGAAAGGATAGATGACAATGGAAAGCAGAGAAGAAGTATTGACTGCCCTGATTTCCCGCGTTGCAGCCGTGTTTGGCAAAGACGAAGCCGAGATCACCGAGGAGACCCGCTTTAAGGAGGATCTGGCTGCGAAGTCTACTCAAATCACGCAGATCACCGTCTATATGGAGGATCTCATTGACGCTGAGGTCCCCTATATGCAGTTTAATCGCAAGGCGACTGTGGGCGAGGCCGCAGATTACTTGTTCAGCCTTTGCGGCTGATAAGGGAAACGCCGACGAGTTTGCGTTGAAAGGAGGAAATCTCTTGGAAGTTTTGGAACTCAAGCACATCACCAAACAATATCCCGGCGTCACCGCATTGGACGACGTATCTATCTCTTTTAAAAAAGGGGAGGTACACGCTCTGATCGGTGAAAACGGTGCAGGCAAGTCTACCTTTATTAAGACGATCGCAGGCGCTATCCAACCTACTTCCGGCGAGATCTGCATAGACGGCAATACCTATAAGCATTTGACTCCCGCTCAAGCTCTTGATCTGGGCGTGGCTGTGGTTTATCAAGAACTGATTCAGTTCGAGACCATGACCGTCATGGACAATTTGTTCATGGATATGAAAGACGTAAAAGGGGTCATGGTAAACGATAGGGCGCGCGCTAAGAAAACACGGGAACTGCTTGATCGCTTTAACTGTCCTGTTTCCCCGAAATCCCTAATCCGTGAACTATCGATTGCCAATCGCCAGATCATTGAGATCATGAAGGCTGTGGTCAAAAACGCCAAGATTGTCATCATGGATGAACCTACCGCTGCCATTACAGTGGAGGAGCAGCAGCATTTGTTTGAGATCGTCCGTGAACTAAAGTCAAATGGCGTTACGATCATCTATATCTCTCACCGGTTGGAGGAACTGTTTGAAATTTGTGACCGAGTATCCGTCCTTCGTGACGGCCAGTTTGTCACTACCATCGGGATCAATGAGACGGATAAACAAGGTCTTATCAATTTGATGGTTGGACGGGACCTGACTGAAACATATCCATCCAAGCCTCCGTATGAAGATGAGGTGGTGCTCGAGGTCAAAAACGTATCGGGCAACGGTGTGAAAGGCATTACGTTTGACTTGCACAAAGGCGAGATCCTCGGCTTTGCAGGACTGGTGGGAGCGGGGCGCACAGAACTGATGCACCTGATCTACGGTAACGCCAGAAAGGCGAGCGGCGAGATCTTGCTCAACGGCAGGCCGCTTGACCTGCGACATCCGCGCGGCGGAATGAAAGCCGGCATCGGTCTGGTTCCGGAAGACCGTAAATTCCAGGGCTGCTTCTTGGAAAAGCCGCTCTATTGGAACGTCTCGATCTCTAATATCGATACGCTCAGTCGCGTGGGTTTTGTAGATCATAAAGCTGAGATGGAACAGGCCGAAGTGTATAAGACCAAGATGCGCATCAAAACGCCCGATATGAAGGTGTTGGCCCTGTCCTTATCCGGCGGTAACCAACAAAAGGTGGTCATCGGCAAAATGCTGGCAGCGCTGCCGGACATTCTTATATTTGACGAACCCACCCGCGGCATTGACGTAGGCGCCCGTCATGAAATCTATCAGATGATGATCGATTTGACGCAGCAGGGCAAATCGATTCTCATGGTCTCCTCTGATATGGAGGAACTGCTGGGTATGTCCGAACGCATCGTAGTGCTCCACGAGGGTAAGCAGACCGGGGTTTTGGACCGGAGCGAGTTCTCGCAAGAGGCTATCATGACGTTGGCGTCCGGCTAATTTGTATAGGATTTGAGAGGTGTATCATATGGAAAAAATAGCGACCCAAAAATCTGCCTCCGGAAAACCGTCTATCAGTCGGATTATTTCTGGACTGTCCATGCCTATTTTGCTTCTATTGCTTATTATCGTATTTAGCGTTCTGTCTGAACACTTTTTGACCGCCGTCAATCTAACGAACATTCTGGTGCAGAACGTTCACATTGCCGTATGTGCCTGTGCAGTTGCCATGATCATGATCAGCGGCGGCACCGACCTGTCTATTGGGTATCAGATGTCCGTAACGGCAGTACTGATGGCGAAGACGATTAGTGAGGGTACGCTGTCTGTGCCCGTTGCTATTCTCCTCGGTATCCTGCTGTGCATGGTGTTGGGTACATTTAACGGTTTAATGGGTCAGGTTCTGAAAAGTCATACCATGATCATTACTTTAGGAACCATGGCGATCTTCCAGGGCATTTCTTATTTGATCAGTCAATCTAAATCTTATCGTAATCTGCCCGATAGCTTTATGTATCTGGGGCAGGGGCGGCTGTTCGACACCATTCCGGTCAACGTGATCATTATGGTGGTCATTGTAGTGATCACTGCTGTCGTCATGGGTAAGACTTCGATCGGTCGAAAAATTTATGCCTGTGGCGACAACCCCGAGGCCGCCCGTCTCGCAGGGCTCAATGTATCGAGGATCAAAATCCTGGTCTTCACTTTCGGCGGACTTTTGGTTGGTATTTCTGCTTTGTTGCTCGCAGCTCGCTCCGGTTTTGCTGATTCTGGCACGTCCGGTCCCGGTATCGAATTTACCGGTATCACCGCCTGCGTGCTTGCCGGCGTTGCACTGAAGGGCGGCGAAGGCAAACTGTGGAAGGTCATTGTAGCTGTATACGTGCTCGGCGTATTGTCCAACGGTATGCAGCTGATTCGTCTCGGTACCTATCCGCAGTACATCGCCAAAGGTTTGATCATGCTGGTATCGCTGTACCTTAGCAATCGCAACGCAAAGACCGCATAATGATCTTAAGCGGCCCACAAGCCATAAAAAACAAAAAATCATTATATTCGGAGGGAAAGAAAATGAAAAGAGTCCTTACATTATTCCTTGCAGTATTGTTGGTGATGACGATGGTGCTTAGCCTTTCCGCATGTTCCAAATCGTCGGACGAGAAAAAATCCATCGGTTTTGTAACCTTTGGTCTCGGCGAAGGTTTCTTCCAGATGTTGGCGGATACATATAAGTCGACATTTGAGGCTAAGGGCTGGGAAGCATCCTATGCTGACGGCGGTTTTAACCCCGAAACGCAGATCAGCGCCGCTGAAAACTACATTTCCATGGGAGTTGACGTTTTGGTTATCTGGGCCGTAGCACCCGAAGCTATGACCGGTGTCGTTAAGCAGGCTATGGATCAGGGGATCAAAGTCATTTCCTTCGTTGCAGAGCTTCCCCAGTACGATGTGCTCATGTTGTCCGATGACGCGATGATCGCCGGCTACTGTGCCAAACTGGCTGCCAAATGGATCGATGAGACCTATGCAGATGCAGCAGATCATTCCGTTCCGGTAGCAGTTCTTTCCTGCCGCACGGCGGACACCGGCGTGCTTCAGGCAAACGTGCTGATGGAGATCGAAAAGTATTCGAAAAAAGCAAAATTCGCGGGTGAGTTTGAACAGTCCGATGAGTCCGCAACGACCGGTCAGACCACTGCCGAGAACCTCTACACGACAAATCCCGAGATCAAGGTCTTCCTGACCGCTCACAACGGTCTTGCCAACGGCGTCGCGAGCTTTTACACCAGCATGAGCTCTCCGGTTACCGATTACAGCGACATGGGGATCTTCTGCATCAACGGCGACGACTCCACGGCGCAGAGCATCAAGGCCTCCGTTGACGGCAAATCCCCGCTGCGCGGAACAGTCATGACCGGTAGCGTGCAGGATACTGCAAATGAAATTCTGAAGTATGTCACCGGCGTTATGGACGGCACTTATAAGAGCGGTCACGTTGCGTATGCCCGTAACCTGTTCGTATATGGTGATACGGTTGACGAATATCTCAAGACCGGCGACGTCACCTCCGTTACCGAAACCGATTTTGCCGACTGATTCTAATTCAGCGTGATTTGCGCGGGAGCGTGCGCTGCTGGCGCGCGCTCCCCACTTTTCAAAGGAAAGCGAGGTAGGTTTTCTATGAAAAAAGTATTGGGACTCTCTTTCGGTAGAAAGATGAGCAATACCGAGGTCATGGTAAAGCAGGCTCTGACTGTCTGCAAAGAGGCCGGTCATGAGGTGCGGTTTATCCGGGTAAACGATCTGGATATCAAGGATTGCACCGGCTGCATCGCGTGTGTGCTGGGCATGATCCGTGGCGGAAAGGGCAACTGCGTTCTGAAGGACGAGTTTCATATTTTGGATGATGCAATTATGGAGTGCGATGCGCTCATTTTCGGTTGCCCTACTTTTGAGATGACGCCCACCGGCACCTTTAAGACGGTTTGCGACCGGATCGGTCCGTCTCACGACTTAAGCTTTAGAAAAGAGGCGATCAAAGAGGGATTGTCTGCCGGCAAAGATCCGGCTACGCTGCCTGATCGGCGCTGTCTGAAGCCCAGGGTGGGTGCATTCTTTTCCGTAGGCGGCGCCATGACCAAAAATTGGCTGGCATTTATGCTGCCCACCATGTATGCGTTACCAATGTCCATGGGCATTGACATTGTGGATACCTATGAATATCACGGCGCAATGGCGCACTTCCATGTCGTTGGCAACCGGCCGGTCATGGATAGAATGACAGAGATGGGCAAACACATTGTGGAAGCACTGGCGTGCGAAGACGAGGCGGAGCGCCGTCGTTGGCGCGGCGATCATGAGGGCGTTTGTCCGGTCTGCCACTGTGACATGCTAACGGTCTCAGACGATCGCAAGTCCATTGAGTGCCCTGTATGCGGTACATACGGCACGTTTACCGTAGAAGAAGACGGAAAACTGACAGCACACTTTACCGAAGAACAGCAGGCGCGTTCCCGGTTGTTCTATGCCGGTAAGTTGGAGCACTCAACAGAAATCAAGACCTGTGCTGCCGGACCGGATCAACTGCCTAATGTGAAAGAGTTGCTCGCGCCCTATCATTGGGAATGAGAGGGATACCATGAACATCTTATATACTGACATCTGTATTGTTGCTGCCGGACCTTCCGGCTTGGCTGCGGCTGTCACTGCCGCTGAAAACGGTATGCGTGCAATTGTACTGGAAAAAAACGCCATGGTCGGCGGTACTGCCAACATGGGTATGGGTCCGTTTGGGGTGGAAAGCCGCATTCAAAAGGCGGGAATGATTACCCTGCGCAAGGAAGAGGTGTTCCACCAGATGATGGAATACACCCACTGGCGGGTAGATCCCCGGAAACTGCGGGAATACATCTGGAAATCGGGCAGTACCATTGACTGGCTGGAGGATATGGGCGTTCGGTTTGCAGGTGTGGCAAAGTATTTTCCATCCGCGGCACCCACCTGGCACGTCGTGGCGCCAGAGGACGGCGGAAAGCCTGGGCCGCGCGCCGCTAGTGCCATGAATAAGGTTCTCTATGAAAATGCATTGGAGCTGGGTGTGCAGATATTGCTCAACACCCCCGCCACTTCGCTTATAATGGAGAACGGCAGGGTCGTAGGCGTTAAAGCGAAAAGTACGGAGACCGGCGAGGAGTTGGAGATTCGATCCAAAGCGGTTATCGTTGCGACCGGCGGGTTCGGCGACAATCCGGATATGATTCGCGAGGAGTGTGGCTATGAGTGGGGGAAGGACATATTCAACGTGCGTTCTCCCGGTGTTACCGGAGACGGCATTCGTATGGTTTGGGAAGTGGGCGGTGCGCACGGGGAGACACACATGGAAAAGATCATCTGGTCGGAGATCCCCAACTGCCTTTTGCTGGATGCGTTTCGCCAGCCTGCTTCGCTGGTAGTAAATATTAACGGCGAGCGCGTTATGGATGAGACCATGATTGAAAATGCGTCTGTTACTGCCAATATCATTGACCGTCAGCCCAATCGCCGCGTTTATCCGATTGTGGACAACCGATTGATGCGTTATTATCGCAAGCACGGCGTTGACTATCCCGGCGGCGTTCATTCGGGGAATCCCGCCGATGACTTTGAAGAGGGCATGGCAGATTTGATCGAGCAGTATCCCGACTTTGCCTTTTGCGCCGACACGGTGGAAGAGCTTGCCGAAAAAATCGGCATCGACCCGGCAACGCTTGCAGATACACTGGAGGTGTACAATTCCGCCTGTGAAACGAAGGTGGACGACCAGTTCTGTAAGTCCCATCACTACCTTCGTCCGCTCAAGGGCAGGCTGTACGCCGTGGCGCTTTGTTTGGGCGCTTACGGCAGTCTTGGCGGCATTCAAGTCAACTATAAATTCCAAGTCCTGTCCACCGAAAATAAGCCTATCCCCGGTCTGTACGCCTCTGGCAGCGATACCTGCGATATTTACGGAGACACCTATCTGTTCCCGCTTCCCGGTAACACCATGGGCTATGCGGTCAACAGCGGACGCCTTGCCGCTGAGCGGGCAACGGACTATATCGCTGCGCTAAAAGCGTCAAAATAGCATCATTTCTTGAAAATCAAAAGTGCCGTGTCTGAAAAGTGCCGTAACACCGCCAGTGTTTCCATCGTGAACCACACATCAACATCCACTCCAAAACCGCGTGTCCAGGGTCCGAGTCCTTGTGCCCCTGCCATTGAAAAAACGGCTTGAACGCTTGGTTTAAGCCGTTTTTCTTGTTCCTTTTTTGCTCGGCGCGCGGTCTGATTTTCCGCGATTTTGAGCGTCAAACGGGCGTCAATTTCGTATCTGGTGGTAACCGTTCGTAACGTTTCCGTCTGCTGCATCATCAAAAAAGCATCAATTTTTGTCGGAAGTATTTGCTTTTATGTTTAATCTTGGATAATCAAGAATTTCTAAAATTTGATCAATTTTTTGAGCTATTGTTTTGAATACAACTGGAAAACACTCGCTTTTTACGACATTGTCATAGGATGAAAGTTTTTCATCACTGTCAAAAAACGCATTTGCTTTAATTATAATTTTTAAATAATTGTGTTCCGGCTCTACCACAGAGGTCTCAAAAACTAATAGGAAACTATTATCACTCGTATCTTTGGGTAATTTAAGAGATATTTCGTTTTTAACTTCTAAACTAAACTGCTCGGAATCTTCAATATCTAAATCATAGGAAATATTGGTAAAAATTATTTTTGATAAACTTACATTTGCCATGCTACTTTTACCTCACTTGTGCTTGTTTGTTGTTTTATTCTGTTTTTATAATTTGTCACAGGATTATTAATTCCCCAAATTAGATTTTGTACCGGATAATATATTATTGTTCTGTTTTCTGCGCCGTTCAAATGACTTGCAATAGCGTCTGAAACAAATTGATTTAATGTGATTCCTTGTTTTTTTGCTATTGTATCGGCTTTTTTGTGTAAATCGGGATGAATTCTAACATTAAACGAACCCTTGTAAGGCTTTTCAGGAGATTTTCCAATCTCTTGACAAAACTCTAAGTAATCATCTACAGCATTTTGAAATTCCTTTTCAATCTCATCACAATTAGAACTTTCAAAGTTGATCAAATCTGCAATACCTTCAACTTTACCGTGTAAAACATTATCTTTTGATGAATACTCAATTTTTGAAAAATAGCCCTTATACTCTAAAATATTGTTTTCCATTATAAATCTCCATACCCTTCTAACGCTTGCACAACATCCCTTACTGCGTATTCTTTCATGATATCGCCGGGATGCGGTTTGTGTAAATTAATAATTGCCTTATCAGCGTCTCTATAGAATCTGACACGGGATCCAGATGTGTTTCCCTTATTGTACTCTATAAAGCCTATTCTTGTTAATAAACTTCTTAACTCACTATATGTATAGTCTTTAGGAATTGATTTTAATCGCTCAATTGCTTTTTGATGTTGACTCATCGAATTGCATGTCACCTCACAATGCAACTAACTTGTAGTTGCATTGTAACATACTTTTTCATTCTCGTCAATACTATTTTTTAATATCGTGGTCATTTTTGGTTGATTTTATACTGTTTAACAGGATGTCATATCTCAAATCCATCCGTTATCCCGTTCAATCTCGCTGTGTCTTTCCGCATATAGTACATCTCGGTGATCTGCGAGGTACTGTGACCAAGCAGATCGGCGACTTGTTTCGGCGTCAGCGAACGGATGCTGCCGTCCGGCTGTTTCTGCCCGTTCACCAAGTTCGTCGCGAACGTATGCCTCATGGAATGTAGCCCTTTGCGTTCGATTCCCGCGGCTCATAACGAGGGCGTGTTTTTTGCCGAGCGTAGGATCATACGGTTGTAGTCCAACCTCATCACATCATCCGGAATCGTTCGTTTTTTCTCGGAACCGTTACATCCCGATGGCTCTGCCTTTGAGGGCATTTTTGCCTTTACACGATCGGCTCCGTGTCGTCCCAAATGTCTATTTTACTTTGCAACGCCGCAATCTCATCTTTGCGTGCCAGAATCTGCGCATTGTACGGATTCTCCTGCTTTTGCATTTCTTTATATGCGGCGATCTCTTGCTTTAACTTTTCCATCTGTTGGGTCAAATCGCCGAGCAGATTGTCGAACTGCTTCAGAAAATTCAAAATGCGCCTTGCGTTGCCGTGCGCCGAATTGCCCGTTTTAACGGCATACTCCGCCTGTTCGCGCCCCAAAAGAAGGATCGGATGCTCGCTGTCCTGCGTGTCCGGCAGCGATAGTTGGAATCCGAGGACTTGCAGATCTTTGGGAAATTCCGTAGTCCCGTTAAGCGCCGATGCAGGCAATACCGTTTTGAGGGTATCGTACGCCTGCTGATAATCTGCTTCGGAAAACGTATGGATATGCCGCGCATTTTCGACGCCGGCTGCATATCTGTTTTCCAACAGGTGCAGCTCGGCTTCTTTTTTGGGGAGTTTCTCTTCCAGATCCTTTCGTATATCCGCATATCCGGAGGACAGGATCAACAGGCGTTGCAATTCATTTTGCTTTTCCGCAAGCTCCTTCATCAGCGGCTCCGAGATGGCAAGTGCTTTGACCTGCGCATAGGTCAGGATGGTTTCGTCCAGATCGCTTGCCGACCGTTGGTAGGAGGAACCGCTTAAAAACTGGGAGATAAATCGCTGTTTTGCCTCTAAAATCTGCCAGGAATACGCGTCAAAGCTCCCTTCCGTGATATAGCGGAAAATGCGGATGCTTTCGTTGGTGTTTCCTTTTCGCAGAATACGCCCTTCTCTTTGCACCATGTCCGCCGGACGCCAGGGGATGTCCAGATGGTGTACCGCTTTGAGCTTTGTCTGGATATTCGCACCGATTCCCAGTTTGAACGTGGAACCGATCAGCACCCGAACATCCCCTCGATTTACCTTTTCATATAGCGCGACCTTATGCGCCTCGCTGTGATAGCTATGAATGAAGGCGATCTCCTTTTCCGGTATACCGGCTTCTGACAGACGATCTTTCAGATCGGCATATACGTTAAACTCGTTTCCCTTCGGCGTGGAAAGATCGCAGAAGACGACTTGCGTGCAGCCCGGCTCTTTCCGGTAGATTTCCAGTACATGTTCCACACAGTGCAGGAGCTTGGAGGAGCGGTCATAGGGCTGCTCCTCTCCCACAAGACGGAGGTCAAGGGCCGCCTTTCTTCCGTCGGTGCTGACTTTCAGCATATTATCTGCTGCCTTCTCTACCGCCATCTCCCGGATCTTTTCCGTGCGTTCGCAGAGTTTCTCCATATAACGCTGCAGCGCTGCGTTTTGCTGAATCAGGATGTTATCGTATCCCTCCATTTCCGGAAGGTCTTTTTCATCCACGGCGTGGAAAATCGCAATATCCGCGAACATTTTGGAAAGTTCCGGCAGATTGAAGAACTTGGAAAAACGATTGCGGAACCGGAACTTGGACGTATCCACGTCGATTTCACATACCCGCTCGGGTTTGGCGAAGGATTTAACCCAGTTGTCGAAGCGGTCCAGATGCGTTTCGCGCATGACGTCATGCTGCAAATACAGCTGCATGGCGTAGGCGTCCGAAATGGAGTTGCACAGCGGCGTCCCGGTCGCGAAAACGACGCCTCTGCCGTTATTTGCTTCCTGCACCGCCCGTACTTTGTGGAGCATCTCCAGACATTTTGGGGACCCTTTGATATTGATCCCCGCAAGATTTCTCATGTTGGTGCGCAGCGGGATATTTTTGAAATTGTGTGCCTCGTCCACGAATAGGGTATTGATTTCCAACTCCTCAAACGTAATTTCGTTGGAGAGTGCCGTCATGGCGTCGATCAGCTCTGCCGCCTGCTTTTTGATAAACGCCGCCTCTCTCTGCAGCGCGGTATGACTTCCCGACTCCAAACGTACATTTCGCATAACCGTTTCGATATTCAACAGATTCCGGTTCATCTGCTCCATGATATGGTTGCTTGACAGCGGGATCATTTCAAAGCAGCTGTAGGCGATCACGATCCCGTCATAGTCGCCGTCCCGGATCTGCCCGAGAACCTTCTGGCGCATTTCCGGCTTAAAGCTTTTGGGCTCTACGCTGAGAACCTTCGCGCGCGGATACATGGCTTTGAAGATCAGCTCCCACTGCCCTACAATGTTGTTCGGGACGACGAATACATTTTTTCGCGCCAATCCTTCCTGCCGCAGTTTCATGGCTGCGGCGATCATGATATAGGTTTTGCCCGCGCCGACGTCAAAGGCAAGCAGGGTATTTTTTTCGGTCAGAATCTTTTGCACCGCATCCTTTTGATAGGGGTATAATTGTATTTGTTCGCTCATTTCGGGGAACGCCAGCGTTGTGCCGTCGTATGATCTGGGCTGGAATCTGCCGAACAAATCGCTGTATGCTTTTTCGACTTCCCATCGCCTGTCCTCGTCTTCCCAGATCCACTTCTGGAACAGCTGCAAAATGGCTTCCTGCTTTTCCAGCGCCGCTACGGTGTCTTTTTCGCTGTAGACGTTGTTTTTGTCATACAGCTTGATTTCCCGCAGATTCAGCATCGCCTCAAAAATAAAGAACGCATTATATCGCGGAAGGCCATAGGTATGTGTGAGCCGCATCCTGTCGAGCGGGACATAGTGCTGGTCGATCCAGAGAACATCGCTTGCTTTATTGTTGATATGCCAGGCGCCCGTGATCGGCTCGTAGTTTACCAACCTTTGCGCGGCAACGGAGGTGTATTCTTTGCCTGTGCCCAGGTAATAAACGAACGCCTCAATGATCCGCCTGCTTACCCACGGGACGCCGGGGGACACTTCAATTTCGGTATAAGGGACCAGATTTTTGGGCTTTTCCTTTGGAATGGACCGCGAAAGTGCTTCTTTGTTGCGCTGGACCTCTTTTGCCTGCCGGTATAAAGCGATCCATTGGTCCAGTGTGAATTCTTCCAGATTTTTTTCCGAAAGGGCATCAATAATCTCGCTTGTGGGAAGACCTTCAAGGGCGCTCTCGGATATCGCCTGCGTTCCGGGAGAATAGATCGTATAATCCTTTGCATCGTATAAAGAGTAATCCCGATGCATCAGCTCATAGACAACATGCTTTTGGATTTCCGCATCCTCTACATATTCCATAATCTGGCGGATGATGTACGCTTTATCCTTGTATGTATAGGAGGGGAGATCTTCTTTGATCAGCAGATTTTTCAGCTCCAGCTTCCAAAGGATATCCAACTGATACCGGCGGTACGGAAGGCTTTTCGGCGGTTTTTGGGCATCCCTTTGTACCGTTATGCAATCTTTCTCGATGATCATGATGCCCCAGTATGCAGGAATTCTCTCTTCTATACTTTTCCGATGATTTGCGCCGATCACGATATAGTTGCGGTCGAAAAACCGATCGTAAGCTTGGATCTGCGAATCTAAACGATTATAATTGTCCGTATCGCTTTTGATCTCATAGCCGGTCAGACAGTCGGTCACCGCCATTACGTCGCAAACGGACGATCCGATGCTTTTTTCCTGATAGATGCGGATCTCTTTATGTTCTGCCAACAAATACGAAATTAAAATTTCCCTGATCTGTTTATCCTTCATCTGCGTTTTCACCCCTACCTCTCCATGGCCGTCCCATTCCGTTATGACAATTTTATCATGTGCGGTGCGGCAATTTTGGTACATTCGTTTTTGCGCAGCACAGCCTGTAACTGATCCGCAAGGATCGCGTTGAAAGCGGGCGGAGTGTCCGCAGAGGATGGCATGCATGGCGATTTGCTATTGATGAACGAATCTGCACCCCTAAAATGATTTTTACACCCCTAACGGAAAAGGGGGTTCATTTGTATCAAAATATGGATCGATCTTCCGTGAAAAAACGGCTTAAACGCTTGGTTTGAGCCGTTTTTTGTTTCTTTTTATGCTCGGCACGCAGTGTGTTGTCGTTGCGAAAGTTGATCTTTTCGAGCATCTTTCTGTATTTTTCATGGCATCCGTACAGGTCGGATAGGGCATAGGTCCTCTCACAGCTCCTCCGAAAATTGCGGGATTCTACCATCAAAATGAAACGGCAAGCTGCCACATCCCCCGTAACGGTTTTTCGCCACGATAATCTCCGATCCGGGGTCTGCCTCTACCGGATCGAAATACGCATGACGGTACGGAAACAAAATCACATCTGCATCCTGTATAAGCCCGCCGCTGATTTCTTCAAGGTCTGTCAAGATAGGGCGACCGTCTCGGCGGTTGTCCGTCGACCTTGGCAACCGGGAAGTGCATACGACAGGAATATCGAATTCCCTTGCGATCCGTTTCAGTTCCCGGGCGATTTCGTTCGCACTCGACGCGTTTTGCGGATAGGCGCCGTCTTTCGGATGTATCAACCCCAAATCATCGATAGCCACCGCGCCGAGATCAGTGATCCCGGCAAGGCGTGTGCGTATTTGGGAGATCGTGATTGCTGCGGTATCGTCGAGAAGCAGGTTGTCCCGGTTGCAGAGTTCTGCAAATATCTGTTTTATGTGATTCCGACCCATTCCCGGAGAAAATATACACATCTTTTTGCCGGAGTTTTTCGCCATGCCGGCGGTGCATTGCAGGGCAAATAGGGTTTTTCCCATACCGGGGCGCGCGGCGATCACATGGAGGTCGCCGCCGTGAAATCCGCCGCCGAGCAGCCCGTCGAGCGACTGAAAGCCCGTAGGGAGCATTTTTTCGTAGTTCATACGCATCGTCCTTTCTTGCGCTTTGATATATATTTTACCATAGAAGGTTAGGGAAGCCGACAGACCTTACTTGACTATGAAACCTTCTATCGGTTTCATTATACCGTATGCAATGGGCTGTTTTTGGCACATGCCGTGCAAGCTTTTCCGCCGTTTCGATCCCCATGCTCATGTTGGTAAATTGTAGAAGCTCTATGTGTTGCTTTTCCATGCTGCTTCCTCCGGCTGAAGAAAAAATCCCTTTTGCTATTTTTAGCATAGCAAAAGGGATGTGACGAAAAGGGGAGATGCGAGGAAGTATGGAATCATGAGAATCCGAAATCCGTTCGCAGCCTTCCGGCTTTATCGTTCGATATCTTCTTGCGCGATACTTTCGAGCCACGCGTCGATCTCAATTTTCCCGTCGGGGAATTCGGTCAGAGTTTTTAGGGGGAATTTCGGCGTCTTATATCCGGTTGGCGCAATATATTGCCAAAAGTATTCTCTCTTTTCAGAGGACTCATTGATCCACAACTGTTCGTTGTTGCTCCTTGTCATTTCTCCGCTTTTGACTTTTTGTGCAACAAGATACAGGTTTGTTGCCACACAAATCCATGCGATTGTCTTTTTTGTTTTTTTAGAGACGATCTTTAGGAGTGCATGAGAATCGATGGCTGCGTCCTCTTTCCCGGGATCGTCGAGACTATATTTGCTTTCGGTATATTTGAGGCGGGCATACAAATAGTTCCGCATAACGGTTTTTTCGATTTCATCCTTATTTTTCAAGAGCCTGATCGCGGACAGCATCAGCGGATGATTGGGATCAAATGGGTGATTGGGATCAAATGGGTGATTCAAACCCAACACGTTTTTGATGGCTTCTAATTCGTTGATTTCTGCACACATCTTCTCAATTATCTCCATAAATTGTTTCACACATTGAACTGCGGGTGAGCGGTCATTTCCGCACAGCGCTTCACACCATTTTCGGATATCCTCATGGAAAGACAGCAGACCGATCTGTTTATCAACTGTCAGATTGCCCCTGCTTTTTTTTGACGGTTCCCAGCCTGTTGGCGTTAAGTAGTAAACCTTGTCATTCCCATAGTGTTTTTTGTAGTAGTTGAAATAGTCCGATAACTGTTCATCTTGATCTTTTGCCCGTATCTTCACTTCGATTGGGAAAACCCGCTTGGATGTATGGATTACAATATCCACCCGACGGTCACTATCAATCGTTTCTTCCAGTTCTATATATGCCTGTTGTGCGTCTACATGGGAAAAGTCCTCCTGCTGTAGCACATTTTGGACAAATTTTGTGAGCGGCATATCCCCCATACCGTGGCTTCCGTTCGGATTTAAGAGTTCGCCGAGGAATCGACAGATGAGGACCTCTTTCGTCTCCACCCCCAGCACGCTGAAGATATTAAAGCCCTCGCTGGTTTGCTTTGTTGCACCGTCATCTCTTTTGAATGTCTCGGACAATGCAGACAGCAGTTGTTCCAATTCGTGCGAAAAGTTCATCTGTTTCACGGCCTCCTGTATATTGTTTTTTCCGGAACCCGAATCATCCTATTCGTACTGCTTCATTGCAGTCATTATATCCGCTTTTACCTTCTCTGTCAAGTTTTGCGGCGAAAGGATGCGCGTGTGCAGGGCGTACTGCAATGCCCAGCGGCGCATGGCTTCCAGATTGACCGTCACTCGCGCCGTTACTTCCTC
This sequence comes from Oscillospiraceae bacterium, assembly GCA_022508745.1. Taxonomy (GTDB): domain Bacteria; phylum Bacillota; class Clostridia; order Oscillospirales; family CAG-382; genus Coliplasma. The sequence goes on along the minus strand of JAFLUP010000008.1, from coordinate 16,521 downwards.
CTCGGTTTCGTCCGAGAAAACGACCTCTTTGCCGAACCAGTCGATCACGTCGGACAGCAGGTATTTTTTGAACCGAAAGGCGACCGGCGCACTCTCGCCGGAAAACATATAGATATGCTCTGCCATGTGCTTTGGCAGGTCGACGCCGTTTTCCAGCCCTTTGACCTCTTTTGCAGGCTTGCGCGGCGTCTCCAGCAGTTGGATATCCGTGATGCGGTCGAGGCGGTAGTTCGCTACATCATCGTATTTGTTATAGTTGCCGATGAGGTAATACCGCCCGTTGGTCGCCGCCATCTGGTAGGGGTTGACAATGTAGACGCGCGGTTTTCCCTCGCTGTTCAGGCGTGGATGCAGCTGCTTGTCCATCCCGTACTCGTTGTAGGTAAAGGACACTTGTCGGGAGAGGCCGATGGCTTCGTCCAGCGTTTCGATCGTCCAAAACAGTTGCTTGTTTTGCGGCATGTTGTCCGGAAACGTGTGAATATGGCGGACGCGGGATTGGAAGTGCTTGTTGGAAAGTCCTTCCAGCTTGCCCACCAGCTCCTTGCACTGGCTGTAGGGAATGTGTTTGGAAAACAGCAGACTGTCGATCAGCAGACGAAGCTCGCCGTCGGTAAACTCCCTTACAAGGTAGAAATCGGACCAGACATAGCTTTCCTCCAGTTTCGGTTTGCCTGTTGTGGGGTCGAGCGCGGGCTTGCCGGTATCCGGATCCCTCACCGGCACCATACGAATTGTTTCTTTGTATTCGATTTCGTAGCCGTATTCCATTAAGCCGAGGATATTGCGCCGGATCGATTTACGGTCAACGGACATTCCGTATTCGGCTTTCAGAATGTCGACGATATCCTTCTGATTGAGCCGGTGGTCCGCATCGGTATATTTGCGAAGGATGTCCAGAATGTTGATGATCAATAGCTTTTTCGATTGGGACGTATACATAGATGGTCACCTCGGAAGATTCTATCGTAGTTTGCTTGATTATACAATGCGGTACGGGTCAAAAACGGTACATCCGCAGCATACGATCCCGCTATGCATCAAAAATACCGCTGAACGGGGACGCGTCATACGTCCGTCGCTTCAGCGGTATTCTTATTTTTTCTGTTTGTCCGGGAGAGGGCGACCGTCTCCCGGTTCAGCGGGTTTTTCCTTCCGTATCGTCGTCTGTCAAAAAGCGGAGTTTCCGTTCTTCCTCAAGCGCAGCGGGCAGTACGGTTTGCTGCGTGTCGGGAACGCGTTCCTGCTCCTCGCTTGAAGCGGACGGAGGCGTGAATCGGTTGTCGGCGCTTGTTTCACCGCTGGCCCAGGTTTTGTCGCTGAGCTCGTGGTAGTAGGTGACTTCCTTTTCTTCGGTCACCTGAAGACGCCGCTTCGCCGTGATCCAATCCGCGGAGATGGTCCATTCGCTCTCCGGGGCGTCGCCCACGGTTTTTTTGTTTTTATACTTCCATGACCAGGTCCGCAGCTCCTCGACGACATAATCGCCGGGGGGAACGACGACGGTCGTGGAGCCGCCGCCCGGCACGGAGACGAGAAGCTCAATCTTCTCCCCCGACAGGGTCGTTCCGGTGACTTTGTAAAGGAAGTGCTCGGTTTCTTCGCCGCAGTTTTCCTCGCCGTAGTGACCGCCGTCCGTGATGGTCAGTTTACACTCCTGCAAGTCGCTTCGGTAGCTGTTCGTCGCCGTGAAGGAGGCGGTTTTGCCCTCCTCTACCGTCGCGTGCTCCGCGCTGTATCTGACCTCCAGCGTATATCCGTCGATTTGCGCGCCGTCCAGATATTCCGCCACCGTATATGTCCCGGCGGGCAGTTTTTTCAGCGTGATCGTGCCGGCGCCTTTGACGGTAACTTCGGCGGTATACGGCGCGTCCTTCGTGAAGGTGACGGTGCTTTCCGTCGCGCCCTCCACGTCGAAGGTCTCTCCTGCCGCTTCCTCCGGACCGGTGACGAGGAAGGTATACGACTTCTCCTCCGCCTCGGGCGCATCCCCCTTCACAACTTTGGTGATGCGCAGGTCGGCGTCGCCCTCGTAATCGTCCCGGATGACAACGCCGCACACGGGGGAGAACATATTGTACAGATCCAGCGGTGTGCCGTCTTTGCGGTACAGTACACTCCGGCGGGACTCCCGAACGCCGGTCTCATTCGCTCCGGCGTGCTGCGCAAAGAAGATGTTATCCGGCGTTTGAGTGGGTCGCACCTGCAGGTAGCCGTTTTCCACAACAGCGAAGACGTCGCCGCCTACCGAGCCGTCGGCGGATCTATGATGGGCAGTACTGTAGTCTGACGAGGTGTTGCCCAGTACCATACGGTCCCAGAAGTGCAGGCGGAAGAGCTCGCCGGTCTCCTTCCAGATGCCGTCCTCGGGGCTGTCGTAGGTGCCCTCGGGGAGGAAGTGGGAGGTCCTTCCGTCGATATCCAGCAAAGTGGAGTTCAAAACGGGATCGGCGTACTTTTCCATGGATTGGAACAGCTTTCCGATGCCTGCCCAGACGGTCACGCCGTCGGTCCACTGTCCGTTTCGGATCTGCTCGTCGGTGGCGTTGCTCAGGTCGTCAATCAATTCCGGCACATAATGGCCGTCCACCTTCCGCAGCTCGTCGCCGTCCTTGGCGGCGCGGTAGGCGCTGGCGTTGGCGTAGATGGAATGTTCGCCCACGTACACCTGCACGATGGACTCGTTGACCCGGAAGCCCTTCGGCGCGCTGATTTCCCGCAGCCATACCATGTTGTCCCAGTCGGGATCGCTGTAAACATCCCAGTTCATCAGCGCCCAGCCGGAGCCGGCGTTTGCAGGGGATTTGTCCTCGCTGCGGCTGAAAATGAGGACGCCGTTTTCCCCGGTGACGCCGATGACGAGCACATCGTCCCCTTCGCCGGTGTAATTTACCGCGTCATCGAAGCTGTCGAACAGGCCGAACACCGCCCCTGCAAGGGGATCGCCGTTGGGATCCTCCTTGCGCACCCGCAGCTCCCGGCGCTCGTTGGGGATGTAGAACACGCTGCCGTAGTAGCGGATGAACGTATCAATATACGCCAGATTGACGCCGCGGGTCCGTTGGGTGCCCTCCGTATTTTCCGTATAGGCCGAATCCAGCCGGGAGCGCACGGGGCTCCAATCCGGCGTGTCGTCATAATAGATCTGGTTCCAGCGATCTTCGAACCCACTTGCCGATAGGGTGTCCTGCAGGAGCAAATACTTGTCTTCGTCCGAAAGGAGCTTGAACTGTTCCAGCGTCACGGAGCCGCCGATGCTGTTGATCAGGGCGACTACCGATTCGGCGTCCACCAAAAGCCCCACCATGCGCAGATCGGCGCTGTTTAAGCTGATGATCTTGTTATTAAACAGATACCGGTCCTTTTCGCCGGGCAGATTGAGCAGTTCCGCCGTAAAGCGGCTGTCGAGAACCTCCCCTTTGGAATCCATGATGGTGTCGTAATGGAAATACCAATCCGGCTCCGCCAAATTGGAGGTCTGGCGGATGGCCGCTGCCAAAAGGTTGTGGCGGAGCGCCCAGCGGTATGCGTACTGCACCCCTTCGGGGTCGTCCTCGGTATAATGATTGGTATTGTCCGGGTGGCTGAAATACTCCCGGTAACTGTAAATATTTACCACCTGGTAGCCGTTGGTGTTGCTGCCGCATAACGGATACCACTTCATTCCGTCGCCGATGTTGGCGTAGATCATAGGCACGGCGAAGAGCATGGCGCTTTCCTGATGGAAATCTTCGATCACTTCCTCTTCCGAGCGGGTGATCGTCATTTCGCCGGTTTTGGGATCTACCGTGGAGTTGGCGTAATACAGCTCGTCCTCTTCGGGCTCCAGAATGGCGGAAAAGCTGGCGTAGGCTCCGGTTTCGTGGGGGTTCAGCACCCGGAAGACGCCCCGCAGCGGGGATTCCTCGTCCGGCTGATATTCCAGCACGATCTGCTCCGGCAGCACGCGATGACCCTCGGAGGGGGAGATTTCTTTGAGGAAATAGTAAATGTTTCCGTGTTCGGCGCGATTGGCAAAGTCGATGCCACCCAGCGTGACGTAGCCGTCCGCATCGGTGACAAGCTCGGCGTTCAGGGGCTCCGCGGTTTCCCATGTGGCGGAGCTGCCGTCCCGGTTGACCGGCAGGAACTCGGAAGCGTCGTGGTAGGGTTCGCCTTCCTTGAAACCGGCGGAAGGTTTGGCGGCATAAATGGCGAAGGTGGTGCCTGCCAGGGGGTCGCCGTCCTCATCCACCTTGTAAATCTTGTGGGGCACCCGTGCCTGCAGGTTGAAATATAGGGCGAGGTTGGAGTCGAAGTGACCGCGTTCCAGATAGAACACCTTGATGGTGTGCAGGGTATCGCTGGCGAAGGCTTTGCCTTCCCACGTTTCCCCATCGTTTTCCATGCCGTATCCCACGCCTGCCGCTTCAAAGATGTCTTTCAGGTAGTCAGTGGTCCACGGGGTATCCAGAAGCTCCGCGCCCGGCTTTGTCGGGTCCATCAATCCGGTGATGACCTCGCCGGTGGCAAAGTTGATCTCGCCGTAGACGCCGCTGTGAACGCCGCCCAGATCCAGCACCAGCACGCCGTCCACGAAGATCCACACGTCATCGTCGCCGGAGAATCGGAATACCATATCCTGCGCTTTTTCTCCCAATGCGGCGTTCACCTTGCCTCCCATGGGCTGCTGGAAGTCGATCTCCATGGAAAAGCCGAAGAAATGGTTGAAGATATCCGCACGGGAGGTGAGGGAGGTGTTGCGGAACAGCTTCCGCTGGCCGGTCAGGGGATCCGCCTCCTCGGACACGTCTGTGAACACGTCGAAGGCGTTGTTGAAGGGGAAGAACTGACCGTTGGGGGATTCGTTACTGTTTGCCATGACGCCATAGTCATTGAACAGCAGGAAGCAATTGAACAGGTTGTCATATTGCGCGAAATTCAGCTTGCTGTCATAGTAATAATAGCCGTCGCTGTTCCGCTGGAACAGACCGGTCACGTTGGCGTAGCTCGCCTTTCCGTTCTGCTTCATGGTGGGGTCGAACAGGTAGGCAAGGCTTTCCTCCATGGCATCCTCATCGGTGCCGCTGTGGATGGTAGGGGAAGTGTTCGTGTCCAGGGGGTAATCGGGGTTATGCAGGGACAGCTTGGGATAGCGCATGGATAGCGTGGGTTCCACGATGCGCTTGATGTTCTCCACCCTGTTCTGCGTACTGTAATTCCACCAGCCCAACTGATTTCTCATCCACGGACGGTCCTCGTTGGCATAGCCCATGTTGAAGAATTTCAGCGCATGACCGTAGTTGATGCCGCCGTCGAAATCCTCCCAATTATACTGCTGGTCCCAATCGTAACGTTCCCAGGGGTTGCCGTTTTCGTTGAGCGGGTCAGCGTCGTTGATCCAGTAGTCGAACAGGTTCATGCGGATGCCGTCCGGATCCTTGGGTTTCACCGTGATGGAGTCCAGATCGCCGAACTCCCCGTCGCCGGTGAAGGCGATGTAAAAGACCGCTTCCGCTCCGTTGGTGTCGTAGTAGGTGTCGAGCACCGTCACCCTGTAAACGGCGGTCTTGCGGATGGCGCTGGTATATTCGGCGGATTTTTCCGCGTCATAGGTGATGTCGGTGATCAGGGTGGTAGACCATGCCCAGTTGGCCGATTCATTTTGCTGAACGGTCAGGTAGAGGTACTGCTCCTTCAAATCTTCCGCAAATTCCGTCTCTCTGCCTTCGATCTTTTCGGCATAATCCACCCCGTTTGGAGTCAGATGGTTGCCGATCCAGGTGGTCTCGCTGTAGCCCACCAATCTCCAGTTGATGCTGTTCCGGTAGGTGATGGGTGCGTCCCCCGCCTTGCGGACCCGAACCCGGGGGTTCAGCGCATTGCCCCAAGTCCAGTAAAAGTTATCCTCGGGGGCGATGAGATAATAGTTGTCGCTTGCCTGATAGTAGATGCTTTTCACCGGGTAGGTGGCGTAGCCACCGTTGGCAAAGCTTACCTGAAAATCGTACAGTTCCAAAATGGTCTGGGCAAACTCCAGATAGTCGTCCAGTTCCGCCCCGTCGATGTAATTAGGAAGCAGGTAGATGGAATTGTCGTTATCGGCGGTGATGACCGCGCTGTCGCTGCCCTTCAGCACCAGCCGCCAGTGGTTGACGTTCCGGCGCTCCACGGGGGAGGTGGTATCCGGCACCAGGATCGAGAATTGGGCGACCTGTCCGCCGTGATTTGTATGCCACCGGAAGGTATCGCGGGTGGTGACTTGGTACATCGCGCCATTGGTTGCGAAATATGCGAATTCGATTTGCAGAATGGGCTGAGCGTCCAGCCAGGGGGAGTAATTGTCCTCCACACAAAACTGGGGATAGTCCTCCAGAAGTTGGGCAGCGTAGGCTCTTGCCTCATCCTCCGAGGCGAAATCCCTCCGCTCGTTGAGCGTGATGGTGTTTCCCCCTTGCGAGGATTCCAGAAAGGAGCCGTCGGCTTTTACCAGCCGCCACTTGGTGATGTTCGTGCGGGTTTTGGGCGCGTTGGGATCTTCTTCCGCTTCCGCGCCGAACACTTGGAGGTTCGCTTCTACGGAGCCATATTCATTAGCCCATTTCACGGTGTCCTGCGGATCTAAAATCAAGCGGAACACCAAACACCAGCGGTTGTTGCCTGCGCTGTCTTTGGCTTGGCCCAGGGTAGGAACTACATCAACGATGGCAACACGCTGGGTGGGACCGTTGGCGTGCCAGTACATGGTGACAGAAAAGGTAAATTCCGTTTTTAGGCTTTGAGCCATCTCCGCCGCGAAGGATTCGTAACTTTCGTCATCAAATCCCAACACTTGGCTCCAAGTGAAGATCGGCGTTTCACCACGGTAAAAGGAATCTATTGTGGCGGTTTGGTTAAAGGAGCCGTCATTTTTCGTCAGTGTTATCTCGAAAATGCCTTCGTATGTCTCCGCATGGACATTCTGACCGAAGATACCGAGAAGCATCAGCACGCACAGGAGCAGCGCAAGACAGCGGGTCGGATAGGACAGTTTATGTACGGGGGTATCGCCCGGAGTTTTTATGTTCATGATAGGTTCCTTTCGGGACGGTTAAGGTACAGCAATAAGTAGTTTATTCTATCATACGAATATGTCGTAATTGATAACAAGATAAGAATAACGTGCAAAATATGCAGAAATCGTTTCTTAATATCGAAATTATTCTTTAAGTGTAAATCAAGGAAATAGAACCTGCAAACGTTTGGAGGACATTCGGGCGGTATGCAGTGGAATGATCGTGGAGCCCCGTTGCCATCGGATAGCCGCATGAAAAAGAAAAACAGCCGTTGCGGGCGAGGAAGCCCGCAGCAGCCGTTTTGTTTTGGATTTGTGCGTGGTGTGCGCTTATGAACCGATCGCGTCCGTGCGGTAGATGAATTTCACCTGACCGTCCATTCCGTCGCCGATGCCGGAGAAAGAACGGTAATGCTTCGAGACGTCGATGGTCGCACGGAGCCTTGTGAGGGTTCCCGCCAGATTCCCGTCTATCGCTTCCACGAGCTTTTGAACGCCCTGTTCATAGAATTCCTTCAAACCGCCGGAGAGCTGCATGGAGCCGTCCCGCAGTTGGGTGATCCCGTCCACGAGGGCGGGGGTTCCGTTTTTCAGGGAAAGGATCCCGTCGAACAGTTGCGCGGCGCCTGCGTACAGTTGGCTCGTGCCGGCCTTCAGTTCTCCCGTGCCGGCTTTCAGTTCTCCCGCGCCGGCAGCCGCTTGAGAAACGCCTGCGGTATAGGTTTGAAGCCCCAGGTAGAAGGTCCGATAGCTGTCCAGCGAGGTTTTCAGGAAGATCACGGACTTTGCACCTTCCGAAGCGGCAGCGAGTTGGGAAAGCACCTCCTCGGACGCCATGTTGTCCGCGATCGCCTTTTGCACCTGCAGCTCCGTATTGGAATCGATCAGCCCTTGGACCTCGCCGCTCTTCATTTGCTCTGCGACGGCCGCGGAAACGGTCGCCTGCACGGGGGAAGACGCCATCTGTTCCGCTGTTTTCTGCTCGATGGTTTGCAGTACCGCTTCGCTCTGCATCTGCTGTTGGATCGCCTGCTGAATTGCCGTTTGCGTCGCCTTATCGATCATGCCGGCGGCTACGGCCGCCTCATAGGTGGCTTGATCCATTTGCGTCGCGGCGTAGATGACCTGCTGTGCCACGGTATCGCGGACGGCTTCCGTCACCTGCGCCGTGACCTGTTTTTTTACTTCCTCCGTCACCTGTGCGGTCACTTCTCCGCGGACCGCCGCCGTCACTTGCTCCCGGATGTAGGGGCGCTGCGCTTCCACCGCCGCCGTGACGGTTGCCAGCGCTTTTTCATAGACCGCTTTTTCGTCCAGAGAGGCGATCACCCCCGTCAGGACCTCGGCGTAGTTGTCGATGGTCAAATCGGGAACGGTCAGCCCCGCGGCGGCGAGCTGGGTATTTGCAGTGGAGAGCAGCGTTTCAAAGACCTGTTTTGCCCCGTCGTTCAACGAATCGTTGTTGGAAGTGAGGGTGTTCAGCCCTTCGTACAACTGGGACGCGCCGTTTTGCAGCTCCGATGCGCCGGCGTCCAGATCCCCCAGACCGTTTTTCAGCGCTTCCGCGCCGGCGAGCAATTGGTCGATGCCGTCCACCAGTTCGCCGGATTTCTCCAGCAGCGTGGAAAGTCCTTCGTAAAGCTGGGAGGAGCCGTCCATCAGCTGCCCCATGGCTCCGGTCAGTTCGCCGAGGGAGCCGCTCAAATCGCCGATGGAATCCAGATGTTCCGTGTCAAGTTCGTTAAAGACCGCGTTGGTCGCCAGCGTGATGGTCATGCCCAGAGAGAACTGCTTCGCGTCGGCGGTGATCTCCACGTAGCTGGGGATCTCGAAGACGTCGGTGGAGATCCCGAGATTTTCCTGCAAGCCGGGGAAGGCGATACCGATCACCGCGGTGCGGTCGCCGTCGTTGATCAGCTTGCCGTTGGAGACTTCCACATTGGTGAACACGTCGTTGTCCAGCAGGATGCCGGTCAGCATGGCGAAGGGTACATAGATCTTCTCCTTTTGCCCGTCGATCTCCACGAACTCGTATTGCCGGTTGGAATAGTCAAACCGAATGGTCACTTTGCCGCTTTTTCCTGCAAGCTCCGCCGGGGAGATGGTTTCCCCGTCCAACCGGTAGGTGACGGAGAGGGCCACGGGCAGTTCCTTTTCGATGTTGCCCCGGTAGTAAATGTCGTTCCCCTGCGCGTCCCAGATGCGGGTGTTTTCGCTTCCGAGGGTATAGCTTTCATCGCCCTTGACGTTTTCAATGTCCGTCAGTTCGGTTTGGTCGTAGAGCGCTTCATCTCCGAGCGTATTCCGGATCCAATCGCTGACGATGATCTTCTTTACCGAACCGTCCGCTCCGGCGATGACATAGACGGTCTCGTCTTTGGAATTGACCTGTCCCTCCGTCTCTTGGACGGCGGAGACCGTCCGGGGCGCTTTCGCTTCTTCCTGACTCCCGTTGGTCAGCGCGTATGCTGCGGCGCCGGAGCCGATGAGCAGCAGGGCGCAAAGGCAGAGCGCAAGCGGTTTTAGAATGGATCTTTTCATTTTGCAAGTACCTCCGATTTCTCTGAATTGCCTGAAAGGCGGGTCTTTTTCCTCATGCCCCAGGTGGTCGCGCAGATCAGCTTATCAAACAGCAGCAGCAGCGCCGGGAGGATCAGGATAACGGCCAGCATACTGACGATGGCTCCTCTTGCCATCAGCATACACATGGAGCCGATCATGTCGATGTCCGAATAGATCGCCACCCCGAAGGTCGCGGCGAACAGACCCATGCCGGAAACGATGATGGAGGGGATGGACGCGGAAAGCGCGGTCCGTACGGCGATCTTTTTCTCGTTTCCGCGGATGCGTTCCGCCTTGTACCGGGTGGTCATCAGGATCGCGTAGTCCACGGTCGCACCGAGCTGGATCGTACTGATACAGATGGGCGCGATAAACGGCAGGCTTTGCCCGAAATAATGGGGCAGACCGAGGTTGATAAAGATCGCAAGCTCGATGACTGAGATCAGAATGAAGGGCAGGGACACGCTCTTTTCCACCAGCGCGATGATGAGGAAGATGGCGAGGATGGAGATGGCGTTGACCACGCGGAAGTCGCGGGAGGTCGTGTCGATCATGTCCTTCATGCAGGGGGCTTCGCCGATCAACATCCCGGTGGGGTCGTGCTTTTTCAGGATGGCGTTGAGCGCGTCGATCTGTTCGCCTACTGCGTCGCTCGCCACCTTGTATTCGGAGTTGATCAGCAGCAGTTCCCACTTGTCGCTCTTCAAAATGCTTATAACGGATTCCGGCAGAATCTCCTCCGGCACGCGGGAACCGATCACCGATTCCAGCCCCAGCACATACTTCACACCGTCCACCTGCTCCATCTCTTTGATCATGGAGCGGACGGTTTTGGGGGAGGTCTTTGCGTTCACCAGCAGCATATGGGTGGAGGCGATATTGAACTCTTCGGACAGTTTGCTGTTGGCGATCGCATACTCGATATCCTGCGGCAGGCATTGCCCCAGATCGTAATATACCTCTTCATCGGTTTTCTTGTAGCCGTAATAAGCGGGCGGGATCAGCAGGGCAAAAACGACGATAAACACCGGGAAGACGCGAAGTATGCCCTTTGCAAATCCGTTCATATTGGGAATTGCCGATTTGTGCCTGGTTTTTTGCAGGGGTTTATCGAACACCAAAATCATCGCCGGAAGCACCGTCACGCAGCCCAGAACACCCAGGATCACGCCCTTCGCCATGACGATGCCCAGATCGCGCCCCATGGTAAAGGACATGAAGCACAGAGCGATAAATCCGGCGACCGTGGTAATGGAGCTGCCGAGGACGGAGGACAGCGTTTCACGGATGGCGAAGACCATCGCCGTGCGGGGATCCTCACAGTGCGTGCGCTGCTCGTTGTAGCTGTGCCACAGAAAGATGGAATAGTCCATGGTGACGGCGAGCTGCAACACGGCGGACAGCGCCTTGGTGATGTAGGAGATCTCCCCCATGAAGTAGTTGCTTCCGAGGTTGATGAGGATCATCATGCCGATGCTGGCAAGGAACACAAAGGGAACCAGCCAGCTGTCGAGGAGGATCAGCATCGCCGCGCAGGCGAGCAGGACGGCGATCCCCACATAGATCGGTTCTTCCCGTTCGCACAGGTCCTTCAGATCCGTCACGAGCGCCGAAATGCCGGAAACGAAACACTGCTTCCCGGCGAGTCGGCGGATCTCACGGATGGCGTCCATGGTAATGTCCGAGGAAGTGGAGGTATCGAAGAACACCGCCATCATGGTGGCGTTTTCCGTATTGAACGCCTGATAGATCTCATCCGGCAGGATCTCCATCGGGATGGAAATGTCGGCAAGAGAATCGTACCAAAGGACCGTTTCCACGTGCTCCACCTGTTGGATCTTGGCCTTCAGCGCAGATACGTCCTTGGCGGGCATATCCTCCAGAATGAGGAAGGAAAACGCTCCTTTGCCGAAGTCCTCCAGAAGCTCCTTCTGCCCGACCACCGTTTCCATATCCTCCGGCAGATAATCCAGCATATCGTAATTGATCCTGGTCCCGATCATGCCGAGCACGGACGGGATCATCAACACCAGGGTGATGATCAAAATCGGTACGCGGTGTTTTACCACCGCTTTTGCAAAACGCATTGATATCGCCTTCCCTTCGTTCGCTTTTGTTTCATACGGGATCAGTTTATCATAGCGTTTTTCTCTTTTTTCGCATACAGACAAAAAACGCCTTTTGCCTGAAAAACAGACAGAAGGCGTCAAATGACCAAAACCGGAGGAACGCAGGCAAGGGGGTGCGGTTGGATCACGTCACTTCCTCGCACCGGCGGATCATTTCCTCAACGGTTCCTTTCTGCAATTCGCAGATGCGCTTGAAGGAGACTTGAATGTCCTCGTTCATCCCCTTGTTCAGCCAGCCGGAGACCGCTCCGAAGAGCACGCATCCGAAATACTGGATGAGAACCTGTTCGTCCCCTTCGCTGATCTTTCTCCCGTGGAGCGCCGTATCAATATACGTTTTCACGGTATGTTCGCAGATCTTCCAAAGGTATTGCTCGTAAAGCGCCCGGTTGACGGAGTTATAGATATGCAAGACCGCCCGCTTGTGCTTGAGGGAAAACTCGATCATGGCATGGAGGCAGTCCTCGATCTGCGCGATGGACGGGAACTCCCGGATGATCCGGTCCGCGTCCTCCACGACGATGTCCTCGATCAGCTTGGGAATATCTTCAAAATAATAATAAAACGTATTGCGGTTGATACCGCAATCGGACACGATGTCTTTCACCGTAATCTGCGAAAGCGGCCGGTCATTCAACAGCTTCATAAAAGAGGCTTTGATCCCGTTTCTTGTGAAATTCGCCATTGCAGTTCTCCTTTTTGCTGGCTCTCGACAATCTCTTGTCCCGTGCAGCCATCGGGCAATTCATAGTATAGCAGGTTTATGCGGGTAATGCAAGACAACATGACAGAAAATCTTCATTCTTTTTATTGGCCATGGAGTTAATGTACCGAAAACGGGACGATTTCTTTGCTAATATACGCTTGAAAGAAAACGACGGCGGAGGGAAAACCATGATATTTTATAAAATCGAAGCGGAGCGAATCGGCAACGAGGAGGAAAGCAGGGGGTCGACCCGGCAGGAACAGCGGAGCCTTGCCGTCGATCTCGCCGAGAAAAGCGAATCCTTGTTCCAAAAGCGGGAACAGCGGGATCTGGTCTTTACCGTAGCGATCAGAGAGCGTCGCGCCATTTTCGGCGTCATTGCGAAAAGCGGCGAGCCGGTCGAAACCATCTTCGCGGAATACCGAAAGCTGCTGCCCTTTGCGATCGGTGAACCGAGCATCGAGGAGATCACCTTCAGCTCCCTCACGACGCTGCTCTCCGGCGCCGACCAGAACGATTATATCCGCGATGATGACAAGGTGCTGGAAGCCTTTGAGATCGACGCCCTCAATATCAGATATACGAAGATTGATTTCGGGGAAGGGCTCCTCTCGGCGGATATGACGGTCGAAGAAGCCTGCCGGGTCTCGGACGCTCTGCTGTTCAACGATTCGTTCGTGCCGGAAATCCGGCGGATCTACGCGGGCGGCGGGAAACAGAACGTGCAGGGGCATCCGGTGCATTATCTTCTGCAAACGGACGATCGGGAGATCCGAAAAACCGTGTATAGAACCCTGCTATCCGCACTTTATTCCGTCGGAAGGATCAAAAACAGACGGTATTGCTTTGTGAATTTCGATGACGAGCGCTCCCTCCACGCGCGGAGCCTCGACGCGCTTTACAACAGCTCGGAAAACGGCGCCGTCGTCATTCGCTACCGCGGGGACGACGGGGACGGCGGCAAATACGCAAAACACGGCGCCGATATGATCGCGGCATTGTGTGAAATCGCAAAAAGATACCGAAACAAGGTGTTGACCGTCTTTTGCTTTCCCTCCGGCTGCCGCAGGACAAAGGAGGAATTTTTGCTCCATTGGGACTCCGCCTCCTTTGTGGAGCTGCGGGAGGACGTGGTATTCGGGGAGCGGGCGGAGGCGTATCTGAAAAGCAAAGCGAGGAAGCAGAAGATCCGGACGGATCGAAAGCTGCTCCCCTTGCCTGACCCCGATAAGGGGTACACCGCCAACGATCTGAACCGTCTGTTCGATGAATGGTATGACAAAAAACTGCGGAGCAGCGTGTATCCGCAATATAAAGAAACGGTCAGCGCAAAGGTGCAGGTGAAGGAGGACGCGCCCAAAGGGAGCGCTTATGAGCAACTGCAAGAGCTGATCGGTCTTACCGAGGCGAAAAAAGTGATCGAACAGGCGTTGAATTACCATAAAGCGCAAAGGCTGTTCGCGGACAGAGGGATGACGGTGGACAATCCGTCCATGCATATGGTGTTCACGGGGAATCCCGGCACCGCGAAAACCACCGTGGCGAGGTTGTTTGCGCAGATCATGAAGGAAAACGGTCTGCTTGCGAAGGGCGATCTTTTTGAGGTGGGCAGAGCCGACCTCGTGGGCAAATACGTGGGACACACCGCGCCGCTGGTGCAGCAGGCGTTCAAGCGAGCGAAAGGGAGCGTGCTGTTCATCGACGAGGCCTACTCCCTCGTGGACGATCGGGACGGGCTGTACGGGGATGAGGCCATCAACACCATCGTGCAGGAAATGGAGAATCACCGGGAGGACACCATCGTAATCTTCGCGGGATACCCCGACAAGATGGAGGGTTTTCTGCGTAAAAATCCCGGGCTTCGCTCCCGCATCGCCTTCCATATCCCCTTTGAGGATTACAACACGGAAGAGCTTTGCGCGATCGCGGGGCTGATCGCCGGGGGGAAGAAGCTGACGCTGTCGGAAAGCGCCGTGGAGAAGCTGCGGAACATCTTCGAGGAGGCAAGGTGCGAGAGCGACTTCGGCAACGGACGGTTTGCCCGCAATCTCATCGAAAAAGCGAAAATGGCGCAGGCAAACCGGCTGATCGCCATGGATCTGGAAGCCGTCAACGATCAGGACCTCCTGACAATCTGCGCGGAGGACATCGAACCTCCCGTGAAGCAGCAAGAAAAACGAACAAAAATAGGGTTTTGACCGGAAAGGATGAAAACGCATGGATCAGACACCGATTTATTACACCATGGAGCAAATGGAGGAGATTTTACAGTTCATTCGCGAAACCTTCGGGGAGGGCGGCGAATACGAGACCCACGAGGTGAGCAGCCAATACGTGCACACGGACGTTGCCATCATCGCGTCGGAGGGAGAGGGAAGGACGTTTGTCACCTTCGGCATGGGCGCCCGCTCCATGCATTCGCCCTTGGCGGAATGGGAGCGGACGGAGCTTATTATGTTCGCGTCCGACGGGCTTGCCCCCCTGACAAGGGAGGGCATGGCGGTTGCGGAAGAATTGACCCGCCTTTCCAAATTCCCCTTTCGCGAAGATACCTGGTTCGGTCCCGGACATACCATCGACGCTTCCGAGACTTTCCGGGAAACCTTCGGGTACGACAGCTTCCTCTTTTTCGCTCCGGGCATCGATACCCATCTGACGGATGTGGGCAACGTGCAGTTCCTCATCGCCATCCCCATCTATCAGGCGGAACGGGAGTGGATCATGGAGCATGACAGCTTTACGTTCCTGGAAGCGCTTTTGGAGCTGCCGGAGGAGGACCTATTCTGTGCAGACGTTCGGCGGGAGTCGTTGATCTCCGACATCCCGTGAGAAATCGCCCTTCGGAATCTGCCGGAGGGCGATTTTATGCACCCAAAACGGTACATTCGATTTGGTAGGATGCGTATGGTAGGATACGGAGCTTCCCCTCCGCGTCCCCCTTTATGCATCAACCCAACCGGGAAAGTGAAAGGATGGCAAAGAAATGGATAACAGATCTCCCAACACGGAACAGAAGGAACCGGTGATCGATTCCACCGCCGTGGCGAAGGAAAAGGGCAAGCTGATCGACGCATTTTTTGAAAATCTCAAAGAGGTGGGGGATCTTTTATCCGCCGAAGATCTTGATGTGGCGATCCATTCGTTGAAGGTCGCCGGACTGGAAATTAAGGAGCGGGAAAAAAGAAAGAAAGCCGAGGAAGAGGCGCGCCTTGCCGAACAAAAGCGGGCGGAAGAGCAAAAACGGCGGGAGCTTGCGGCGCAGAGAGCCGCCAGACGGGCGGAAAAGAAGCACCGCGAGCACGTGGCGGAGGTCACCCGCATGGATCTTCCCATGGATTTCGTCAACAGCTACGACGAGGACGAGCGGGCTTCCTTCCACGTGGAAAGCATTGCAGACGGGTTGATGACGTCGTTGGATATGCTGGGGCTTGTGGATATTGAGTTCATTTCCTCCGTCACCGGCGCGGATTACAAAACGGTGATCGAAACCCTGCGGGGATCCATCTATCAAAACCCGCTGCACTGGAACGAGTGCTTCTATAAAGGTTGGGAAACGGCGGACGAGTACCTGTCCGGCAACCTGATGCACAAGCATAAGATCGCAAAGGAAGCCAACGAGCAATATCTGGGATACTTCGAGGCGAACGTCAAGGCGCTGGAAGCGCTCATCGAGCCGGACATCGACCCCGACGACATTTATGTCACGCTGGGTTCCCCGTGGGTGCCTACCGACATCATCGACGATTTCATCATCCACCTGCTGGACGACATTCCGGACAACGTGGAACAATACTACGGTCCGGAGTATGCCGTCCGCCACGACGAGATCACCGGCGTTTGGGAGATTCCCCAGCGCAACCGGTTCCGCAAGCACAAGCACCACGGGAAGTACGAGGAGCTGAACTATTCCGTCTGGGGAACCAAACGCATGGATATGCTCTACCTGATGGAAAACATCCTCAACATGAAAACCCTTTCCATTTCCGAGGCGAGGGACGCGGCGGGGAAGATCCGCGTCATCAACAAGGATGAAACGGTGAAGATCCTTGAAAAACAGGAGAAAATGATCGCCGAATTCCAAAAGTGGGTCT
>JAFLUP010000079.1 GCA_022508745.1 Oscillospiraceae bacterium | reverse complement strand
TGAAATCCGGCCAGCAGACCTCCGTGAAATAATACTCCGCGTAAGCGGATTGCCAAAGCAAAAAGTTGGAAATGCGGTACTCCCCGCTGGTACGGATGACCAGATCCGGATCCGGCATACCCGCCGTATACAGATGCCGCGAGATATCCTCGGCAGTGATCTCGCCGATGTGCCCTTCCGCGGCAAGGGCGTTGAAGGCATGCACCAGCTCCTGCCGCCCGCCGTAGGAAAGGCAGATGGAAAGCTGCATCCCGGTGTTGCCGGAAAGCTCCTGCTCGCAGGCGCGCAGGGAGGTCCGTTCCTTTTCCGGGAAGCGCTCGATCTCCCCCAGCAGGCGCAGGCGGATGTTCTTGCGGCGCATCTCCGGCAGGAACCGGGTGATGCCCTGCTCCATCAGACGCATCAGCTCCCGCACTTCCGCCTCCTCCCGGTTCCAGTTTTCCGTGGAAAAGGCATAGACCGTCAGATAGGAGATGCCCAGATCGCTGCAAGCATCCACGATCTCGGCGAAGGTGTCCACCCCTACCTTATGCCCGGCAGTGCGGGGAAGCAGGCGCTTCCGCGCCCAGCGGCCGTTGCCGTCCATGATGACGGCAAGATGCTCCGGCAGCCGGGCAAACCGCTCCTTCTCGCTCCCGCTCGCCATCAGAGCTCCATGATCTCCTTGTCCTTTTTGGCGACCTTCTCCTCCACCAGCTTGCAGTAGCGGTCGGTCAGATCCTGCACCGCTTTTTCCGCGGACTTCTGGTCGTCCTCGGTGAGGATGCCGTCCTTCTTCTGCTTCTTGATGTCATCGTTGGCGTCCCGGCGCAGGTTGCGGATGGCGACCTTCGCTTCTTCGCCCATTTTCGCGGTCTTCTTGGTGAATTCCTTACGGCGCTCCTCGGTGAGAGGCGGGAAGGGCAGACGGATCACCTTGCCGTCGTTCTGGGGAGAAATACCCAGATCGCTGGCGGCGATGGCCTTCTCGATCTCCTTGAGCATGCTCGTCTCCCACGGCTGGATGACCAGCGTGCGGGGATCCGGCGATTTCACCGTCGCCACGCCCTCGATGGGGGTGGGGGTGCCGTAATAGGGGACGGTGATCTTATCCAGCACACGGGCGGACGCACGTCCCACGCGGATGGTATCGAACTCGGACTCCATGACCTCCACGGTCTTCTTCATTTTGGATTCGTAAGCGCTGTTGTCAAACTTCATGGTCTTGTTTCCTTTCTATGTGAGATTTAACCTTTGATGAGCGTACCCACCGGCTCCCCCAGCAGGGCGCGGGTGATGTTGGCGGGGTCGGACAGCCCGAACACCAAAGCGGGCATGCCGTTCTCCCGCCCGATGGCGGAAGCGGTCAGGTCGATGGCTTTCAGCCCTTTTGCAAGGATTTCGTCGTAGGTCAGGGTGTCGTATTTCTTTGCGTTCGGGTTCTTCGCCGGATCGTCGTCATAGACGCCGTCCACGTTCTTGGCGGAAAGCAGGATCTCGCAGTTCAGCTCCACGGCGCGGAGCATCATGCCGGTATCCGTGGAAAAGAAGGGGTACCCCACACCGCAGGGGATCAGCACGACTTTTCCCTGTTCCAGATACTCCCGCGCCTTGTATTGGGCATACGGCTCGCACACCTGCTGGATCTGGAACGCGCTCATGACCCTTGCGTCCACCCCGGCGCGGATGAGGTAATCCTGCATGGCGAGGGAATTGATGACCGTCGCCAGCATGCCCATGTGATCCCCGCGGACGCGGTCGATGGAAAGCCCCCCCTGCCGCGCGCCGCGCCAGATGTTGCCGGCGCCGATGACGATGCCGAACTGCACCCCCATCGCCGCGCACTTCGCGATCTCCCCGGAAACGGCGCGGAGAAACCCGTCGTCCAGGATGTTCCCGTCGTGCCCCTCTCCCGCCAGCGCTTCGCCGGACAGCTTGAGCAAAACCCGTTTGTATTTCGGCGTCGGTCCTTCCATATCTATGCACATACTCCCTTCGGATTTCGATTCGTTCTTTTATTATAGCAGACTTCGCGTACGAACGCAACTGTTTTTCATCCCCGAAACGGAAAAACTTTTCAGAAGAGCAATTCCGTGCGCAAAACCTGCATATCGGAGATGCGATCCCCCAGAAAGGTCTCCACATAGGAGGGATTGAGGTAGTCGTTCCCGCAGGGAAGCACGCACCGCAGCTTTACGCCGCCGTCGAAGGCGGAAAACTGCTTTTCCCCGATGAGCGGCGCAATATCCAGCGTTTTTTCCTTGGTTTTGGTCTTTTTCAGCACCGGCATTTCCCCGTCGAACAGGGAAGCGAACGCATCCGCGTCCATGGAAGTGCGGAAGGTCAGTTCATACCTCGCCGCCTTGCAGACCGGCAATTTTCGTTCGGAATACGTCACCCGGACGAAGTGCATCCCCTCCGGCTCCGCGGCGCGCAGTTTTTCCAGCGCCTCCGCCTCGTTCGGGCAGTCCGCCCCTTCATCCAGACGGAACTCCGCCACCTCGCAGAGGCTTTCCTGAAAGAGGGAAAGCGGCTGGGCGAAGGTGAGCTTCGGGTGGGGGTTGAACCCCTCCGAAAACCGGATGGGCAGCCCGGAGCGCAGCAGCAGCCGGGTCATGGCGCGGTGCAGGTCAAGATGCGAGATGTATTTCAGGTTCCCTGTTTTGGTAAAGGTCGCAAAAACGTAGATCACGGTTACGGTCACTCCTTTCTGTCGCAGGAGCAGGGCGCTTTACACAGCGCGGAGGCGCCGCAGCCGGAGCATTTCGTCCGGCAGTCCGGCGTGGTCTGCTCCGCCAGCGCGCGATGCCGCTCGGCAAGCAGGAAGCGCTTGGAAACGCCGATGTCGATGAAGTCCCACGGGAGCAGCTCGTCCTCCCCCATGGCGCGATTGGCGTAGAACGCCGGATCCATGCCGAGGTCTTGAAAAATCTGCATCCAGCGGTCGAAATCAAAGAACTCGTCCCACGCGTCGAAGCGCTGTCCCCGGCGCACCGCCTCGGCAAGGGCGCGTCCCAGCTTCCGGTTGCCCCGGGCAAAGACCGCTTCCAAAAAGGAAACCTGTGCGTCGTGGTATTTATAATCGATCTTACGGGAACGGATGCAATCGCGAAGCAGCTTCTGCCGGCGTTCCAGCTCCTCCGCCGGGGTCTGCCCTTCCCACTGGAAGGGGGTGAAGGGCTTGGGCACGAAGCAGGAGACGCTCACCGTGACGTTCACGGAGCGCCCGGTGCGCTTTTGGGAATAGAACAGATCCACGATGCGCTGGGCGAGGGAAGCGATGCCCGCCACGTCCTCGTCCGTTTCGGTGGGCAGACCGTTCATGAAGTACAGCTTCAGACTGTTCCGCCCGCCGTCGAAGGCTTTTCCACAGGCTGTTAATATTTCTTCCTCGGTGATGTTCTTATTGATCACGTCCCGCAGCCGCTGCGTCCCCGCCTCCGGCGCGAAGGTCAGCCCGCTTTTGCGGACGGACATGACCTTTGCCATCAATTCCTCGTAGAAGGCGTCGATGCGTTGGGAAGGAAGCGAGAGGCTCACCTTCTGCCCTTCCGTCCAGGTCAGGAGCTGTTCGATCAGCTCCGGCAGGCGCGGATAGTCGCTGATGCTCAAAGACGTCAGGGAGATCTCGGAATACCCCGTATGCCCCACGGAGGCGCGGGCGCAGGTGTTCAGCGTTTCCGGGGATTTATCCCGATAGGGGCGGTAGACCATGCCCGCCTGGCAGAACCGACAGCCGCGGATGCAGCCCCGGTTGACCTCCATCACCACCCGGTCGTGCACCACTTCCAGATAGGGCATGGGGGACTTTTCCGGGAAGTACACCTCGTCCATGTTCTCGATGATGCGTTTGCGCACGGTGGCAGGGACCCCCTCCCGATTGGGAGAGAAGGACGCAAGGGTCCCGTCCCCGTGATACGTCACGTCGTACAGGGAGGGCACATAGAAGCCGTCCAGCTGCGACACGCGGTAAAGCAGCTCCGCCTTGGGGACGCCTTCCTTCCGGCAGGTGCGGATCAGCTCCGCCAGCTCCGGCAGGGCCTCCTCCCCTTCCCCGATGGAGAACACGTCCACAAAGTCGGCAAGCGGCTCCGGATTATAGGCGCAGGGACCGCCCGCCACGATCAGCGGATACGCCTCCCCCCGCTCCGACGCATACAGCGGGATGCCCGCCATGTCCAGCATATTCAGCACGTTGGTATAGCAAAGCTCGTATTGCAGGGTGAACAGCACCGCGGCGAAGTCCGTCAGCGGGTCGCCGGATTCCAGCGCGTAGAGCGGTGTGCCGCTCTGCCGCAGCTGCTCCTCCATATCCGGCCACGGGGCATAGCAGCGCTCGCAGAACACCCCGTCCATGCGGTTGAAGCAGCCGATGAGGATCTTCATCCCCAGATTAGACATCCCGATCTCGTAGTTGTCCGGGAAGCAGAAGCACAGCCGCAGATCCACTTCCGACGGATCCTTCCATTCGCTGTTCAGCTCCCCGCCGGTGTACCTGCCCGGCTTTTCCACGCGCTTCAAAAGCGCGGCGTAACGGTCATCCTTCACGGTTTGCCCCCTCCAATACGTCTTTCAAATACTGTCCGGTATAGCTTTCCGGCACCGAAGCGATCTCCTCCGGCGTGCCGGTGGCCACCACGGTTCCGCCGCCGTCCCCGCCTTCCGGCCCCATGTCGATGAGGTAGTCGGCGGTCTTGATCAGATCCAGATTATGCTCGATGACCACCACGGTGTTGCCCGCATCCACCAGACGCTGCAAAACGGCGCGAAGCTGATCCACGTCGTAGGCGTGCAGCCCGGTGGTGGGCTCGTCCAGCACGTACAGCGTCTTCCCCGTGGAAGCCCGCGCCAGCTCGGTCGCCAATTTGACCCGCTGCGCCTCGCCGCCGGAGAGGGTGGTGGAGGGCTGCCCGATCTTGATATACCCCAGCCCCACGTCTTGCAGGGTTTTCAGCTTGCGGGAGATGCTGCGGTACGCAGAGAAGAACTCCACCCCTTCGTCCACCGTCATTTCCAGCACGTCATAGATGGATTTTCCCTTGTATTTCACTTCCAGCGTTTCCCGGTTGTACCGCCGTCCCTTGCAGACGTCGCAGGTGACGTACACGTCCGGCAGGAAGTGCATTTCGATGAGGTTGGTGCCGTCCCCCTGGCAGGCTTCGCACCGCCCGCCCTTCACGTTGAAGGAGAAGCGCCCTTCCTTGTAGCCCCGCGCCTTTGCCTCCGGCGTGGAAGCGAACACGGAGCGGATCTCCGCGAACATCCCGGTATAGGTGGCGGGATTGGAGCGGGGCGTGCGCCCGATGGGAGACTGGTCGATCTGGATCACCTTGTCGATGTGCTCCATGCCCCGCAGCTCGGTGAATTTGCCCGGAATGACCGTGGCGCGGCTCAATTTCCTTGCCAGCGCACGGTACAGGATGAGGTTCACCAGAGAGGATTTACCGGAGCCGGAAACGCCGGTGACGCAGGTGAAGGTTCCCAGCGGGAAATCCACCGTCAGATCCTTCAGGTTGTTTTCCCTCGCCCCCACCACGGTGAGCTTGTGTCCGTTGCCCGCCCGGCGAACCTTCGGAACGTCGATGCGCCGCTTGCCCGACAGGTATTGCCCGGTCAGGGATTCCTCGCACCCGCCGATGTCCTCCGGCTTGCCTACATATAAGATCTCGCCCCCGCGAACCCCCGCCATGGGACCTACGTCCACCAGGAAATCCGCGCTGCGCATGGTCTCTTCGTCGTGTTCCACCACGATGACCGTGTTCCCCAGATCCCGCAGGCGCTTGAGGGTGTCGATCAGCTTCCTGTTGTCCCGCTGGTGCAGCCCGATGCTGGGCTCGTCCAGAATATACAGCACCCCCATGAGGGAGGAACCGATCTGGGTCGCCAGACGGATGCGCTGCGCCTCCCCGCCGGAGAGGGAGCCCGCCTTTCTGCCGAGGGTCAGGTACTCCAGCCCCACGCTGGTCAGAAAGCCCAGGCGGGAGTTGATCTCCTTGCGGATCTCCGCGGCGATCATCTCCTCGGTGCGGGAGAGCTTCAGCTCCTTCATGAAGTCCAGCGCCTTCCCCACGGAAAGGGCGCACAGGTCGTGGATGTTCTTCTCCCCCACCGTCACCGCCAGCGCCTCCGGGCGCAGACGTTTGCCCTTGCAGGCCGGGCAGGGGACGTTTTCCATAAAGGTTTCGTAATACTCCCGGATGTCCGCGGAAGGATTCTGGTCGTACCGGCGCTTGATGAGGGGGATGATCCCGTCAAACTTGGGTTCCCCCACCGCCCGCCGGCGGTTTCCGTTGCCGTACAGCAGCACCTCCAGCCCTTCCGGGGTGTATTTTTCGATGGGCGTATGCACGTTGAAGCCGTACTTTTCCCCGATGAGGTTCACGATCTCCCCGAAATAGCTGCCCGGCTCGATAGATTTGAAGCCGTTGCACACCACCGCCCCGCCGTAAAGGGAGAGGCTGCGGTCGGGGATCAGTTTTTCTTCCGTCAGCACGAAGTTTTCCCCCAGACCCCCGCAGGCTTCACAGGCGCCCGCCGGATTGTTGAAGGAGAACATCCGCGGCTCCAGCTCCCCGATGGAGACCCCGTGGGTCTTGCAGGCGTAGTTCTGGCTGAACAGCAGCTCCTCCGGGGATTCCCCCACGGTCACGATGAGCACCAGCCCTTCCGACAGGCGGGAAGCGTTCTCCACGCTGTCCGTCAGCCGGGCCTGCAGGTCGTTCCCCCGGATCACCAGTCTATCCACCACGATCTCGATGTCGTGCCGCAGGTTTTTATCCAGCGTGATGCGTTCGCTCAAGTCGTACAGGCTGCCGTCCACCCGCGCCCGGACGTAGCCGCTCTTGCGGGCGTCCTCCAGCACCTTGTCGTGCATACCCTTCTTTCCGCTGACCACCGGCGCCATCACCATGAAGCGGGTACCCTCCGGCAGTTCCAGAATCCGATCCACGATCTCGTCCACCGTCTGCTGCTTGATGACTTCCCCGCAGATGGGGCAGTGGGGCACGCCGATGCGGGCGTACAGCAGACGCAGATAGTCGTAGATCTCCGTCACGGTGCCCACCGTGGAGCGGGGGTTCTTGGAGGTGGTCTTCTGGTCGATGGAGATGGCGGGGGAAAGCCCCTCGATGGTATCCACGTCCGGCTTGTCCAGCTGCCCGAGGAACATCCGCGCGTAGGAGGAAAGGGATTGCACGAACCGCCGGTGTCCCTCCGCATAGATGGTGTCGAAGGCGAGGCTGGATTTCCCCGAACCGGAAAGCCCGGTGAACACCACCAGCTGCTCCCGGGGGATGGAAAGATCAATATTTTTCAGGTTATGGACGCGAGCGCCCTTGATGATCAACTGTGCCGATGCCATGTTGCGTTTCCCTTTCTCTTACTTTGCGGTCTTTTTCCCGTTTTCTCCCAGCAGACGGCGGATGCGGTCCCGCAGGGCGGCGGCGGTCTCGAAATCCAGCTCCTTTGCCGCCCGCTTCATCTCCGCGGTCAGGGAATCGATCAGCTTCTGCCGCTGTGCCTTGGTCATCTTGCCGGTATCCTTCGCTTCCTCCCGGAGGGTGACGGCGATGGGGGCACGGATCTCCTTGACGATGGTCTTGGGAACGATCCCATGCTCCTTGTTGTACGCGTCCTGAATGGCGCGCCGCCGTTCCGTCTCCGCCATAGCCGCCCGCATGGAAGCGGTCTTTTGATCCGCATAGAGGATGACCTTCCCTTCCGCGTTCCGCGCCGCGCGCCCGATGGTCTGGATGAGGGACGTCTCATTCCGCAGGAAGCCTTCCTTGTCCGCGTCCAGAATCGCCACCAGAGAGACCTCCGGCAGGTCCAGACCCTCCCGCAGCAGGTTGACCCCCA
>JAFLUP010000078.1 GCA_022508745.1 Oscillospiraceae bacterium | reverse complement strand
GACTACGTCAAGAACATGATCACCGGTGCTGCCCAGATGGACGGCGCGATCCTGGTGGTCGCTGCGACGGACGGCCCGATGCAGCAGACCCGTGAGCACATCCTGCTGGCCCGTCAGGTCGGCGTTCCCGCCATCGTCGTGTATATGAACAAGACCGACCTTGTCGATGACCCCGAGCTGCTCGAGATCGTCGAGATGGAAATCCGCGATCTGCTCTCCGAGTACGAGTTCCCGGGCGACGACATTCCGATCGTTCAGGGTTCCGCTCGTGAGGCGCTGCTCTGCGATTCCAAGGATCCGGCAGATCCCGCTTACGAATCCATCCACAAGCTGATGGCTGAAGTCGACGCTTATATCCCGACTCCGCCCCGTGATGATACCCAGCCCTTCCTGATGCCGGTCGAGGACGTGTTCTCCATCTCCGGTCGTGGTACGGTTGCTACCGGCCGTATCGAGCGTGGCGTCATCAAGATGAACGAGGAAATCGAGATCGTCGGTATCACCGAGACCCGCAAGACGGTTGTCACCGGTATCGAAATGTTCCGTAAGATCATGGACTACGCGGAAGCAGGCGACAACGTCGGCTGTCTGCTGCGCGGTGTGCAGAAGAGAGAGATCGAAAGAGGTCAGGTCCTCTGCAAGCCGGGTTCCGTGAAGCCCCACACCAGCTTTGTCGGCCAGGTGTACGTTCTGACGGAAAAGGAAGGCGGCCGTCATAAGCCCTTCTTCTCCAACTACCGTCCCCAGTTCTACTTCCGCACCACCGACGTGACCGGCGTCATCACGCTGCCGGACGGCGTCGATATGTGCAAGCCGGGCGACAACGTCGAGATGAACGTCGAACTGATCACCCCCATCGCTATGGAGAAGAACCTCCGTTTCGCGATTCGTGAAGGCGGTCGTACCGTCGGTTCGGGCGTCGTTATCGAGATCAAAGAGTAAGCCCATTATCATTCATTCCTTCATTTTAATACTTCGGGGTTGGGTGTGATTCCCTACCGGCGGTGACAGTCCGCGAGCCGTAAGGCAGGAACAGGTGCAATTCCTGTACCGACAGTACAGTCTGGATGAGAGAAGTTACGCATGGAGACGTTTGAATACCAAGTGCCCCGTGGTTTTCCGCGGGGCATTTTGTTTTTGCAGCGGCTCCGAACACAGAAAGGCAGGTTGGTTTTATGCAGGAAAGCAAAAAGAACTTCTGGACGCCGCGCATGATGGCGATGACGGCGATGCTGTGCGCGATCGCTTATGTGGCGGTCCTTGTGGGGAGGGTGCCGGTGATCCTGTTCCTCAAATACGATCCCAAGGACGCGATCATCGCATTGGGCGGGTTTATATGGGGACCGCTGGTCTCCGTGGTCGCCTCGGTCGTCGTCTCCTTTGTGGAGATGCTGACCATCAGCGATAACGGGCTCTGGGGTTTCTTCATGAATGTCGCGTCCACCTGTTCCTTTGCCTGCGTCGCCTCTTTCGTTTATCGAAGGAAGCGCACCTTGTCCGGCGCGTTGCTGGGGCTGGCCGTCGGGAGCGTGAGCATGGTGATCGTCATGCTGTTTTGGAATTACCTGATCACGCCGATTTATATGGCGACCCCGCGGGAGAAGGTCGCCGGTATGCTTCTCCCGGTCTTTTTGCCCTTCAATTTGTTAAAGGCCGGGCTGAACGCGGGCGCCACGTATTATCTGTATAAACCGGTGGTCACCGCCCTGCGTAAGGCGGGATTGGTGGATATCCAAAGCGAACAGGTAAAGAAAAAACCGATTTGGGTCTATCTCGCGATTTATTTGGCGTTCGCGTTGATCATGGGGACCTGTATTTGGTTCATTTTGTCCTTTAACGGCGTGGTGTAAGGACGGGGAAACGTCCGTCTGCGGAGGAATCCAACGCACAATGACTTGACAGTTCAGCGGATTTCTGGTATACTGGCAAAAATGATTGGAAAAGGTCGGTATTGCCTATGAAACTCACCCGATTGACCCGTTTGCTGATACTTTCCCTTGTGGCGGCATTGACAGCGCCCCTGCTGGTGGCGTGTACCTCCCAAACGGATCCCGCTGTGTCACAGGAGAGCAGCGGCGAGCCTTCCGAACCTGCCGAACCCGCCGAGCCCATCACCTTGAAGCTGGGCGAGCAGAGCTATACCGTGCAGGCGGTGAACCGGACCCCTTCGGAAGCGGGGGTGTACCTGTATGACCGCTCGGTAGGCGTCTGCGCCGAAGCGCCGGAGGGCGATTTTACGGATTACGTGGTCGTAGGGGGCATCGTGGTGCTGGCAGGGGAGGCAAACACGCCTGTGATCCTGCCCGAAGAGGGCTACGCCGTGCGCTTTTTCCGCACTTCCCCGGCGGAGGTGCCCGCGGTCGGCACGGCTGCCACTTGCTCCGAGAAGTTCGGGGAGTCGCTTCCCGCCCGCTACGTGCGGTTCGGGGAGACCGTGATCGAAGTGGGGTATTACAACACCGCCCGCACGGGAGAATCCACCGGCTTCCTGTTTAACGAGGGCTGGTATTCGGCTTATACCTGGAGCAATATCTACGGCACGGAAGTCGCCGTGCAGGACGGCAAGGTGGTCGCCATCAATCGCTCCGGCAGCGAGACCGCCGGCAGCACCTTCATCCCGGAAGGGGGCTACGTGCTTTCCGTCCAACAGGGAACCACGCAGGAACGCCAGCTGGCGAAGCTGGAGGTAGGGGACGACGCGGAGCTGGTGGAAAGAGAACCGCTTTACAGCGTAAACAAGAGCGTCTGCGCCGGCATTGACCGTTCCCGTCCGTCCAGCGGCAGCGTGATCTATACCTCGGGCGCAACGCCGGAGGGCACGGCGCTGACCGAGATCACGGTGGAGGCGGACGGCCGCATCAGCACCATCGTCACCGGTTCCACCGGCGGGACGGAGATCCCGGAAGGCGGATTTGTGATCTCTTCCGTGGGGGACATCGCCCCGATTATAGCGCGCCGCGCCAAGGAGGGCGATCTGGCGTCATACACTGGCTCCACGCTTTACCTGATCTCCACCCCCGACACCTATGCGGACCGCGCATCCGCGGAGCTTGCCGCGCTGCGGGAAGTTTACGATGCGGACGCAAAGGCATTGGCGCACGTGGACTACCGCGCCGCAGACGAGGCGCTGAAGGCGCTGGAGGAAGCTCTTTCCCCCGCGCCGGATGTAGCGACCCGCGCTTCCCGTCTGGAGGGCGTGGCGGCTCTGCTGAAAACTTGCCGGGACGCGGTGATCCCCTGCCTGACGGTGCAGAACCGCGCCGCATGGGTTACGGTGGGCGAAATGTTCACGGACGACAGCATCCTGCTGCATTATTCTGACGAAGCGGGCGTGCGCCGCGCCGTGCAGTACGCGAAACGGGTGGGGCTGAATACCCTCATCATCGACAACGCCGTGGGCGCATACGCCGCGTATCCTTCCAAGCTGGAGGGGATGGTGCAGCTGCCCGAGCTGAACGGCTTCGATGTGGTGCAGGCCTTCTCGGACGCCTGCAAAGAGGAAGGAATCCGGCTGGTGGTGATGATCTGCGGGCTTGCCTCCACGGTTAGCACCCATAACTATCCTGCCAACCATTACATCAACCTGCTTTCTAACTACCGTTTGGTATCGAAGAAGGGGAACATCATCGACGCCAGCACCACCACCTCTCTGGACCCGTCCTGGCCGGAAGTTCGTGCCTTCCAGTGCGAAGTGGTGAAGGAACTGGTGGAGACCTACGACATCGACGGCATCCAGATCGACTACATCCGCTATCCGCTGCCCGTTTACTATCAGGGCCCCGGTTACGAGGACTTCGGTTACAGAAGCCCGGCGTCGGAGGCGTTCCAAGCGGAATACGGCGTGGACCCTGCTGCCCTTTCCATCACCGACGTGCGTTGGGCGGACTGGTGCGCGTACCGCCGGGACGTGATCACCGGTTACGCGCGGCAGCTTTCCCAAGCCGTCAAGGCGGCGGACGAAACGGTGGAGATCAGCTACACCTGCTTTGCGGATTATAATGACCGGCAGATCTATGTCTATCAGGACGTGGAAAAATGGGCGGAAGAGGGCTTCGCGGACGCCATCTACCCCATGATCTACGGGGATAACACCGAGTATCAGCGCCATTATGCGGAGGAGACCCAGCCGGTTGCGGCGCACACGGGCTATATGCTGGGCGTGGGGACTTACGTCCGCGCCAGCCATCAATCCATGATCGAGCAGTTGTATATGCCGTTTGAATTTTCCGCCGACGGTGCGGCTATCTTCACCCTGCGCTATATTTCCACCTGCGGCTACGACGAGACGGTTTGCAGAGCCTTCCATCTCCCCGCGACTCCTGCGGGAAAAGGAACGGAAACGGTGACTGCTTGCGTCAACTTCCTTGCCGACCGGGCGGAAGCGCTGGCGTATCTGTATCCCAACGAGAGCAAACTGTCCGCCCTCGCGGAGACTTTGCGCAGTACCTCCTCGCTCCCGGATGCGGAGACGTTGAAAGCCACGGTGGAAGCAAACTTGCCCTCCGACAGCGTCCTGCGGGAGGCTTTGCAGGCGGATCTGGCTTATGCGCTGCGGTTTATGAAGTAAAGAGAATCTTCCTATTTTGTGTGTAGTGTGTATAGAAAGAGGGTTTGTTCATGAAAACGGAAAACATTCGATTTTTATGCTTGGCGTTGTGTCTTTGCGTGGCGATGTCCATTTTCGCGGGATGCGCTGCCGCAAAAGCGGATCGTTTGGCTGACGTTTCTACAGAACAAACGATGCAAGAAAGCGATGAAAATATCGTTTCGGGTTTAGAATCTTCCGAACAAACGATGCAACAAAGCGACGGAAATACGGTTTCGGATGTAGAAGCTCCCGAACCGCCTTCCGCTGCAGAATTGCGTGCACAAAAACGGGTCATCACAGGAAAAGATATCGGTTTTTATGCCGGTATGGATTATGAGGTCCTCAATGTGATTAGAAACTCTACGGAACCGTATTTTGAGTTACCAACGTGGTGGGCGATCGAATCATATGGATACGGAGATGATGTGCTGTATCGGGTCACTTTTTTGGTCGGCGGCTCGTTTCAAGACTGCGAGTTGATCGGTGACGCGGTGATCGCTGAGAGGTATGCGTATCTCGATTCGCTGGACATTCCGTTTCAGGAGTTAGAAAGGAAATATGGCGTAGCATGGTGTAGCGCAGATCTTTCTTATTCGGAAATGCAGAAGCTGGGTTCGTTTGGCGGGATTAATGACTTCCTGTTATTTTTGGATGAGAACCCGGACGACGGAATTGCCGGTTAGTTTAATAGAAAAAACACGGATTTAGGATCCCCCTGAAATCCGTGTTTTCTATTGACAAACAGAGGAAAGGCATGCTAAAATGATGGCGAAAGGAACGGAGGCAAACATATGAAACATCCGAACATCGTATTTCTGGAACGGGACACCGTGACCGCGGGGGATATGGATCTCTCCTGCATCGAGGCGCTGGGGGACGTGACCTACTGCGGCAACGGTCGTACCGATTGGAAAAAAGGGGAGTTCCCCGCCCCATTGCGGGACGCGGAGGTACTGATCCTCAATAAAACCAAAATCACACGGGAATTTCTGGAGGAATGTCCCTCCCTGCGCTGTATCTGTCTGCTTGCCACCGGGTACAATAACATCACCCCGGAGGCGGTCAAAGAGCGGGACATCACCGTCTGCAATGTGCCCGGCTATTCCACCGACGCAGTGGCGCAGTTGACCTTCGGGCTGCTGTTGCAGCTTTCCGCCTCTCTGCCCCAGTATGAAACCTCCGTCCGGGAGGGGATCTGGTGCGCTTCGACCCGATATACCTATCTTTCCTGGCCCATTCATGAGCTGGCGGGGAAGACGTTGGGCATCGTGGGCTACGGGTCCATCGGGCGCAAGGTGGCGGAGATCGGCAAGGTCTTCGGCATGAAGATTATGGTACATACCCGCACCGTTCCGGCGGAAGCGGACCCGTCCGTTACCTTCGGCACGCTGGAAGAGGTGCTGCGGGAAGCGGATGCGCTGACCCTGCACTGTCCGCTGACCCCCCAAACGCAGGGTATGATCGGCAGAGAACAGCTTGCGCTGATGAAGCCCACGGCGTTCCTCATCAACACTTCCCGGGGCGGCGTGGTGGAGGAGCAACCGCTGGCGGACGCCCTCAACGCCGGAAGACTCGCCGGAGCAGGGATCGACGTGCTGGAGACGGAGCCGATGCCCTCCTCCTGCCCGTACCGCACGGCGCGGAACTGTCTGGTCACGCCGCACATCGCTTGGGCGGCGTATGAATCCCGTGCCCGGCTGCTGAAGGAAGTTGCGGAGAACATCAGCGCCTTCCTCGCCGGTTCCCCGCGCAATCGCGTGTTGTAAGGAGAAGAGTCGTCTATGAATAAGAGATGCCCGATGTGCGGGGCGAACATTGAAGAAACGACGGTCGTCTGTCCGTTCTGCGGCGGTATGCAATCGACGGATATATCCTGGTCGAACCCCGCGTGGACGGTAGGCAGGGGCGGGAGGACGTATCCGTCCTCCACGGCAAAGGGGCTGACCATCGCGCTGGCGGTGTTTTGCTTTCTCACCGCGGCGTCCATGCTGTCGATTTTGCTGTTGCTTTCCGATATCGACCAACTGATGCGGGAGCTGGGGCTGTTCGACGAGTACGTCGAATTGCTGTCCGAGCTGTCGATCCATCTTTTGCCCACCGTGGTGATCCTTTCCGTGAGCGCCGGTTTCTATGTGACGTTCGGCGTTCTGCTGCTGGTCAAAAAGAACTGGAAGATCGCCTTGACCATCACCATCTACAGCGCCGCCTTGTTTGTGCTGAAAGCGATCAGCGCCGCGTCGGCGGGGATCCCGCTTGTGCTGGTGTTCGGGATCCTGTCCACCATCTGGCTGCGGAAGGCCCCGGAAGCCCAGAATCATTTTTTTAAATAAATACGAACGATCTCAAAGAAAAAGCAGGCAGGAACGGAAAATATCCGCTCCTGCCTGTTTCTTTTTCTGTTCTTTAATACTGCCGTCCCCAGACCAGCATGTGCTTGGCGGGCTTGCCGCAGCAGACGCAGGTGGGCGCGAGCTGTTCCTCCTTGAAGGGGATGCAGCGGGATTTCACGCCGCCGGTGACGTCCTTGACCTTCTCCTCGCAGGCGGTTTCGCCGCACCACATGGCCTTGATGAAGCCGGGATGGTTCGCCGCATGGTCGAGGAACTCGTCGAAGGTGGTGGCGGTAAAGGTTTTCGCTTCCAGATTCTTGCGGACGCGTTCCACCAGCGCGTTGTGGACAGACGCTAACGCTTTCTGCACTTCTTCCGCGAGGTTGTCGAGGGAAACCGCCGTCTTTTCGCCGGTGGCGCGGGAGACCAGCACGCAGGCGTTGTTCTGGATATCCCGGGGACCCAGCTCCAGACGGACGGGCACGCCCTTCATCTCGTACTCCGCGAACTTCCAGCCGGGGGAGTTGTCGGATTCGTCCAGCTTGACGCGGATGCCCGCGGCGCGGAGGACGTCCGCCACTTCCTTTGCCTTCTCCAGAACCCCCTCTTTGTGCATCTGCACGGGGATGATCGCCACCTGAATGGGTGCCACCTTCGGCGGCAGGATCAGACCGTTGTCGTCGCCGTGGGTCATGATGATGGCGCCGATCATGCGGGTGGAAACGCCCCAGGAGGTCTGGTGGGGGTACTGCACGGTATTGTCCTTATCGGTGAAGGTGATGTCGAACGCACGGGCGAAGCCATCCCCGAAGTAGTGGGTGGTGCCGCCTTGCAGCGCTACGCCGTTGTGCATCATGGGCTCGATGGTGTAGGTCTCCTCCGCGCCGGCGAACTTTTCTTTTTCCGTCTTGCGGCCGGTGACGGCGGGGATGGCGAGGGTTTCCAGATAGAAATCCTCGTAGACCTTCAGCATTTGCAGCACTTCCGCGCGCGCCTCCTCCTCGGTGGCGTGCATGGTGTGTCCTTCCTGCCAGAGGAATTCGGAGGTGCGCAGGAAAGGACGGGTGGTCTTTTCCCAGCGGACCACGTTGACCCATTGGTTATACAGCTTGG
>JAFLUP010000077.1 GCA_022508745.1 Oscillospiraceae bacterium | reverse complement strand
TTTTGATAGCAGGCGGACATGGCGCTGCTGATGGTGAAGTGGATGACCGCGTCGTATTCCTGCAAAGCCTCCGAAAAGACGTCGATGTACTCCTGCACATTCACCGCAGCGGTGGAGGACAGCTCGCCGGTGGCTGCGATCTTCTCATAGAGCGCATCCGGCGTAATGTCCACGCCATCCTTGAAGTTCTCGCTGCCGCAGGACACAGCCAAGGGCGTGATGGTGATGTGGTACGCGTCGATCAGCTCCGGCGTCAGATCGCAGGTGCTGTCTGCCGTGATTTTGATGTTCATGAAATGCTCCTTACACCTTTCATTATATTTGTGGCGGTTTTCCGCAGGAAAATGCCGCACAGAAGTGCGGCAAGGCACAAATATGGTTTGAAAATGCTGACAGAACCCTTTTCTGCCGGCGCTACTTTCAAACTTTTCACCTGATTTATCAAGATACGACTATGGTAACATATTCTTCCTGTTTTGTCAAGTAGTAGGACTTGAAACTATGCGATTTGTATGGTAAAATAAGGCGAGGTGAAACTTGCTATGTTTCGTGAAATGAGAAGAAAAAAACAACAGCTTCCCCAAGAGGAATGTGTGGAGATCCTGAAGCACAACACATCCGGCGTGCTTGCCGTTTGCGGGGATCACGGATACCCCTATGCCGTTCCCATCAGTTACGTCTATGCGGACGGCGCGCTGTATCTCCACTGCGCCAAAGCCGGGCACAAGCTGGACGCCATCAGAACCTGCGACAAGGTGTCCTTCTGCATCATAGAGCAGGATCATGTAGTCCCGGAGGAATATACGACTTACTTCCGCAGCGTGATCCTCTTCGGCAGGGCAAAGATTTTAGAGCAGGAGCAGGAGATCCGATCCGCCATCGAACAACTGGCGGTCAAGTACCACCCGACGGACAGCAAAACCAACCGGGACGCAGCCATCGAACGGTCCTTCAACGCCCTGTGCATGGTGAAGATCGAAATCGAGCATCTCACCGGCAAAGAGGCGAAAGAGCTGGCGAAAACGAAAGTAAAAGAATAAAGAAAGCACGGCAAGTTTCTTTTTTGCGAAACTTGCCGCTTTTGTTTTAGGATGCGTCTTAAATTCTCTCTATTTTCAATTCCCCGGCGATGGGAACATACTTCCCGCGGTCGCCCATGAGGACGTATTCCCCTTCTGCGTCCCGCTTTACGGGGTAGAGGGAATAGACCGCCACGCCGTCGGCAGGCAGGGTGAGGGACAGCACAGTCGCGCCGTTCACGCGGGTGAACGAGTGGGAAAAATACTCGTACGCCATGTAATCGTCTGTACCCAGTCCCGGGATCCCTCCGACCTGCACGGAATCGGTCAGTTCCCCTTCCGTCAGGTTAAAAACAGCCAGCGCGAAGTTTTCCCCGCTGCGGTTCCAGACGGCTTGCAGCTTCTCCCCCGTTCTGCAATCGGTATAAAGGCAATCGCGGGTGGGCATGGCGGGTCCGTCGCACAGCATGACGGTTCCGTCGTCCGCCACGGTGGGCAGGATGTACGCCGGGTCGCTCCCGCCGATCTTATCGCTCACGTAGATGGGCGAACCGCTGATGGCGCGGAGCACGCCGCTTTGCAGGGCGGATTCATGGGAGGACCACCACATATCGAAATCGCAGTGGTAGACCTGCCCGTGCCACAGGGCGCTGTATACGTTCTGCACCAGATGCTTGCCAAAGCCGCGCACGCGCTCCGGGAAGAAGTCGTCGCTGTTGCGACTCAAGCCCGAGGACGGACGGGCAAGCACGTTTTCCATGTCCATACCCATGCAGTTGATCACGTCCCCGCCGAAGTGTTTGGCGATGGAGCGTTCCAGCGCGCGGTGCTGGATCCGGCAGCCCTCCGCCGTGGGGATGCTTCCCGCCAGATACGTGGACGCGGAACTTTGGTTATCCACTTTGAGGAAATCCACGCCCCACGCCTTCAGGCGGCTATGCCACGCATCCCAGAAGCGGAACGCCTTTTCCTCCTCCAAGGAGGGCAGCCAGATCCCGGCGGGTGAGAGGAACAGGTTTTCCTGCTGTTCCGCGAAGAGCGGGCTTTCCGGGTCCACGCCGGACCAGTAGCCCCCCGTAAAGGTGTGCCAGACGCCCACTTTCTCCACGCCGAACTCCTCTTTGATCCTGCGGATGCAGCCGTCAAACCCCTCCGGGAACTTGACCGGATCCGGGGCGAAGGAGGTGAGCTTCTGCTCCCGGAATTGCAGCCAGCCGTCGTCAATGATCATCCATTTCAGGGGAATGTGCTTCTCTTGGAACTCCCGCAGCTTTTCATAGATCAGCTCGGAAGTGACGGTGGTCTTGAAGGAATCCCACGTGCACCAGCCAAATCCTCGGGCGAAGGCGGGCATCTCCCGCTCGCTCCGCAGAGGAACGCGGATGGCGCCCAGCGCTTTTGCGTCCGCATAGCAGGCTTCCACCGCCTCGAAGGGGTCGTCTGCCACCGTGACCGCGAGGAAATCCCCCCGAAGGGAGGTGAGGGAGGGCATGCCGGAAATCAGGTGCAGCCCGTCGCCGTCCAGCTCGCAGCGGAAGTTGTCCCCGGTGAGGGGCAACAGATGGAGGTGCTTCTCCCCCAGCTTCACGAAAGCGGACTGGGTCTGTTTGGGCAGATCCGCAAAGGAATTCACAAACGCCGGCATCATCCACCACAGGCAATCGTGGGTATTGGCGGTGATCGTGTCCGGCTCTATGGATCCGAAGGGGATATTCACGGCATTTTCCGCCGCGAAGGGCACGTCGCTTTGCGCGTCGATGGAGAACACCACGGTATTTCCCTTCTCCCGCGCGGAGACGGCAAGGCGGATCCCTTTCCCCTCTCCGCAGGGCAGGACGGCGCCGTCGGAAAGCGCGACGGTGGCTTTTTCGCAGGAAAACAGCGTTTCACGGATCAAATCCAAATGTTTCATATAGGTACCTCTTACTCACAAAGAATGGCACAGACCTTTTCCAATTGCTCCCGGATCGCCAGATGTTGGGGGCATTTCTTTTCGCAAAGACCGCACTGCTTGCAATCCGCGAAGGTCTTTCCCTCCTTTTGGAGGTAATTCTTCATCATGTTCTTTGCGTGCTCTTTCAGACCGTACACGTTATAGTAAGTATACATCTCGAAGATACGAGGGATGTTGATCTCCGCAGGACAAGGCTGGCAGTATTTGCAGCCGGTGCAGTACAGCTCGGAGAATTTCTTGAGCTCCTCCATCGCCTTCCCCAGCGCTTCCCATTCTTCGGCGGAGAAAGCGGTATCGTCCGACGCCACCTGCACGTTTTGCTTCACCATGTCCAGCGTCTGCATGCCGGAAAGGGCGCAGTTCAGGTGGGGATTGCCCAGACAGAACTTGAACGCCAGCTCGTAGGTAGCGATGGAGGGTTTGCCGGTGAGCTTGGCATACAGATCCGTGGGCGCGGCAAGCCGTCCGCCGCCCACAGGTCCCATGGCGACGGTGCCCAGCCCCTTCTCGTTCACATAGCGGATCATGTCCTCGTTGGAGCGGTCCAGCAGGTTGTACTGGCACAGCATGGATTCCATCTGCACCCCCCGCGCCTCGCAGTTTTCCACAATATAACGGATGACGTCGGGATCGTCGTGGAAGGAGAAAGAAATATGCCGGATCAGCCCTTCCTCCTTCGCCTTAGCTGCCGCTTCCAACAGTCCGTTCGGGAAGATCATGTTGTCGAATTTATCCTGATTGGTCGCCCAGAAATGGTAGAAATCGATGTGATCGGTGCCCAGACGGGTCAAGCTCCGTTCCAGATGCTCCCGGTAGCCGTCCGCCGTGAGTCCCGGATCCACCGGGCATTTGGTGGAAAGCAGGATCTTGTCCCGGAAGTCCTTCACCGCGTGCCCCAACGCCGCTTCGCTGTTGGAATTGCAATAGTAAGGCGCGGTGTCGAAGTAGTTCACGCCGTTTTCGTAGGCGCAGGCGATCATCTCGTCCACCTTGTCCTGATCCACGTAGTTCTTTTCGTCCTTTTGATATTCCGGGAAGCGCATACAGCCAAACCCGAGGGCGGAAATCTTTTCGCCGGTTTTGCCAAATTCGCGGTAGTTCATCACTAAATCCTTTCCTATGTGCAATTTGATACGTTTATTATACAAGATTCCCACGCCGCTTGTCAACCCTTGAAAGCAGAAAAGGCCTGCCGCGTACACGGCAAGCCCTCCCTTAACTGCGTTCAGCCAAACAGCTCCACGTTTTTCAAATAGAACATCCCGTCCTCGTCACACTTTACCGTGCCGGTAACGGTCACTTCCCCGGTTTTCCCCTCAAACAGGGAAGCGTACTTTTCCGGGATGGCGAGGGTTTTGGACTGCGCGAAGTAGCACATTCCGCTCCAGCCCTCCCGTTCCAGACAGAGGATCAGCTCGTCCGGGAGCTTCAGCAGATAGGCGTATCCGCCGACTCCCTCCGCAAGGGTCCCCCGCACGGCGATGGGACGCTCCTGGTACAACGCCTCTCCCGAGGGATCGTCATACATCACGCCCACGTTGAACAGGAAGTAGTTCTCCGCGCTGCCGATGGGACGGAACTCCCACGACGAGGACAGCTCGGCTTCCTTGTCGCTCAACAAGATAAACCGGCAATTGAAGGAGGAAGCCACATAGGATTGGTACCACTGCCCGTCCTCCAGCTTCACCATTTCCTTACATTCCGGCCGTAACTCGCCGGGATCCCGGTAGGTTTCCGGGTCCTGCTGGTGCAGGGCGAGGACCTCCTCGTAAGTGGGCGGGTCGCTCAAGGTCACGCCGCCGTTCCCGCCGGAGCTGCTGTTGTCATCCGCAGACGTCCCTTCGCTTTCCGTGCTTGCGGGTTCGCTTTCCGTGCTTGTTGGTTCACTTTCTGTGCTTGTTGGTTCACT
This sequence comes from Oscillospiraceae bacterium, assembly GCA_022508745.1. GTDB lineage: Bacteria > Bacillota > Clostridia > Oscillospirales > CAG-382 > Coliplasma. Next base: position 3,306 of record JAFLUP010000077.1, on the reverse strand, counting down.
TTCTGTGCTTGTGGGTTTGTCCCCCTCTTTTTCCAGCTCCTCACAGGCGCACAGGCAAATCACCAGCAGTGCCGTGAGCAGGAAGCAGACAAATTTTTTCATAGTAATCCTTCTTTCTGTTTGTTAGGCATCAAAATCAAGGTCGAGCAGCCTCCAGCCGTCCCTCGTCTTTACGAAGGTCATGAGAGGATCGCATACCCCCTCCTCCCCGGGAACGGCGCGGTACATGGAAAGGTAATACCGTGCGCCCTGCACCTGCTCGCCGTGCAGCTCGTAGGATTCAAAGCTGACCCAGGAGATCCCGTAGCCGGTGTAATCGTCTCTGGAACGGTCGCTCCATGCGTCGGAGTCCTCCGGCAGCCAGCTGTCGTCCACCAGTAGGTTGTGAAGCGCTTCGATGTCCCCGCTGTAATAGGCGTTGATGAAGTTGAACGCGATGGCTTGCAGCGCAAGACCGTCCGAGGAAGCGAGGAACGCCTCCACGGTCATGGGGTTCGTCACGGGGACGGAAGTGTCCCCCCAGGGTTTGCGTCCGCTTTGTACCTCCAGACGGAGCAGCTGCCATTCCCTGTAAGGAAAGCTGTCGCGACGGGCATGCACAAACTCCAGACAAAAGTCCTCATACCCCGACTGCCCTTCCTTCGTGCAGTGAAGGGACGCGTGGACGGTCACCTTTTCCACCTGCCTGCCGTCCAGCTCATAGGCGTCGGCGGAAAGCTGTGTGATGCAGTAATCCCCGTAATCGGCGATGGTGTTCCGCGGCGCCTGTGCGGGCAGGACGGCGCTCCCGTTCAGCCCGTGGTCGGTTTGGATCTTCTCCAGATCCCCGCGCACGTAGCTGTCGATCACCCGGAAGGTGTCCGCCCCCAGAGCAAAATAGATGTTTCCCTCGGGGAAGAAGTCCGTCAGGAGCATGGAGGAAAAGTCGGGAAGCGTCAGCTCCTCCGTCGGTTCCGGGTCGGACACGTCAGGCTCGGACTTGTCGGGCTCGGACGGCTCGGACGGTTCAAACGGTTCGGACGGTTCTGGTTCGGACGGTTGATCCGATGTGCCGCCGGAAACATCCTGCGGCTCGGTGGTTTCCTCCGAACGCTCCGCGAGAGAGTTGCTTTCCGCTTTGCTTTCCTCTTTTTCCGGCTCTCCGCAGGCACAAAGGCCCACCAAAAGCAACGCGGTCAGCAGAAAACAGATCAACTTTTTCATCTTTTTCATAACCCCGTTCAGAAGTAGATCTCCACGTTCCGCAGGTAGAACACGCCGTCCCCATCCTGCATGACAATGCCGGTCAACACCACTTCGCCGGTTTTGCCCTCTAACAGGGAGGCGTAGGCTTCCGGGATGGCGAGGGTCTCGGTTTCCGTGATCTCGCAGGTGCCGCCCCACTCGTTGGCGGGCGTTTCCAGACAAACCGTCAGTTCATCCGGGAGCTGCAGCAGGTAGCGATACCCGCCGGAACCCTCTGTCAGCGTCCCGCGCACGGCGATGGGACGTTCCGTATACTGCTTCATCGCGCTCTCGTCCTCATACACCGCGCCTGCATTGAACAGGAAGGCGTTTTCCATGCTGCCGATGGGAACGAAATCCCAATCTGCGGACATGACGACCTCCTCGCCGCTCAAAAAGACGCAGAGCAGGTTCTCATAACGCATGTACTGATACCACTGCCCGTTCTCCAGACGGATCATGCCGGCGGTTTCATACTGCAAGTCGCCGGGGTCCCGGTAGGTCGCCGGATCCTTCTGGTGCAGGGCGAGGATCTGCTCGTAGGTGGGCGGGTCACTCAGGATCACGTTGCCATTTTCGTCGTACCGAACGCCGTCGTCCTCCCCTAAAAAGGAGTCGTAGAAGTCCGCTCCGGCGTAAGTGATGACCAGGCTGTCGATCTGATCCTTGTAGTTTTCCACGAAGGTCTTTTCCACCGCCCGCCGTCCCACCGTTTCGTGATAGGTGTCGCTATAACTGCGACATTCGGCGTTCATATCCAGATACCCCACGCCGTCCCGGATCTCAAAGGAGAGCATCTCCGCTTCCCACGGGAAAAGCCCGTGCTGCTTGCAGAGGGCGACCAGAATTTCCGGCGTGAGATCGACCTCATAGGTGAAGGGGATGTAGCCCTCCCAATCCTCATCCGGATAGTAGACGGTCACGGTCCGGATCTCGCCGGGGATGACCACCGAAGAATCCAGAAGCAGCGCGTCCCACTTGGCAGAGCCCAGTTCCCAGACGGAACCTTCCTCGAAGTAGGGCGTCGCGTTCGGATCTTCCGGGGAAAGCTCGGCGCCGGAGAAGTGGGCGGTGAATTCCTTCACGAGTTCGCCCCGCTCGTCAAACTCCCTGCAAACCGGTTCCACGCCGTCGCTCCAATCCAGATACAGGGAATGAAGGGTGACAAAATCCTGTTTTTCCGCATCAAAGACGGTAATGCTGTAAGAAGTGATCATGCTCGCGATGCGGTGGGAAAGGATCCGCTCCGCTTGCGCGTCCAGCGCGACGTTGGAAAGCTGCGAGAAGCCCGGCGCGTAGACCAACTGCTCCGCTTGCGCGTCCCACACGAAGGCGTGGTACCGGAAAGCGCCCGCAAGCTGTTCATTGGGAAGAAGCAGGTCGGCGTAACCGTCGAAGGTCACGTCCGCCACATACGCCGGCGACAGTGTGAAGCGTTCGTTCTCCGGCAGCGTCAGGCATTGCACCTCCCGGTTGCTGCCCCACTCCTTCAGGAGCAGACGGCTTGCGGTCTGCTTGCTTTCGTCCGTGTACTCCACCGTGACGGTATAGGTCAAGGCGTTTCCCGGCGCATAGAGGATGGAATCCGTCCACTCGCCCAGCTCTGTTCCCGGGGAGGACGGATCGCTGTTGTCTGCGCTGTCGTCCGTCCCTTCGCTGCCCGCGGAAGCGGGGGTGAGCACCACCAACACCAGCAAAGACGCGCAGAGGACGACAGCAAGGCAGACCGCCCACACGGGGATCCTCCGGTTCATGACCCGCTTGATCCGCTCCTTCACGCTCACCCTGCCGAAGGACAGCGGGGGCGCAAACAGGATGTTTTCCCCCTGACTGACGGCGAGCAGCGCCAGAGAATAGGCCTGCCGGTCGCTGTTTTCCATGCTTTTGACGGTTTTTTCGTCGCAGGCGTACTCGATATCCTTGCCAAGCAGGATATACGCCGCCCAGACCAGCGGATTGTACCAGTAAAAACAGAGCACAAAGAACGCAACCGGCTTCAAGATATGGTCAAACCGTTTGATATGGGTGCTTTCATGGGCGATGATATGGGGCCAATCCGCCTTGTTTACGGAGGCGGGAATA
>JAFLUP010000076.1 GCA_022508745.1 Oscillospiraceae bacterium | reverse complement strand
CTTCAATATGGATGGAGGTATACACGTCGTCCCGCACCAGACGCTCGTTGAGCAGAACCGCGTCCTCGTAGTTGTAGCCTTCCCAGGTCATGAACCCGATCAGCACGTTTTTGCCCAGCGCGATCTCGCCGTTCTTGGTGGCAGGACCGTCGGCGAGCACTTCGCCCTTCAGCACGCGGTCGCCCTTCACCACCACCGGGCTCTGGTTGACACAGGTGCCGGCGTTGGAACGCTTGAACTTGATGAGTTCGTAACGATCCGTCTTGCCGTCGTCCGTGCGCACCACGATCTCTTTGGAGGAAACGCTCTCCACGTACCCGTCGTTGCGGCAGAGCACCAGAACGCCGGAATCGTACGCGGCGCGGTACTCCATGCCGGTACCCACGATGGGCGCTTCGCACACCATCAGCGGGACCGCCTGCTTCTGCATGTTCGAGCCCATCAGTGCACGGGTGTTATCGTCGTTTTCCAGGAAGGGGATCATGGCCGTGGCGACGGAGACCACCATCTTCGGGGAAACGTCCATCAGATCAATGCGGGAAGCTTCGAACTCACCGATTTCATCCAGGTGTCTGCCCACGATCTTGCGGTTGATGAAGCGGCCGTTCTCGTCGATGGGCTCGTTGGCGGTGGCGACGATGTATTCATCCTCTTCGTCCGCGGGGATGTACACCACATCCCGGGTGACGATGCCGTTCTTCACCACGCGGTAAGGCGCTTCGATAAAGCCGAAACGGTTCACCTTCGCATAGCAGGCGAAGGAGGAGATCAGACCGATGTTCTGACCTTCCGGCGTTTCGATGGGGCACATTCTTCCGTAATGGGTATAATGCACGTCACGCACTTCGAAGGAAGCGCGGTCACGGGACAGACCGCCCGGACCCAACGCGGAGATTCTGCGCTTGTGGGTCAGCTCCGCAAGGGGGTTGGACTGATCCATGAACTGGGACAGCGGGCTGGAGCCGAAGAAGTCCCGGATCACGGAAACGATGGGACGGATATTGATGAGGGATTGGGGCGTGATGGTATCCACGTCCTGGGTGGTCATCTTCTCCTTGACCACCTTATCCATGCGGGAGAAGCCGATCCGCAGCTGGTTGAGCAGCAGTTCGCCCACCGCGCGGATGCGGCGGTTGCCCAGATGGTCGATATCGTCCACCGCGCCTACCCCGTGGGAAAGCGCGAACAGATAGTTGACGGATGCAAACACGTCGTCCACGGTGACCGTCGGGGGGATCAGCGCGCGGCGGTTCTGTTCGATCGCCGCCTTCAGCGCCTCCCGGTCCTCCGTACCCGTTTCCCGGAGGATCTCCAGCAGCACGTCCAGACAGACGGCCTCGTCCAGCCCCAGCTCCGCATCCGGGATGCCGGTGATGTACTCGGCACGCACCATGCGGTTGGTGAACACGCGGACTTCGACCTCTTCGCCGTCCTCTTCCACGAAGATGGTCACGTCGCAGATGCCTGCGCGCTCGATGGCTTCCGCGTCGGCGCGGTCCAACTTACGGCCCGCCTCGACGACCACCTCTTTCGTGACCGGGGAGACGGCGTCCTTCGCCAGCACATAGCCGGCGATCCGGCGCGCGATGGAGAGCTTCTTATTGAATTTATAACGGCCGACTTCGGAAATGTCATACCGCTTTTCATCGAAAAACAGGTTGTTCAGCAGGGTCTGGGCGGATTCCAGAATGGGCGGTTCGCCCGGACGCAGCTTCTTATAGATCTCTTTGAGGGCTTCATCCGTGGGGTTGGTGGATTCGCCGGTTTGCTGCACCCGCTCCACCTCGGCGTTGATCACGTCCCGCTCGAAGGTCTCCTTGAGCATGGGCTCGTTGCCGAACTTCTCCAGGATCTGCGCGTCGGTGCCCAGACCGAAGGCGCGCAAAAGCACCGTAATGGGCATCTTACGGTTTTTATCAATACGGACATAGAAGACACCGGCGGCGTCCGTCTCATATTCCAGCCATGCGCCGCGGTAGGGAATGACCGTCGCCGCGAACAGATGGTTGCCCGCCTTGTCGCCCGTCATGCTGTAATAGATGCCGGGGGAGCGGACGATCTGCGAGACCACGACGCGCTCCGCGCCGTTGATCACGAAGGTGCCGGAGGGAGTCATCACCGGGAAATCCCCCATGTAGATCTCCTGCTCCTTGACTTCCCCGGTGGTCCGGTTGGTCAGCCGCACCGTCACGCGGAAGGGGGAGGCGTAGTTGAGGTCGCGCTCCTTACATTCCTCGATCGAATACTTCGGAGGATCGCTCAGCGTGTAATCGATAAACTCGATCACCAGATTGCCGGAATAATCCGTCATCGGGGAGATGTCCTTCAAGACGGTGCCGATCTCCTTGTTGACAAAATCGTCAAAGGATTTCTTCTGCACCTCGATCAGGTTCGGCATCTCGATGACTTCATCGATCCGGGAGAAAGACATTCTTTTTGTCTTGCCGAGCGTCTGTTCATGTACCATTCCGATCATTCACTCCATTTCTTTTGTTGCCGGCTCCCCGAGCTCTCGCCCGAAAAACCGCAAGATCTTGTGCCGCGATCCACACCATCCACAAAAAGTGGTGAAAAGGCATCATCCCGGCGCAAGACGATTTGCACCCATTCTGATTTTTGCATACTTCCGTATTGTAGTGCAGTATGCTACTATATCACAATTTCCAGAGCTTGTCAAGCCTTTTTTGGGAAAAATAAGATTTTTTTGCCCCGCGGAGGAGGTGTCCTTCGCGCTTTTTTGTAAATATTTCGCCCGTTTGCATTGCAATTGCTCCGGAAATGTGGTAAACTGGTCGGGCAAAAAGAGGAAAACGAAAAGGATATGACCGATATGCTGGCAACCCAACTGGAGGCCGCCGTTGACCGCGGCACCTTTGACACTGCATTTTCCGCCCTTTACCGGGACGTTCCCCGCGCAAAGGCGCGTTGGACGACGCTGCTGCAAACCTTCCGCGCCCAATACGGCGACCGCGAAGCAGTTCTTCTTTCCGTCCCCGGCAGGACGGAGATCTCCGGTAACCATACCGACCACAACAAGGGCTGCGTACTGGCGGCCTCGGTGGACGTGGACATCATCGCCGTCGCCGCAAAGACCGAAGGAAGCGAGGTCCGCGTCAAGAGCGAAGGACGTTTAGAGGACGTGATCGACTGCGCGGCGACCGACCCGGAAAAGGTACGGAAGGGCTGTTCCGCCGCGCTGATCACCGGCGTTTGCGACGCCTTCCGGCGGGAGGGTCTTTCCTACGGCGGCTTTGTGGCGTGTACCACCAGCCATGTGCTGCCCGGCTCCGGGCTTTCTTCCTCCGCCGCCTTCGAGGTGCTTTGCGGAAAGATCCTTTCCGTATTGTATAATGGCGATACCGTCCCGGCGATGAAGCTGGCACAGGCGGGGCAATACGCGGAAAACGTGTTCTTCGGCAAGCCCTGCGGGCTGATGGATCAGGCGGCATGTGCCTGCGGCGGATTCCTGTACATCGATTTCGCCGATCCCGCCACCCCCGTGACGGAACAGCTGTCCTTTGACCCGGAAAAGGAAGGGTACACCTTCTGCATTGTCAATACCGGCGGCAGCCACGCGGACCTCACCGGGGATTATGCCTCCATTCCGGCGGAGATGCGTTCTGTCGCCGCGTTCCTCGGCAAGCAAGTGCTGCGGGAATGTGACGAGGAGGACTTCGTTTCCCGCCTTTCGGACGTTCGGACCGCCGTGGGGGACCGCGCCGCCCTGCGCGCCCTGCACTTCTTTGCGGAAAACCGGCGGGTGGAGAACCAGCGGCGTGCGCTGAAGGCGGGGGACGGCGAGGAATTCTTCCGGCTGGTCACGGAATCCGGTCTGTCCTCCTTCCGGTTCCTGCAGAACGTCTATGCGCCCCACAATCCCCAAGAGCAGGGGATCTCCCTTGCCCTGGCGGTTTCGGAGCGCTTCGGCGCGGTCTGCCGCGTCCACGGCGGCGGCTTTGCCGGGACCGTGCAGGCGTACGTCCCCACCGAAACCGCGGAAGCCTATCGGGAAGCCATGGACGGCATCTTCGGCAAGGGCGCCTGCATGCTGCTGCGGGTCCGTCCGGTGGGCGCCACCGCCCTCTCCCCCGACGGGGTCTAAATCGAAAGAAACGGAACCCTTTGTATGCCCTCTGAAGTTTTCATGCTGTTTTCCTCCTCCAAGGGAAACTGCTGTCTGGTCAAAAACGGAAGCGAAGCCTTTCTCATCGACGCCGGCGTTTCCGCAAGGCGCATCGAACACGCGCTGTGCGCCGTGGGGACGGATCCCGCGTCCCTGCGGGGGGTGTTCCTGACCCATGAACATTCCGACCATATCGCCGGGATCAACCAGCTTTGCAAACGCTACGGACTCCCGGTGTTCGCGCCCCCCGGCTGCATGGAGCCGCTCGCCGCGCTCTGCCCGGACGCGATCCCGTTCCTCCGCCCCTTTGCGCCCGGCACGGTGGTCAATCTGGAGCGCAGCCGCGTTTACGCCGTGGCGACCCCTCACGACGCCGCCGGTTCCGTGGGCTTCCGCATAGACCTTTCCGGCGAGCTGCTCGGGTATTTTACGGACATCGGCTATCTGACCACCTCGATTTTGAAAGCCCTCTCCGGCTGTCATCGGGTGGTGATCGAATCCAACCACGATGTGGGGATGCTCCGAAGCGGACCCTATCCCGAACCCCTCAAGCGCCGCATCCTCGGGGAGTACGGGCACCTGTCCAATGCCACCTGCGCCTCCCTCCTGCCCCATCTGCCCGTCTACGGGACCAAACGCATCCTGCTGGCGCACCTTTCGGAGCAGAATAACACCCCTGAAATTGCTTATGAAGAAAGCGCCTCCCGTTTACGGGACGCGCTGACCAACGGCACCGTCACCCTCTCCGTCGCCGCTCCGTCGAGCCCGACGGAACTGTAAGCATAGAAACGGACGCCCTCCCAGCGGAGAGCGTCCTGTTTTTTCGGTGCAGCCTACTGCGGCACAAATCATGATTTCTTCTCAACAGGGATCCAAAGTTCTCTGTACCGTTGATCGCGCTTCTCCCCCCTGAACCAATGTGTAACCACAAGTTCGGGTGCGTTGGCAAGCTGGTATCCCGAACCGGGAAGCCACTCACTTGCAATTCGCTTTCTCAAATCCAGAAAAATAGTGGTCGGATAAGAACATCTTTCAGTTTCAAAGATTGCATAGGTGCCTTTTGGGATTACAATGTTTTCAAAATACGCCGCAAACTCCTCCCCAAGCACGCCGTCTTTGTGGAGGTTGTCCCGATAATACTCGGTAAGCTGATTTGCAATGTAAAAATCATACCCTTCGTCGTCAATGTTTGTGATCACATCGTAATTCATTTCGGTATTGCCGGAGAGTCCTTGAAGGATATACTGAAGCGCCCTTGTTTTTACATACATTTCTTTTTCTTGCTCTTCACGTTCCCCCGGAACTCCGAAAAACCGGCGTTTGTACCCCGTTAAGATCATTTCTTCTTTTTCTTCAATTCTGTAGTTCATAACAGTTCCGCCTTCCAATGAAAATTTCAGTACAAGGCGGGAAAAAGACTTCAGACTGCTGCCGTTGCTTCGCGCCTGCGACGGCAGGACTCCGTGGAACATCCGAAATGCCTTTGCAAAGCTGTCCGGACTTTCATAGCCGTACTTCAGCGCCACGTCGATCACCTTTGCGTCGCTCGCGGCAAGCTCCGTGCCTGCCAGCGACAGCCTGCGGCAGCGGATATACTCCCCGACGGTGAACCCGCAAAGGATGCTGAACACGCGCTGGAAGTGATAGCTGGATGAATAACTTTGCGCGGCGACCGCCTCGTAGTCGATAGGCTCCGTCAAATGCGCCTCGATGTAGTCGATCGCTTTCTGCAACCCGATGATCCAGTCCATGTCTTTCGCCTCCCCTCCTTGTCTGCCTCTATTCTATCAAAAGGCGCAGAGGATTTCCCGATCTTCCGTGCGGAGTGGCGTCGGGTGCTTTACACTTCTTTATTCAGGTAGAACGACCAGAGCAGCGTTTCCTTTACCGGCTTGCCGGTCATTTTTTCCACCGCCAATTGGTAGCACGCCAACTGCACGGCGTGCTTTCTTCGTAAGGCGGCGCCGTCCTTCTCCCGGTCGGTCTTGTAGTCCACGATGGTCATGCTGCCGTCCGGTTCTTCAAAGAAGCAGTCGATGACTCCTTGCAGCAGCACTTCCTCCCCCGCGTCCCCGCCGATAACGGTCGCCGGTGCGCGTACAGAAAAACGCTGCTCCCGCCAGAGGGCATTGCTGGAGCGCATCCGCGCGTAGAGCCCGCTGCGGAAGAACTGTTCCAGTCCTTTCTCATCCAGTAAGGCGAGCTGCCGTTCGTCCAGCATCCGCTCCTTCCGCAATCGCTCGATCTCTGCATGAACGCCGCTTTGTTCCACGTTTTCCCACCGGCAGAACTGCAAAAACAGGTGATTCGCCGTGCCTGCGTCCGCCGCTGAACTGGTTTCCTGCGCCTCCTCCCCGCAGAAAGCGGGCGCGCAAAGGAGCGAGGACGCGCTGTACTCCACGGTCGCCGCAAGGGAGGCTTCGCTCCCCGAGAAGGCTCCCTCCTTCAACGCCGAAACGGAGACCTTCGCCGGCAGGTCGGTCCCCTGCCACGGGTAGACGAACCGGATGGCTTCCTCCGCCGCAGGCGTGAGGAAGGACGGCTCCTCCGTCACAGGGACGGGCGTATCCGCGGCGGGTTCCTCCGCCCCGGACGCTTCCGGGGACCCCCCTATTTCCACGAACACCCGGCAGTCCGGATCCTCCCCGGTGCCCAGCGCGTACAGCGCCAGATCTAAAAAGTTTCGGGGAGCACGGGGGCGGAAGCTGCCCCTTTCCAGTTCCCCGCGGTCGCACTTTCCGGTCAGGTACAGCCGCTCCCGGGCACGGGTGCAGGCGACGTACAGCTTGCGAAGGTTCTCGCCGTGCTCCGCCTCCCGCTCCGCAAGCGATGCGTAGTGTACCAGCAGGGTCTCCTGCACGGTCAGACGTTCAAAGTCCTTCAGCTTGAAGAAGATCCCATCCTTCCGGAGCAGGGTAAATCCCATCCGGTTGACGGAGAAGATCCCCCGGTCGCAATCGCAAAGGAACACCGCCTCGTATTCCAACCCTTTGGACTTGTGGATGGAGGTGAGCAGGACGCGGTCCTCGTCTCCCCCCTCGCCGGAGCCGGGCAGCTCGATGCCCTTTTCCTCCGCCGTTTTCAGATAGGAAAGGAATCCCGAAAGTCCCTTGTAGCCGGTGGTTTCGAACTTGCGGGCATATTCGTACAGCAGGAGCAGCCCCCTCCGTTCCCTGCGGTTGCACAGCGGCAGCAGCCCGAAACGGGTGTAAAGCTCCCACAAAAAGGCGTGACAGGGCACCCCCTCCGCAAAGGAGCGGAACTCGTTCAACTCCCCGAGGAAGGACGCGCACTTTTGGGAAAGCGGCGCGCCTACCCCACCCTCCGCCGCGCGTTGGACGGCACGGTAGAGAGGTCCTTGTTCCCGCATGGCACGCCGGATCTCATAGACCTCCCCGGCGGTGAATTCCGCCACCGGGCTGCGCATCGCGGCGAACAGGGAAATATCGTCCGTGGGATCGTCGATGGCTTTGAGGATGGCGATGGCGAGCAGAATCTCCGGCTGCTCAAAGAAGGGCTCCGGCACGGTGACTTTATAGGGGATCCCCCGGGCTTGCAGCGCCCGCTCGTACACCTCCGTTTTGCCTTTCACCCGGTTGAACAGCAGGGTAATGTCCTGATAGCGGTAGGGCGCGGGACCGTCTTTCGTTTCCCGCGTTTGCGTTTCCACCAGCCGCAGGATCTCCTCCGCGATGTAGGCGGCTTCCCGCTCCGCCGCCTGCTCTTTTTCGCCGTCCCCGTAGGGAGCGACGGCGACCGTGACGGGAATCTGCGGCGCCTCCGTCCGCTTGGCGAAGACCAATTCCTCTCCCCGGTACTCCCGCTCGTACACCGTCCCCGCGGTGGCAGCGCGGAACAACAGGTTGACAAAGCGCACCACCTGCTCCCCGCAGCGGAAGTTTTCCCGCAGGAAGAGCCGCGCCGCCTCGGCGGCAGGGTCGTTTTTTGCTTCCGCATAATCCGCAAAACGGTCCTTGTAACCCAGAAAAATATCCGGGTAGGCGTTGCGAAAGCGGTAGATGGATTGCTTCACGTCCCCCACCATGAACCGGTTATTCCCGGAGGAAAGCAGGGAAAACAAACGGTCCTGCAAGGGGGAAACGTCCTGATATTCGTCGATGTAAATTTCCTTGATCTGTCTGCGCAGGG
>JAFLUP010000075.1 GCA_022508745.1 Oscillospiraceae bacterium | reverse complement strand
TGCTTATTGGTCAGCGTGACGTGGATGACGCCGTCGCTGTCCGGCAAGCGGCTGACGATCTGGGTGTACCCGTCGCTGCCTACGAATTCCTCCACATAGGTGTAGATGATATACTCGCCGTCTTCATTGTAGGTCAGCATACGGTCGAAACGGGCGGTCCAGTTGTTTTCCTCGTTTAGAACCAGCGACCGACCGGTATCCTTGCCGTCTGCATACAAATGCACCGTGATGGAATCGGGCCGTATGCCGTCCGCGTCGTCCGCGTCGTCCCATTCCTTGGTGATCTCGGCATACTTCGCATAGATCCCGACCTTGGTATAGTTATTTTGAATATAGGCGTACTCATCCTCGCCCAGCACCCGCTGCACGCAATCCAGAAAAACGTCGTTGTAGGCGTGGGCGTTCTGTTCGTGATGGATGCCGTCCGTACCCATGAAATAGTACGGGTCCTCCACATCCTCGTAGGGAGCGAGCATATAGAGATAGACCATCAGCGTCTCGTTCGGCAACAGCTCAAAGGGTGTGCCGTCCGTCCGGTAGCGCATATCGATGGCAATCCCCGTCACCCGGGACAGATCCTCGGGAGCTTCCGTGCTCCAGACGTGATTGCCGTTCGCGTCCAGATCGTTGAGCAGATGCCGCAAAACGATGCCGTCGGCGCCGGGTTCCGGGTTATAGCTCTTGAGATCCAGCTGGGCGCCGGGAACGGTGCTGTAATACACCACGGGCTTCACGCCCATCCGAATGACCTGCGACAGGTCGATGGAAACCAGACTGCCTCTCCACTGGGTATCCCCGGTGTCCTCGTCGGTATTGGACGGGATATAGTTCTCGATGGAATCCAGAAGGATGATATTTTTCGTGATGGTGTCCGCATCGGAGAAGATCGCCAGACGGTAGGTGTAGGAGCCGCCCTCCTGTACGTTGACGTCGTTCGTCTGCCGACCGGTGGACCAGTTGCCGGAGCCCGGCACCTGCACGTGCTTCTTCAACTCCGTCAGGGCAGCCATGTCCAGCTCGTCATGGATCAGCGGAGCGCCGGCGTACACAAAGGAAGCGTCGTCTCGCTCCGGATCCAGATCCGTCATCCATTCGCCGTCGGACCCCACTGCGGTGCCGGACAGGATGTGATTGCCCGCCGTCGGATCATCCGGCTCGCCGGACCATTCGGTGAAGGAACCGATCGTGTCCTCCGCCGCCTCATAAGCGACGACGTTCCGCAGCTTGTCTATGCCCGTATCCATAATGACGTCCCACGAAAGGTAGGAATCAAAGGAAACGGTGTGGCTGTTATAATAGCCCTCGGAAGGATAGGAAGCGTAGGGATACCGTTTCTCCGCGGAGTTTCTCGGGTTGTAATATGCGATGTTGTCCTCGAGCGCGACTTGGATCACCAGCATGGTACGGCCCGTGTTCCGATAGTTGCGGATGATCCATGCGTTGACAATCCTGTCCCCGCCGGACACGCTGATGGAGCTGAGATCCGGGTCCACGCCGTAGGGCAGCAGGTCGTAATAGGTGCCCGCCCTCGTGTTCGGGATCTCTCCGTTGGCGATGGCCTCGTTGTACTCCGTTCTGGAAAGCACGTTGGATTGCTGCGTCAGTGTGATCTCGCTGCGCATCTGGATCCGACGGCGCAGAACGTCGTTTTTCGTCAGCACGAAGGATTTCTTCAGATCCGCGGCGACCTTAAACTGTCTGCCGTGCAGATAGCCAGTCGCGACGCTTTCCAGGCTGACGATGCGGTCCCCCGGCTGATAGGTGGTCCAATCGTCGGATACGGGCTCCTCGCCGATGTACTCCGCGTACGCGTTTGCCTTGTTGTAGATCGGGAAGCGCAGATATTCCTCCTGCGCAATGCCATCCTCGACCATCTGCCGCACCTTTTCCGTCGGCTTGATGCGAAGTTCCACCGTATAGTGCAGATTCACAATGGCAACGTCGGACTCCAGCTCCAGCTTCACGCGGGAAACGCCCTGCGGCAGATCCACGCGCAGGTCGGAAACCTTCACGCCGTCGCGGACCGCTCTGACAACGCCGTCCTCCAGCTTCGCCATGGCGACCCATTGCCCGTCCACCATGCCGTACAGCGTGGCGGGCGACGCAGAAACGACCTCGCGGTCGTACCATCCGGTATCCTCATCGTAATCCAAATAGCGGTACAGGATCGGCGCGGAAAGAATCACGGCGCCGACGTCGATATCCTCCACCGTCAGGCTCCGATTGTTATTCAGGAAGTACTCCACATCCTCCAGCACGAAGCGGTTGGGCTTGACGCCGAACCAGACCGACGGCTTCGCTACGGAGATGGTGGCACTGACCGGATACTGCACCGCCACCGTCTCGCCCCGGAGCAGCCGGTTCAGCGATTGCCCGTCCCGATTGCTGATCAACGCGTTGTCCCGGTACTTGTATTCAACGATCTTGCTGATGTTAGAAAGCTCGAACTTGACCCAGCCCTCGTCGTACCGGTTGGTGTAGGTCCAGGTATTGGTCGTGCTGTCGAATTCCGTTTTCGCCAGAACGTAATTCCATCTGAGCTGGTGTCCGTATCCGTCGTAGCGGTCCTCCCAGATGCCGGATTCGTTATACAGGCGCTCCACCACGCGGAAGGAGCTGATCTGCCCCTCGTCGGACCAGCTGTATGTCCAGTAGTTCCCGCTACCGTCGGCAGAATTGTTTGCCGTCAGACGGACGCGTTTCCAATACTCCACCGACGAATACTCGTCGCGGTAGATCTCCAGATACATATAATCCGGGCGCACGCCCCACGCGTCGTCGTGGTCGTCCCAGTATTTGACAAAGGTGTAGACGGTGGGCGCTTTGGTATCCACCTGTGCGCTTGCGACCATCGTGGACTCCAGCCCGTCGTCCCATCCGGTCACGGAAATGGTCTGCGTATTGGGGATCTTGACGATCTCCTCGGGGAAGGTTTCCCTCGGATAAGCCGTCCAGACGTAAGCGGTCCTCGCCGTGGTCTGGTAGCCGTCAAACAACAGCGCTTCGACGGTCTTGCCGTCCGCCGATTTCACCGTTCCCTCCGCGCAATGGGACACGCCCAGCATGACGCCGCCGTAGACGTCGTCCTCCGGGATGGCGTCCCTGACGTACATTTTGTAGGGCTGACTGCCGGAGGCGGTGCCGGAAATATACCAGCGAATGTAGCCGTACTTCTCCGGATCTGCCGGGAGCAGCTCCTCCGGGATGCTCTCCGGGATGCTTTCCCACCAGACGTCGTAGGACTTGGACTTGCTGTCGTACGCCGTCTTGTTGGCGTAGGTCACTTCCACATGGGTGTCGATGAACGCGTCAATGTCATTGCTTGTTTTCGTCACCGTATTGCCGTAGGGCGTCACAACGGTGACGGTGGCGTTGAACAGGTTGGAAAGGGTCTCGTCCACCATATCATGCGCCGGGACCCCGCGGAAGGTGCCCTGGATCATGACTTTGCTGGCGGCAGACAGAGTCTTGGCGTTGGTGATGACGATCTTGTCATCCACGCGCTTCCACACAAACTCTTCGCCGACGGTCGGATCCGCCGGCACCGCCAACGTGAGGTTGCCCGGCTCATTGCCGTTTCTGTCATGCCAAAGATAAGCAGGAAATACCAGTTCGATCATGCCGGGCGCATACGGCTGCTGCCCGGAAAGGGAAAAGTCGATCTGGAACTGCTGATTGGTGACGGTATCCGTATCCGGCTTCAGCGTCAGACGACCGAAAAACGCCGGAGAATCCTCTCCGTCGCTCGTACTCAACCAACGAACATAAACCTTTTCAATGGTCGTATTGTCCACCGTCACAGGCTCCTGCACAGGGGGCGTGCTGCGGTCCGCATCGTCCGGCTCGCCCTTTCTGACGGAAGGCGCACGGTTGATGGCGTCCAGCGACGCCGCCGACAGCTCCGTCTTATCCAAAAGATGGCTGTCGGAGGACGCAGACGTCCGCAAGCGGTCGTGGACCTCATACACCCTTCCGCTCCCGAGCGCGACTTCCATGGATTGGTACGCAAACGCGCTGGCGGGCATGATCTGGAAGAGCATGACCAACAGCAACAGAATCGCAACCGGTTTTCGTGAATTCCTCATCGCTTCAATATTCCTCCCGCGCAAAAATAGTGACATCCTTCTGCCAAAGGAACCCCTCCGGCAGTTCTATTTTTTTCCTTAAGATATATGCTTAAGAATAATTTAACACTGTTTTGTGAATATATCGCCGTCGAATTGTAAAAAAATGTTCACATTGCGATGAATCACTCGTCTCCTCCGGTTGTTAGTGACGGAAAGAGAATTTAGAAAAGCGAGGTTTTTCTAAATTTCCATTGACAACTCTAAATAGATGTGCTATACTGTCGAAAAAGTACTGTATCCTATCAACAGCGGGGCGCCTATGGAACATCTGAACGACCTCATTCAGTGGTATGAGGAAAACGCCACAAGAAAAGAAGACAGCCTCATCAAGATCAAGCTCAAGATGATCAACAGCTTGTTCGACGAGATCACCTCCTCCGAAGATCGGCTTTTTATGGAGGAGATCATCGCCGCCTTTGCGGAAATCGTTAGCACGCAGCGTTCCGTGATCAGCGATCTCGAGGCCGAGGAGGAGGACTGCATTTACCCGGACGCGTACCTCTTCCGGAACGATCCCGCGACGCGGCTGATCCGCTTCGAAGCGGAGGAAGCGCCGGACGAACGCGAAGCGGAGAAGGCGCTCCATCCGTATCTGCCTCCCGCGGGTGGGTTCCAAACGGACGAGCAGGTCAGAAAAGCGTTTGCCAACTTCTTAACCTATCACACGGTAAAGGAGACCAAAGACGGCAGGCAGAAACGGTTCTCCAAATATACCGTCTACGACTACTGCTCCAGGATCAAGGCGCTTTGGGAAGCGTTTTCCATGGAACAGCGGGAAGGAACGCTCGCGGGAAGGATGCCGCCGTTTACGGGGCGCGTCCAGCCGGGCAGCAGCTTTTTGAACGCGTACCACCACATTCCGACCCTGCGGCAGTATATCGAGGTCAAGGGCGCAGAGGTCAAAGGGCTCGCCGCGGGGTCTAACCAGAAGGGTCGGGCGGAAGCCCCTGCAGAGGGAGAGAAGGCCAATCCCCTGAACCATCCGAGAAATCTCGGGAATACCACGGCAGCGCTGGCGAAATTCATTGAGTTCAAAAGCAGGATTGAGCAAGACGCATAGAACCCTGCGGATCAATAAAACGGGAGGGAACAAATGGATACCACAATGACGGAAGCGCAGATCAAAGAAGCGATCGCGAAAATGAACAATTCCGAAGAATATCTGGCCTTACGGAAGTATTACGCCGAAGAGAGCTTGTTCAAAATTCTGCACGTTTCGCGGGAGGAAAGGGTTCACAGCAACTTCATCGCCTGGCTGCTGACGCCCACGTCCCATCATGAGCTGACGTATTTCCCGCTGCAAAAGTTCCTTCAGATGCTCGCCGTCGTGGGTCAAAAGGATCCGCAAAGCTATTTTCCGAAGGAGCACGCGGACGACTTTCTGCTGGAGGACTATACGCTCACCGAGGACTGCGAAGTCAGGACGGAGGTCCCCACGGGGAAGATCGCCGGGGTTGATGAAGAAGGACGGATCGACATCCTGATCCATCTGCGCTTCAAGGAATCCGATAAAACCCTGCCGATCATCCTCGAAAACAAGGTCGGTTCAAAGGAAAATAAGAGAAAAAATAAGATGCAAACCCAAACGTATCACGACTGGGGAACCGTTGTTTATGGCGACAGGACGAGGTACGAAGCGCCCATCTACATCTTTTTGGCGCCGGATTACGAGCGGGACATCAAGTGCAGCAGCCCGGAGTTCATCAAATTGAGCTATCAAAACATGGTGGACTACCTGATAGAACCGTGTTTGCGGCGTACGCAAAACGGGCAGGCGGAATATTTGATCGAAAATTACTTGCGGTGCCTCAGCAACTCGACGTTCAACAAGGTGGATGGAAAGGAAGGAAGAATCATGGCGTTTACCGAAAGAGAACTGGAATTATTGGAAAAATTTCACGCGAAAAATAAGGACCTCATCGACGCGGTTCTGACGATGCTCGCCAACGATGAGGAGACCAGCGTCGAAGACCGAAAACATCTCCAGGCCGCCTTGAAGCTATCCAACGGTCGGGACAACAGCAAATACCTGCTGGACGGTCAGAAGTGCGCAAAAGGACAGCTCGTACAGGAAATGGTCAAAAAATACCTGCGCGATCATCCAACGGCGGACATCGCGGAATTAAAGCAGGTGTTCAACCTGAAGCTGGACGCCAATAAAAAGCCGATCGTTTTGTTCGACACCGAAGCGACGCAAGTTATGAAAGATTGTAAAAAAGCAGTCCCCTTGACTTTAGCCGACGGAACGGTCATCTACATCAACAACCAGGTGACGATCGGAGATATGCAGGAGATCCTTCGCATCGCGGACGAGCTGAAGTACCCCGTCACGAAGGTCTGACGGATCGCTCCCGTATCCTGCCGGCGTAAGCACGCGCCGGCAGGATTTTTGTTTTCCGGCGGTTCAGCATCAGCGCAAAGTTAGTGAAATCCATATTTTTCTAAAAAACACAAATAAATTTAGAAAAATATCTTGGCACACTAACTTTTTTGTGTTATAATGAGGCATCGAGTAAGAAAAACACCAATCGGAGGCAAAAAATGGAACTGAACCACTTCATCGGAAAAACGGTGATCGGCGCACGGTCGAAGAACCGGTACACGTTAAAGCGAATCACCGCGTCTTATATCGACGCCGTGGCACAGAAACCGAACGAAAACGGCTGCTACCCCTCCTACCGTTGGGAGACCACCAACGGAGATCCTATCACAAACGGCGTCCTGCTCTTCGAGGACGCTTCCCTGACCGAACCCTTCCAAACCGCCTATCAGGCGTACTGCCATACCCGGGAGGCGTACTACGAGGATATCGACTACTGGATGAGAAAAGACTAAAGGAGAAAATCACTCACACGAAAAGGAGTTTTTATGAACTTCGATCAAACCCTCTCCAAAACCGTCTGCGGGGAAACCGTCCGATACGGGATCGTGCGCGGAAACGGGAGCATCGTGTTCCTCAAGGCCGGCGCGGGCGGGAGCATCCGGGGATATGGGGACAAATACCTCCAAATGGCTTACCGGGCACGGGAGAAGTTTGGAAGCACGGTGATCTGCGCCTCCAACCCCGACGTCCCGCACGCGTTCATAGACGAACAGATCATCCGTCAGGTCGCCGCCGGCAGCGGATCTGCCGCGTTTGCGCTTTCTTTCGTCGGTACCTCCGACGGAGCCTATCAAATTCTCACGCTGGCGGGCAGGTTCCCCGAAACCGTCCGGTTGCTTGGGATCAACCCCTCCTTCGTCACGGTACCCGGCTTACAGGAGAAACTGCTGGCGCTGCCCCATGTGGAAAAGATCTTTGTGTACGGCACCAAAGACGACGCATACGACCGCGTGGTTCCCGCGCTGAACGCGATGCAATGCGAACGGTTCCGAATCGTCATCGTGGAAGGAGCCGACCACCGATTTACCGGAATGACCGAAAAACTGATTTCCTTGATCGATCTGCTGGAAACGAGATGAGGAGGTGAAAGACATGAACCGAGAGACAATCCTGCAAACAACGGAACAATGGGTGCAAATGACGCACACGGCATTGGCGTTAAAAAGGATCCCCGCGTCCGAAATACAAATCCTGTTGAAAGACACGTACGAAGCGCTGTATACTTACCGCAAGGACGCCCTTGTGCCGAAGGAACTCTGCGAACTGCTGCTGGAAATGGACGGCTTCCTCTACTTCGCTTCCCTGATCGGGGACAAGGAATTTGACGACAATCCCTATCTCTGTCAGGCCATTCATTCGGTGGCGGAAGCGCTGAAGGAGGGCTTCTTCGGCGGAGCCTATCCATGTGAATTCCCCCTGCTTGCGGTTTGCGACGCGGAGAATCGTCCCCATATGTTGGATTTGGAAAACGGATACGTGGAAGACTTGATCTGATTGCGTGAAACCGGTTGAAAAACCCGGAAAAATATGGTATACTCTCGTTTGTATAGGGATCCTTTCCGAAAAGGATACAAAACGGACGACATATTGGAGGGAACGCAATGGACAGCAAGCAAATCATGGAACTTTTCAAAGACACGGCGTATGTGCGCACCGGCGGCAGCCCGGAGGAGCTGAAATGCGCGGAGTATCTCGCTCGGAAATGCGCGGAAATGGGGCTGCATGCCGAACTGGAAGCCTTTGACGTGGAGATGGCGTCCATCGAGACGGCTCGGTTGGTGGTGGACGGCGAGGAAATCCCCTGCAAGGGGTATCTCTGCGCCGGCAGCGGCGAGGTCGAAGCGCCCTTCTACTATCTGCCCAATACAGACCCCTATTCCCTGTCCCGGTGCCGGGGAAAGATCGTCATGGTGGACGGTTATCTGGGCTATTGGATCTATCAGGATCTTCTGGAAAACGGTGCGGTCGGCTTTA
>JAFLUP010000074.1:1190-8763 GCA_022508745.1 Oscillospiraceae bacterium | reverse complement strand
GACGTGATCATCTCCGGCGGGGAAAATCTGTATCCCGTACAGATCGAGGATTTCCTCGCTTCCCACCCGAAGATCCACGACGTGGCGGTCATCGGGCTGCCGGATCCCCGGCTGGGGGAGATCGCGGCCGCCATCATCCAGATCAAAGAAGGGCAAACCTGCACTGAGGAGGAAATCCAGCAGTTCTGCACCGATCTGCCCCGCTACAAGCGCCCCCGGAAGATCATCTTCGCACCCGTTCCCCGCAACGCCACCGGCAAGATCGAAAAGCCCAAGCTGCGGGAGCAATACTGCGGCGTTCGTCTGGTAGAAGCGCAGAACCGTTCGTGACAGGGTCGATATGAGAGCGTTTGCTTCCTTTCTCCGCAGGGACGGGGCGCATCTGCTGTTGCTGCTGATCGGCGCAGGGCTGTTCATCGGCGGCTGCTTCCAGAACAGCCAATGGTTCGACGAGGCGTATACCGTAGGTCTGATGCACCACTCCCTGCCGGATACCATCCGCTGGACGACCTTTGACGTGCATCCCCACCTGTATTACATTCTGCTCAAGCTGTTCACCCTGCTTTTCGGCGCCTCCCTGCCGGTGATGCGTCTGTTCTCGGCATTGGGCGGGATCCTGTTCGCTTCGCTGGGGTACACCCATCTGCGGCGGGATTTCGGCAAAGCGGTGGGCTTTTGGTTCAGCTTCTGCGTCATCTTCTGTTCCCAGACCCTCGCCTACTCGCTGGCGATTCGTATGTACACTTGGGCGGCGTTTTTCCTCGCTTTGGCCGCCATCTATGCCTACCGCATGGCGACCGACCCGGACACGCGACGGAATCGGGTGCTGTTTCTGGTTTTCGCCCTCTGCGCCGCGTACACCCATTACTTCGGTCTGTTCGCCGCCGGGATGATACAGCTGTTCCTGCTGCTCCGCACCCGCAAGCGGGGGGAAAGCTACCGCTTCTGGCTGGTCAACAGCGCCATTCTGGTGGGAGCGTACCTGCCCGGCATTGTGGTGTTCCTGTTACAGATCGCGAAAAAAGGAGCCTCGTGGATCCAGATCGAATGGCCGGATCTGGTGTTCGACCTGACCTCGTACCCGCTGCTGGGAGACGTCTTGAAGGTCTTTGTGGCGCGGGAAGGGATAGACGGTTATATCAGTATCCCCTACCTGATCGCAGGGGGAGCCTTTCTTGCCCTGTATGCCCTCACCGGCTACCTGCTGTTTCGGCAGATGCGCAAGAACCGCGTGGAGGAAAAACAGTCTGGCGCCATACGTGCCGCGCTTTTCTGCTATTTCGGCGTGGTCCTGTTCACCCTCACCGTTTCCCTGTTCCGACCGCTCTGGTACCCGCGGTATTCCGTGGTGTTCAGCGGGCTGTTGTTCTTCGTCCTCGCCTGTCTGCTTGCCTCCGCCCGGAGCAAGCTGCCCAAGCTGTTGGCGGCAGCGCTGCTGCTGTGCGTCTGCGGGCGGCAGATCTACTACTATTACGATCTGTTCTATGACCCGTCTGCCGATGCGGTCGTGGAAGCCCTCGATCCGCGCTATGCTCCGTCCACCAATGCGGTGGAGGAGGATCGCGTGCTGCCGGGGGATGTGTTCCTGTTTGACGGTCCGGACACCTTCAACGTCACCGTGTGGTTCCCGGAAAACGATACCATTTACTTCAATAACGGTCACTGGGGGATCCAGAACACCTATCGCGCCTTCGGGCCGAAGGTTCGCATCGTAGATGCGCTGGAGGAAACGGAGGGCTTGCTGGGCGAACGCGTCTGGACGGACGGGCGTGGGCTGTGCTACCAATATCTATGCGCCATCGGCTACGCGGAGGATGCGGTACATCCCATCCACCTGACCTATTACGACCGTGGCTACCAAATGATTTTGATGGTGCGAACGCCTGAATAACAATAGAAAAAGGCAAGATCCGATTCGATCTTGCCTTTCTCTTTCTCTATACTCTTATAAGAAAACCGTCTTCGTGGCGATGGAATCCCGAAACGCGCCGTCGTGCTCGACGAAGATCATCGTGGGCGCAAATTCCCGCAAAAGCTGCTCGATCTGCATGCGGGAATAGACGTCGATGAAGTTCAGCGGCTCGTCCCACACATACAGGTGCGCCTGCTCGCAGAGGCTCTTTGCCAGCAGCACCTTTTTCTTTTGCCCGCCGGAAAGATCCGCCATATCCTTTTCGAATTGCACACGCTCGAAGTCCATTTTCCGCAGGATCGCCTTGAACAGGCTTTCGTCGATGCGTTCCTCCTCCGCGAACGCGGAAAGGTCGCCGCGCAGATGGGACGTATCCTGCGGGACATAGGAGATCACCAGCCCGGATGCGGTGGACAACGCGCCCGTGTGGGGGATGGGCTCCCCGATCAAGAGTTTGAGCAGACTGCTCTTGCCGCTGCCGTTCCGACCGGAAAGGACGATGCGCTCCCCCTGCCGAAGGGTGAAGGTGACCGGCTCGCAGACCTGTCTTTCGCCGTAGCGCACCGCGACTTCCGAAAACGCTGCGAGGGTATCGGCATGGTAGCGAAGCGGAGAGAGCTTGAGCGATTCCGCCGTCTCCCGGTCCTTAAGCAGTTCCGCTTTCTGTTCGATCGCCTGCTGCTGCCGCGCTTCGATCGCCTTCGCGCGCTTCATCACCTTCGCCGCCTTATGCCCGACATAGCCCTTGTCGTACGCTCCCGTTTTTTCCGCCTCCCCGCGGTCGGACCACGCGGCGGTGCGCCGGGCTGCCTGCTGCAAGCGCTTCATCTCCTTTTGCAGTTTTTCGTTCTGCGCCAGTTCATACTCCTGCTGCCGCTCAAAATTGCGCATCCAGGAGGAGAAATTGCCGCTTTGCACGTCGATGCTCGCCCGATTGAGGGAGAGAATGTGATCCACGCAGCCGTCCAGAAAACGCCGGTCGTGGGACACCAGAAGGAAGCCCTTTTTCCGCCGCAGATACGCCGAAACCAGCTCCCGCGCGGCAGCGTCGAGATGGTTGGTGGGCTCGTCGATCAGCAGGAAGTTCCCCTCCCGCAGAAAAAGAGAAGCCAGCAGCACCTTCGTTTGCTCCCCGTTGGAGAGGGTTTCGAAGGGGCGGAAAAGCACCTCGGCGTCCACCGCCAGGTAGGAAAGCTCCCGCAGCAGCTCCCATTCCTCCGCCTGCGGACAGACGGTGCGCAAAACATCTCCCGTCAGTGCACTTTTATCAGAAACGGGATACGGAAAATAGTCGAACCGCACAGGGGAATGGATCTTCCCGCTGTATGCGTATTCCCCCTGCAACAGCCGGAGAAAGGTGGTTTTCCCCCGCCCGTTCCGACCGACGAACCCCAGTTTCCAATCGGTGTCGATCTGGAAGGTCACATCCTCGAAAATGTTGTCATAGCTGGAGGGATAAGAAAACGTAAGATGCTCTACTCGAATCATGGACATAACAAAAACCTCACTTCCAAACAAAAAACGAGAGCCGCAAAGAAAGTCTCTCTGCGGCTCTTCATCGCAAAAGGATGCCTACGCACAAAGTACGTATCGCGAGATAGATTACACTTTCCTGCAAATGGGCGCAATGATCCCGTTGTAAACGGCTTCACTGCTTATTCCGTTCTTATTTGCAAGAAACGTGCTTCATCTTCCCGCCTCTTTCGTTTGGATTTGAAGGGGTTCCCCGGGTTTTAACCCCTGGCGTTAGCCCCGGGCTTTAGCCCCGGGCGTTAGCCCAGAACGATCTCCTTACCCTGCTCGGAGGAATCGTACATCGCCTGCATCATCTCCGCCGTCTTGATGACGGTGTCGATATGAGACGGGAGCTTCTCGCCCGTGTGGATGCACTCGATGAACTTGTCGATTTCCTGCTGGAACATGGGCTGACCCTTGAACTTCGGCTTGAAGTCCACAAGGCTGCCGCAGGAGGTGGTGTAGACGGTGAACTCGCCGCCGTACTGGAGACGTGCGCCGCCCTTGGTGCCCAGGAAGTCGATATACGTCTCGCTGACGCCGATGTTCTGCGCCCACGCGCCGTTGAAGGTGATGGTGGGGCCGTCCGTGCGGACAAAGCCGGTGACGAAATCGTCCACGTCATAGGTGCCGTTAAGATCCTTGGTGTCCTCCGCCCACATACCTTCGTAGACGTAGTTGGGCATATCCTTGCCCAGCACGCTGTACGCCTTGGAGGAAACGGAAAGTGCCTTCGGGTCGCCCGTGCAGTACATGACGATGTCCAGGTAATGCACGCCCCAGTCGATCAGAACGCCGCCGCCGGCGATCTCCTTGGTGGTAAACGCGCCGCCGAGACCGGGAATGGAACGGTGTGCGCGGAAGGATACGTAAACGTGATAGATGTCGCCCAGCTCGCCGGACTGAATGATCTCGCGCAGACGGTTGACCGCAGGGTTGAAGCGGTTGACCACGCCGATATTCAGCACCTTGCCGCTCTCATGCTGCGCCTGCTGCATAGCGAGGGCTTCGGAGTACACGCGTGCCGCGGGTTTCTCGCAAAGGACGTTCTTGCCGGCCTTCAGGGCGTCGATGGTGATGACGGAGTGCATCTTGTTGGGGGTGCAGACGGAAACCGCTTCGATCTCCGGGTCCGCAAGGACGACCTTGTAGTCCTCGACAGCCTGACCGCACTTGTACTTTTCAACACAAGCCTCCGCCTTGGAGAGGATGATGTCGCAGAAGTACTTGATTTCGACTTCTTTGTTGTTCATGTAGGACGGGATGTGCGCGCTGTTGGCGATCGTGCCGCAGCCGATGATCGCAATTTTTGTAGTTGCCATACGATTACCTCTCATTATCCTGTTTGGGTTTTTCTCCCTGTGGAGTTTCGCCTATCCACATCTTACCACATTCCATTTCGCTTTGCAAGGGCTTTTTTCAAAAAAACAGAAAAAATGGGTCCGGCGGAAAGCCTCGTCCGCCGAACCTCCCTACCCCAACACCAATCCCACCGTCAATGCCACGGCGAAGGCGGCGGAAAACGACCAATAGAAACGGAAGGTGTGCTTTTTCGACAGCAAAGCGGAAAGGACGGCGCAGCAGGCAAGCAGCACGGGAAGCACCATCCGGCGGGGATCCGCGTCCACGCTGCCGATGTTTGCCCGGTAAAGAAGCCCCAGAAAGGCTTCCAGCAGCCGGAGCGCCTGTCCGGGCAGGAAGGCGAGCACCGGGGCAAGGGGCGGAAGAAGGAAATATGCCAGCACCGAAAGCAGCAAAAGACTCAGCAGCGGGGCGAAAAAGGGCAGCACCAGCAGGTTCATCAGGGGAGAAAGGTACGCCACCTGCCCGAAGGAGAAGACCAGCACCGGGAAGGTGAACAGCAGGACGGAGCAGGAGGTCAGCACCGACCCCGCCGCGGATGCAAGCAGCCGATAGCGTCTGCTCCCCCGCCCGTAGTAGTGCTTCCGGCGGATGCGATAGCAAAGTTCCGAAATATGGGTCTGCAGAAGCAGCAGCCCGAGACAGGCGAGGAAGGACAGCTGCAGGCTCACGGAAAGCAGAGCATACGGGTCCCACAACAGCAGAAACAGCAGGGCGACGAACAGGGTCGTCAGCCTATCCACCCGATGGTTCAGAAACTCCGCCACCGTCAGGATGCCCAGCATCACCGCGGCGCGCAGAACGGAGGGAGAAAAGGAGGTCATGTAGCTAAAACCCAGCAGAGCCAGCAGCAGAAGGGGCACCGACATCCAGCGGGGTAACGCCATACGTCCCACGATCCGGTGAAGGATCGCCATATAGATCACCAGATGCAGACCGCTGATGGCGAGCAGATGGGAAAGTCCCGCGTTGCGGTAAGCGCCGGTGGTGGCGCTTGTCAGCGCCGAGCGTTCCCGGAGCAGCAACGCCTGCGCCACCCCTTCCTCCCCATAGGGAGCATAAAGCCGCTCACAAGCCTGCCGCAGGGCGGAAAGGACGCCGCTGCCCCATGTCTTTCCACTGCCCACGGACAGGATCTCCCCGTCCGCCACCAGAGAAACGCCCTCCGCCCGTTGGGAGGCATCGGGAAGGCGGACGCCGGTCAGGGAGACCGTTACCTGCTCCCCCACACGTACGGGAAGGGGCGTTCTTGCGTAGAGCAGCACCAGCGTCCCCTTCGGGATGGAGGTGTGGCTCTGCCGGATGCGGATCACCCGCTCCCTGCCGTTTTCGTAGGAAGCGCTCTCCACCACGCTGCCCACCACCGTATCCTGACGCCCGACATATGGTTCGTATGCCTCTCCCGTGCTTGCAAGCAGCATCCGTCCCCCGCCGCAAAGCAGACCGAGGACGATCAACAAAGCGCTCCGAAGCAGCGCCGGGCGCTTCTTCCGAAGCAGAAGCCCGGGCAGGAGCAACGCGGTACAAGCGAAGAAACAGACGGCGGCACACCGGACAAAAGAAATCGCTCCCCAAACCGCATAAGCCCACAGCACACCGGCAACGCCGGCAGCAAATGCCACAGCATAAACGGAAAGGAAGCGATTGCGAAACATGGCGACGTTATCCCAGCGAGACGGGCAGCTTCTTGCCGCCCAGAATGTGGAAGTGGAGGTGATGCACCGTCTGCCCGGCGTCTTCCCCGCAGTTGGTGATGACCCGGTATCCTCCCTCGTCGAGCCCCAGCGAGGAGGCAATCTTCGGGATGGCGAGCAGCACGCGGGAGACGGTCTCAATGTTCTCCCCGCTCACCGCCGCTATGGAGGGGATGTGGGGTTTCGGGATCACCAGCACATGGACGGGGGCGTTGGGGTTGATGTCGTGGAAGGCGAACACGTCCTCGTCTTCGTACACCTTATTCGAGGGGATCTCTCCCGCAACAATCTTGCAAAACAGGCAGTTTTCCATGGGTAAAAGTTCCTTTCCGATAGGAGGAGAGGCGGCTGTAATTGCCGCCTCTCTCGATTATATTGGATTAATAGGCCTCGAACTCGCAGACGAACATCCAGTTGGCGGCGGTCATGCGCACCTGCACATACTGACCGGCCACGTTGCAATCCAGCGTGACAGCAAGGACGTTATGGTCGGGATCGTCCGCAGGAACAAAGGAACCGACAGAGGTGAAGTGCTCTCCGTCCTCGGAAACGTAGAATTCCACGGTGGCGGGAACGGAAACGCCGGCTTCCAGTTTGGAGGTACCCACATAGGTCACCAGTTTGGAAAGCGCATACACGTCGCCCAGATCCACGGTGAAGTAGGAGTAGCCGTTCTCGATATAGTCCGGGCATTTCCCGTGGAAGCCCATCCATGCAAGATCCTGATAGTCCGTATCCGCATCCGGGAACAGACCGTCGGTCAGGGTCACGCCGCCCTCATCATCGTAGGAGGGGGTAGCGGTTTCCACCCAGCCCCAGCTGCCGTCCTCCAACTGTGCCTGACGGAACAGCTGGGAGATGGTGTAGGACTTGCCGGCAGCCAGATTCTTGCCGTCGGGATTGGGGGTCGCATCGGGGTTCGGTTCATCGGTCGGCTCGGAAGTTTCCGGCTCGGAGGTCTCCGGTTCGGAGTCTTCCGGTTCAGAGGTTTCATCGGGTTCGGAGGTTTCCTCCGGCTCGGAAGTCTCTTCCGGCTCGGAGGTGGTCTCTTCCTCGGAGGATTCCGCAGAGGGAGTGGAGGAAGGTTCGG
>JAFLUP010000074.1:0-1090 GCA_022508745.1 Oscillospiraceae bacterium | reverse complement strand
CGTTTCCTCTTCGCCGCAGGCGGCAAGCATCAGCAGGCAGCAGGAAAGCGCCAGCAGGACCGCGAGAAGCAGAGATACCTTTTTCATGGGGAGTTCTCCTTTCGAAATCGAAAAATGAAATTCTCGTATTTCACTTTATTACACTTTTTATATCACATTTTCGATAAAAAAGCAAGGCTTTTTTCAAACTTCTTTCCGAAGAATGTAAGAATGAGGGAGATTTGCGGAACTATCGCCCTGTTACACGGGGACAATCGGGAAATAACAGCTCCGCCAGTTCCTCCAGCTCCTCCCGGGTGGAAACGCTGTTGATGCGCTCCCGCAGACGGGCGGACCCCGTCTTTCCCCGGCAGTAATGGGAGAGGTGCTTGCGCATCTCCAGCAGGGCGCGGGGACCGCGATCCTCCTCCAGCAGGCGGATCTGCCGGTACAGCACGGAACGGATCTCCGCGTTGTCCGGCGGGGTGTAGGGCTTCCCCTCCGCATGGCACACCAGCGCGCGGAACAGCCACGGGGCGCCGTAGCAGCCGCGACCCACCATGATGCCGTCGCAGCCGGTGCGGGCGTACATATCCTCCGCGCTTTCCACCGAGTCGATATCCCCGTTGCCGATGACCGGCACGGACAGCGCGCGCTTGACTTCCCCGATCAGTGCCCGGTCCGCCTTGCCGCTGTAGAGCTGGGCGCGGGTGCGCCCGTGGACGAAGACAGCGGAAGCGCCGTTGGCTTCGCAGATTTTCGCCACCTCTACGGCGTTGACGTGGGCGTCGTCGTCCCCTTTGCGGATCTTGACGGTGACCGGCACGTCGATGGCGTTCCGCACCTCCTTCACGATGCGTCCGCAGAGGGCGGGATCCCGCATGACGGCGCTGCCGTCCCCGTTGTTGACCAGTTTGGGCATGGGACAGCCGAAATTCAGGTCGATATACGCGGGGGAGAACTTTTGCAGCAGGTACGCTGCCTTCGCCATGGTCTCCGGCTCATGCCCGAAGATCTGGATGGCGGCGGGACGTTCGTCCTCATGCAGGGTGGCGAGCCGGTCGGTCTTGCGGTCGCCGTAGCAGACCGCCTTGGAGGAGATCAGCTCGGT
>JAFLUP010000073.1:5426-8785 GCA_022508745.1 Oscillospiraceae bacterium | reverse complement strand
GATGCTTGTGGCTCTTGCCAAACAGGATGAGACGCTGCAGCAGAAACTCAAGGACGCCGCGGAAGGCGAGATCATTTATATGGAATTGCCCGGCTACGGCGTGTATGTCCTGCGTAAGCTCACTCCCGACGACGGGGATCTGGACGAGGTGTATGATACCGTGGAAGAACCGCTGGTACAAAATGCGTTCTACGCGTATCTGGAAGGCTTCTTTGATTCGGTCCGCGTGGACAACGAAGTGCTGGGCAGGTTCGATATCAAAACCGCCAAGACGTTGAGCTATTAAGAAGAGAATAAAAGAGCGACCCTCTCCGCCATTCGGCGGAGAGGGTCGTTTCGTTATGGGATCTAATTGCGCCGTAAACTGTATTCTACATACGTTTTGGCCAGACAGGTTGCCGCTTTTACCGGATCGGAAAGATCGGAAGCATTGACCGAACTGCCTGTACTGCTGGCGACGCCTCCTTGATAATATGCGATCCATCCATCGGGGTTTTTGAAGGTCGCACGGGTGAGGGAGGGGCAATTCTGGAATGCGCGCAGCCCGATGAACGTTACGCCTTCCGGAATGACGATCTCCGAAATCTGCGTGGACGTGAAAGCGTACTCGCCAATGCTTTCCAGCTGGCTGCCTTCTTCGAACTCTACCGTCATAAGCGAGTTTGCGCTAAATGCTCTGGTTCCGATCTCCTTCACGGTTGCCGGGATCGTGATCGCCTCAAACTTGCCGCCCGAGAAAGCGTAGTCACCGATGAGCTCCAATTGGCTTCCTTCTTCAAAGGAAATGCTCACGAGGGAATAGCATCCGTTAAATGCACGATCGTCGAGCTTTTTCACGCTTGCCGGAATGGTGATCTGATCGATGATCGTATAATAGAATGTATACCTTCCGATTCGTTCAAGCCGGCTGTCGGATTCGAAGGTGACGTCGGTCAGTAAGGGGCTGCGGTCAAAGGCACGATCGCCGAGATCTTTTGTCCTGTTTGAAATGTGAACGCTTTTCAGCGCAGGGCAAGAGGCAAATGCGTAGGATTGAACGGTCGTTGCGGTTATGGTGATGCTTTCGAGGGCAGAACATTCGGAGAAGGCATACTCTCCGATCACCTCAAGCGTATCCGGCAAATAGATCTGTTTGAGATTCGTATTTCCCGCAAAACCGTAAGCAAGGATTTGTGTGATGGGTTTGCCGTGGTATGTTGAGGGGATCGTCAGTTCTTCCAGATAGTCCACATGTCCCGCCTTCACTCCATAGGTGCCGTCCGGCAGCGGATATAACTCCAGCGCGGTCACATCGATATGATCCTCTATGCCGGAAGAAACGGCTCCCAAATTTGCAGTTTTGCCATCGGTGTAGGTAATGACCAATTCTCCGTTGATCACTTCTACTTTTTCGATGCCGACTCCCGCATCGCCCTTATCGCCTTTGGCACCCGTTTCGCCCTTCTCGCCGGGGGCGCCCTGAATCCCCTGTGCGCCGGCGTCACCCTTGTCGCCCTTGTCACCCTTGTCGCCTTTGTCGCCTTTTTCGCCCCTCACATTGCCGAGCTGATAGACGAAGTTATCCGTCATGGTGATGCTCAATTCGCCGTCAGGGGAGAGGGTGACGGTTTTGATGCCGACGCCATTTTCGCCGTCTTTGCCGTTTGTACCGTCCTTCCCGTTCGCGCCGTCACTTCCGACCACCTTGCCGAGGGTGACGGTTTTTCCGTCGGAGTAGGTCAATTGCAGATTTCCTTCGGCGGTGATCTCGGATTTCGTGATACCGATGCCGTTTTCGCCTTTGATATTGCCGAGGTTCAGCACAGTTTCATTCGTCAGCGTCACGTTCAGCGCGCCCTCCGGCGTGATGGTCACGTCCGCGATGCCCACGCCGTCTTTTCCGTTTGTACCGTCTTTCCCGTTGGCGCCGTCTTTCCCGTTTTCGCCATTTCTGCCGTCCTGTCCCACGATACGCCCGAGGTTGATGCTCTCCTGATCGGAGAAAGTCAGCTCCAGCTCGCCGTTGCGATTGATGGAAACGCCGGAGATCCCGCGCCCGTCTGCGCCGTCCTTCCCGTTTGCTCCATCCTTGCCGTCTTTGCCGTTGGCACCGTTTGTGCCGACTACTTTGCCGAGGTTGGCGGTATCGCCGTTGGAATAGGTGATGACCAATTCTCCTTGGGCGTTGATCTCGGATTTCGCGACGCCAACGCCGTCCTTGCCGTCAACGCCGTCTTTGCCGTTGGTTCCGTTCGCGCCCTTGATCGAGCCGAGATTGACGGACGAGCCGTCGGAATAGAGGATCAACAGCTCGCCCTCCGGGGTGATTTTCGTTTCCTGGATTCCAACCCCGTTTTGACCGTCTTTGCCGTCTTTTCCATCTTTTCCATCCTTGCCGTCTTTGCCGTCGGCACCGTTTGTGCCGACTACTTTGCCCAGATTCAACGGAACGCCGTTGGAAAGCAGGATCTCCAGCTCCCCGTTCTCGTTGACGGAAACGGTTTGGATGCCGATCCCGTCTTTCCCGTTCTCGCCGTCCTTCCCGTCCTTACCGTCGGTACCGTTTTTCCCGTCGGCACCGTCCTTTCCATTGGCGCCATCCTTGCCATTCGCACCGACAACGACGCCCAAATTCTCGACTCTATTGTCGGAATAGGTCAAAATCAATTCACCTTTGGCGTTGATTTCGGACTTTACAACGCTGATCCCGTTTTCGCCGTCCTTGCCGTCTTTGCCGTTCTCACCGTTTTTGCCGTTCTCACCGTTTTTGCCGTCCGCGCCGTTTGCGCCGATCACGCCGCCCACGTTGACGCGCTGTCCGTTGGAGAAGATCAGCACCAGCTCGCCGTCGGAATTGATTTCCGCGTCTGCCACGCCGATCCCGTCCGCGCCGTTTGCGCCGTCTTTCCCGTTATTGCCCACAACCGCACCGAGGTTGGCCGTGGAGCCGTCGGAGTAGGTGAGCAGCAGCTCTCCATGCTCCGTGATCGTTGCGCTTTCAATGCTGATGCCGTCTTTGCCATCGACACCGTCTTTGCCATCGGCACCGTCTTTGCCATCAACGCCGTCTTTGCCGTCAGCACCGTCTTTGCCGTCGGCGCCATCTTTGCCGTCGGCGCCGTCTTTGCCGTCGGCGCCGTCTTTGCCGTCGGCACCGTCTTTGCCGTCGGCGCCGTCCTTGCCGTCAGCGCCGTCTTTGCCGTCGGCGCCGTCTTTGCCGTCAGCACCGTCTTTGCCATCGACGCCGTCTTTGCCATCGGCACCGTCTTTGCCGTCAGCACCGTCTTTGCCATCGACACCGTCTTTGCCGTCTTTGCCGTCGGCACCATCTTTGCCATCGGCACCGTCTTTGCCGTCAGTGCCGTCTTTGCCGTCGGCGC
>JAFLUP010000073.1:0-5326 GCA_022508745.1 Oscillospiraceae bacterium | reverse complement strand
CACCGTCTTTGCCGTCAGTGCCGTCTTTGCCGTCGGCGCCATCTTTGCCGTCGGCGCCGTCCTTGCCGTCGGCGCCGATGACAGTCCCGAGGTTGGCGCTCTGTCCGTTGGAATAGGTGAGGATCAACTCGCCCTTGGCGTTGATCTCGGATTTGGTCACGCTGACGCCGTCAACGCCGTTGGAACCAACCACGCGGTCCAGATTGGCGTTGCTGCCGTCCGAGAAATGCAGTACCAGCTGTCCGTTTGCGTTGACCTCGGCGGAAGAAACCCCAACGCCATCTTTGCCATCCTTTCCGTCTTTTCCGTCCTTGCCGTTGGCGCCGTTCTTTCCGTTGGCACCGTCGGCGCCGTTCGTGCCGTCCTTGCCGTCACTTCCCACGGCTTTGCCCACATTCAGGACCGTTCCGTCGGACAGGGTCAGCAGCAGGTCCCCTTCGGCGGAAAAAGATGCGCCGGAGATGCTTACGGGCTCCCGCTTTGCCATCGCATCCAAAGACGCAGCCCATTCCTGTTCGCTTCCGGTGTAACCGTTCTCTTTTGCGATGTCGTAAGCGGATTTGCCGGTCAGTGAGGACAGCCATTCCTGCATAGAGCCCTCATAGCCGTACTGCACCGCCAGCTCGTAGGCGGAAAGTCCGTTTTCCACCTCGGTGGTCGCTTGTTGCGTCATGAAATGGGATACCCCGACGGAAATGCCGGTGGTCAGCAGCAGCAAAAGGATGATGACGACGACGAACAGGACCGTATTGACCTGCCCGCGCGACCGCTTTTGCCGCTTGTTGGTTTCTTGCCTTTCCAATGTGGTTTGCATGGTGGATCTCCTCTTTCTTGTTTAGGATCTTTTTAGGAACGTCTCGGGACTGACGTCGAGCGCCAAACAGATCGCCCGAAGATCGTCCGCATACAGGATGCATTCGCCGCTTAACAGCTTTCTGAACGTGCCGGTCGGAATGTCCGCCCGTTGGGCAATGACGTCCGGATCCAATCCGTTTTCGACAATGTACGTCCGTACATGTTCATAAACCTTCATAAAACGCACCCTTTGTCAAGAATTCCTGTAATATCACCTATTATATAACAGTTATTCTGCAATGTCAAGAGGAGATTCCAGATTTTATTGATGAAAACCTTGCAATTTCAAAGAATATGCGTATAATAGTCGTAAGAGGCAAGAGAATGGCACGAGGTGATCAAACATGAAATACGAGCTTGGAAACCGCATCCGCAAATATAGGGAACAGCGTGGGTTGAGCCAAAAAGAATTTGCGAGCATGATCGGCGTCAGCAACAGCAGGGTGTCCAACTGGGAGCAGGGGCTGAATCGCCCGGACGCAGATCTGGTGGCGGACATTTGCCGCGTATTGGATGTTTCGCCCAGTCTGCTGCTGGATGTCCGTCTCTCCACCGACGAGCTGAACGATCGCGAAAAGGAGCTGATCCGTGCGTACCGCACCAGAACGGATCTGCAAAAGGCGGTGCATCTTCTGTTCGGGCTGGACGACCGAAAAAAGTGACCGACGAATAAAAAAAGAACGCCTTTTTCCCGCTTTTGCGGCGGGGAAAAGGCGTTTTTGCGGTTGTTTGGGTTTAATCGAAGCTGATAAAGCCGTTGAGGATCCCGTGGACCACATAGCGGGAATCACCGTCCGAACCGTTGGTACAGGTGATCAGCGTGCAGATGCGGGAGGAGGGGTTGTACTCCAGCCCTGTCTTGATATAGGACTTCTTATAAACTTTGGCAAGGAATTCCAGATACTCCCCATCATTGCCAAAGGCCGTCTCGTCAAAGAAGAACGTATCGTCAACATAGTAGGAAAAGATGTTGTAGAGATACAGACCTTCCCGGGTGTAGATCTCGATCTGGGTGGTTTTCACCAACGTCTTGATGTCGGGGCTGTTGCACCACTTTTTGACGGAGTTGAACATACGGCCATTCTTCATGTTGTGCCCGTACAGCACCATGTTCTTGTTGGAGTAATAGTTCGGCGAGAGCCATCCGTCGGCGAAGATGGCGCCGGAGCGGGATTCGTTCCCCTGATAGTCGTGGTGCAGGTAGTAGTCGTTGTCGTATTCCTTCCACATGACGGGGTAATCGACTTCGGTGTCCGTCATGTAGATCCATGCGTACATATTCGGATTGCTGTTGGCATGGCTGAGGAAGTTGGCGTAGCATTTCGCGTAATGATCCGCCTTGTCGGGATCTACGATATCGGAAGGGACGTAATCCTCGTAAACGCCGTCCGCGTCCTGCATTTGCAGCACGGTGAGCATGGCGCTGGGCTCCTTGAGATGTTTGGAGCGCGCCACCGCGGAAAAGACATTCTGATCGGCGCGGAGCGCTTCATATGCTTCCGCCGCCCGCCGGTCGTCGATGATTTTATCCGCGATCTGATAGACGGAATATCCCAAGACGCAGATGCAGAGGGCGATCACCAGACTGCGGACCAGCAGGGAAAGCACGTTTGTCCGCTGTCGGGGACGTTCGATATCCTGTATGTCGTGCGCGGTATATGCGTCCACGGAATCCGCAAAGCGGTTGTGCTCGTCATCCGGCAGGGAAGGATCGGTATGCTCCACGCGTTTCCGCTCCATGGCGGCCTTCAGCCGTGCGGCGTTTGCAAAGGAGTAGAACAGGAAGGATTTCCCGGCGGTATCTTTGACCTCCAGCAGATCGTTCTTCGCCAAAAATGCGAAATAGGAATTTTTATCGGGATTTTTATAAAAGGTCACGTTGTCGATCCGGTCGAAGGGAAGGCTGAACTGCCCCTGAACCGTAGAACCGTATACCTTCTCCTCGTCGATGATCAGGGTTTCCGCTGCGCAATACGTCCGAAAAGCCCTCTCGACAACGGTGATTTTGGACCGAATTACCACCGAAAACACAAGTGCGGCAAAGAAAACGATGAGAGGAACGATCCACATCCACAGCGGAGCGGGTTCCGCCGTGGACAGCGCTCTGCCATCCAAAATGCAGGGCAAATATTGATATGCCAGCGGGACGAGAAACAGCAAAACGGACGACAAATAGGAGGCGTTTAACCGTCTCCGCAAAGAAGCCGCATTTTTGTCAAACTGATTTTCGTAGTTTTCAGATGAAAACATGGTCTTCCTCCTGCGTGCAAAATCTCCCGCTGTGTCGATGTTACGTTATACAGCCCATAGTATATACGAAATCGTGCGAAACTGCAAGACTTTTTTGTGAATTTTTTGAAAAGCTGTAAATTCGCAACTTTTACCAAATATCTGTTGACAAATTTGAAAAAATCGCTAAAATAAGAGAGAAAGAGAATTGCGCGATCTGCGCGAAGGAAGGTTATCGACATGGCACTGAAAAGCTCTAAAAAAACGGCGACCAATACTTACGACGTGGAGATCCTGCTGGACAAAGCGGCCTTTGACGCTGAAGTACAGAAGGTCTACCGCAGGAACGTGGGGAAACTGAATGTCCCCGGCTTCCGCCGCGGCAAAGCTCCCAAGAGCGTGGTTGAAAAGATGTACGGCAAATCCGTTTTCTACGATGAGGCACTGGATGCGATGCTGCCCGCCGCTTACGAGGAGGCCATCACGGAAGCGAAGCTGGACGTGGTTTCCCGTCCGGAATTTGAACTGATCTCCGTGGAGGACGAGGGCGTTCTGCTGAAGGCGACCGTTATCGTCAAGCCCACCGTCAAGGTCAGCGAGTACAAGGGTCTGGCGGCGACGCGTCCCGAAGTGACCGTTACCGAGGAGGAGATCACACGGGACATCGACGCAGTGCGCAGCCGCAACGCCCGCGTGCTGACGGTGGACGACCGCCCCGCAGAGGATGGCGACGACGTCGTCATCGACTTCAAGGGCTTCCGCGACGGCGTTCCCTTCGAGGGCGGCGAAGCGGAGAAGCAGCCGCTCAAGCTGGGCTCCAACAGCTTCATTCCCGGCTTTGAATCCCAGATTGTCGGACATTCCAAGGGAGAATCCTTCGAGATCAAGGTCACGTTCCCGGAGGAATACGGCGAACCCACGCTGGCAGGGCAGGATGCTACCTTCCAGATCACCCTGCACGAGATCAAGAAGACCGAGCTGCCCGAATTGGACGACGAGTTTGTCAAGGACGTTTCCGAGTTTGACACCGTGGACGCTTACAAGGAAAGCGTGCGTGCCAAGATCGAGGAACGCATGAACGCTTCCGCCGACGCAGAAGTGGAAAAGCAGCTCATCGACAAGCTCATCGAGAACATGACCGGGGAAGTGCCGGACGTCATGATCGAAAACGAGATCGACCGCTATGTGAGCGACTATGACTATCGTCTGCGTTCCCAGGGCGCCAGCATCGACCTGTACTACCAGTACACCGGCAGCACGCCGGAGACCCTGCGCGCTTCCTTCAAAGCAGAGGCGGAGCGGCAGGTCAAATCCCGTCTGGCGCTGGAGCGGGTGGCAAAGACCGAAAAGATCAAGGCAGGAAAGAAAGAGATCGAAGAGGAATATAAGAAGATCGCTTCCGGCTATACTGTAGATATAGACTATGTCAAGAAGAACATCCCGGAGGAGGGCATTTCCGAGGACATCGTCATCCGGAAGGCGATCCAGGTCCTCAAGGACAACGCCGTGATCACCACCGGAACGCCTGCTTCCGAGGAGAAGACCGAGGAAAGCGCTACCTAACGGCGCGCAGTCGGTATTCCCCCTGCTTTGAGAAAGGGAGAACACATGGAGGATAGCAATAGCAAGGTTTGCAGCTTTTGCGGCAGACCCTGCGCACATACCATCAGCCTGAACATTTCCGGCAGGCTTCTGGATTTCTGCGACAACTGCATTGACATTTGCTGCGAGATCGTGGACGCTTACGAGGAAAGCGAGGAGCTTTCGCTCCCGGTGGAGGCGGAGGATGCGTTCCTTTCGGAGGAGCGTCCGCTCCCCAAGCCGGCGGAGATGAAGGAAGTTCTGGACCGTTATGTGATTGGGCAGGACGAGGCGAAGATCGTCCTTTCCGTGGCGATCTATAATCACTACAAGCGCATCCGCGCTTCCGCGGGGAAGATCGTGGAAGATGAAGACGTAGAGCTGAAAAAAAGCAATGTCCTGCTGCTGGGACCAACCGGCGTAGGCAAAACGCTGCTGGCGCAGACCATGGCGAAGATGCTGGATGTTCCCTTCGCCATCGCGGACGCCACCACGCTGACGGAGGCCGGCTACGTGGGCGAAGACGTGGAGAATATCCTGCTTCGCCTGATCCAAGCCGCCAATTTCGACGTGGCGCGCGCCGAGCACGGCATCATCTATGTGGATGAGATCGACAAGATCGCCCGCAAGAGCGAGAACCGCTCCATCACCCGGGACGTCT
>JAFLUP010000072.1 GCA_022508745.1 Oscillospiraceae bacterium | reverse complement strand
TCGCCAGCGGCATCGCCCGCAGCGGCGCGGACATCATCGCCATCGACGGCTTCCGCGGCGGTACGGGGGCGGCTCCCACCCGCATCCGGGATAACGTGGGGATCCCCATCGAGTTGGCGCTTGCCAGCGTGGACCAACGTCTGCGAGACGAAGGGATCCGCGGCAACGTCTCGCTGGTGGTGGGCGGCAGCATCCGGAGCGCTGCGGATGTGGTGAAAGCGGTGGCGCTGGGCGCCGATGCTTGCTATATCGCCACGGCGGCGCTGCTGGCGCTGGGCTGCCATCTCTGCCGCACCTGCCAGACGGGCAAGTGCAACTGGGGCATCGCCACCCAGAATCCGGAACTGGTCAAGCGTCTGAACCCTTCCATCGGCTATGAACGGCTGGTCAACCTGATGACCGCATGGCGGCATGAGATCATGGAGATCATGGGCGGCATGGGCATCAACTCCATCGAAGCGCTGCGCGGAAACCGCCTGATGCTGCGCGGCGTGGGACTGACGGGAAAGGAGCTGGAGATCCTCGGGGTCTCCCATGCGGGACAGGCTTGAAACCAATCGATGCAAAAGTGATCATGCTTGGCTTTCAAGCCTCATTTGCGCCGCACGGCGCAAATGCAACGGAGGATATAAATGATGAAACGTATCTATGTCAACGAAAAATGGTGTCTCGGCTGTCACCTTTGTGAATACAACTGCGCCTTTGCCAACTCCGGCGTAAGCAGCATGGCGAAGGCGTTGAAGGACAAACCCATCTTTCCCCGCATCCGCGTGGAGGAGGGGAACAAAATCTCCTACGCGGTCTCCTGCCGGCACTGCGAGGATCCGCTTTGCGTGCGGAGCTGCATCTCCGGTGCGCTTTCCGTCAAGGACGGCGCGGTATGTATCGATCAGGAGCGTTGCGTGGGCTGTCTGACCTGTGTGCTGGTCTGCCCCTACGGCGCGGTTGCCGAAAATGGGGACGGCGTGGTGCAGAAGTGCGAGCTGTGCCTGCAAAACAGCTGCGGCGCGCCCGCCTGCGTGCAGGGCTGTCCCAACCGGGCGATCGTCTATGAAGAACGGGAGGTGCAGCAATGAAACGTTACGTGATTATCGGCAACGGCGTCGCCGCCGTAGGCTGCATCGAGGGGATTCGCGCTTTGGACGCGGAAGGTCCCATCACCGTCGTTTCCGGGGAGAAGTATCCGGTTTACTGCCGTCCGCTGATCTCTTACTGTCTGGAAGGGAAGGCTTCACCCGACCGGATGAACTACCGTCCGGCGGATTTCTACGAAACCAACGGCTGCGAGGTGCTGTACGGGAAGAAAGCGGTGACGCTGGATCCGAAAGCGCATACCGTCACGCTGGACGACGGAAGCGAGCTGCCTTACGACGCGCTCTGCGTCGCCACCGGCTCTTCCCCCTTCGTTCCGCCTATGGAAGGGCTGGAAGGCGTGGAAAAGAAGTTCCCGTTTTTAACCATGGACGATATGCTCTCTCTGGAACAGGCGGTCACGCCGGACTCCCGTGTGCTGGTCATCGGTGCGGGGCTGATCGGTCTCAAGTGCGCCGAAGGGCTGCGGGACCGGGTGGCGAGCATCACCGTTTGCGATCTGGCGGACCGGGTGCTTTCCAGTATTCTGGACGCGGAGTGTGCGACGATCATGCAGACGCATCTGGAGCGGAACGGTCTGCGCTTCCTGCTGCAGGACAGCGTTTCCCGTTTTGAGGGCAACACCGCCTATTTCCACTCCGGCGCGGTGAAGGACTTTGATGTTCTGGTGCTTGCCGTGGGCGTGCGTGCGAACCTTTCGCTGGTAAAGGATGCGGGCGGGGAGACCGGACGCGGCATCGCAGTGGACGAAGGGATGCGTACCTCTCTGCCGGAGGTTTACGCCGCCGGGGATTGTGCCGAAGGGTTCGACAGTTCCTGCGGACAGAAACGGGTGCTCGCCATCCTGCCCAACGCCTACGCGCAGGGGCGTACTGCCGGGCGCAACATGGCGGGAGATTCCGCCGCGCAGACGGACGCCATCCCCATGAACGCCATCGGCTTCTTCGGGCTGCACGCCCTGACTGCCGGCAGCTACTTCACGCCGGAACAGGGAGGGGAACTGTACGAAGAGAAGGGAGAGGGGACCATCCGCCGTCTGTTTACCAGAGACGGGTATCTGACCGGCTTCATCCTCATCGGAGACGTGGCGCGGGCAGGTATCTACACGGCGTTGATCCGCGAAAAGCGCCCGCTGGCGGAGCTGGACTTCGATCTGCTGAAAAAAAGCCCCACTTTCCTTGCGTTCAGCAAGGAAAACCGTGGACATTTCTTCGGAGGTATGGTACAATGAGGTCGACAGAAGGTTACAGAGTTGAATTGGGTCGCATTTGTCGACCTCACGAAAACAACTGCTCCGCAGCTGTTTTTCGGAACTCCAATGGTAAAATGAGCATCATACAGGCAAAAGACATGGATTGCCGCGCCATCAACGAGGCGATCCGGCAGACGGATGGCGTCTGTGAGATCGCCGGCTGCATGGGGCAGCGGTTCATCGCCGCAGGAGCGGGGGAGACCTACCGGCTTTCCATCCGCGGCGTACCCGGCAACGCGCTGGGGGCCTACCTGAACGGCGCGGAGATCCGCACGGAAGGCAACGCGCAGGACGCGGTGGGGGACACCATGAACGCCGGGAAGATCGTGGTGAACGGCAACATCGGCGACGCGGCGGGCTACGCTATGCGGGGCGGCATGATCCTCGTCAAAGGCAGCGCCGGCTACCGGGCGGGCATCCACATGAAGGCGTATAAAGAAAAACTGCCGGTTATGGTGATCGGCGGACGCACGGGCAGCTTTTTAGGTGAATATCAAGCGGGCGGCGTGATCGTGGTGCTGGGGCTGCATACGGATGGCAAGGACATCGTGGGCAACTTCCCCTGCACGGGGATGCACGGGGGCAAGCTATTCCTGCGCTCCCGCTGCGAGGGAATCCAGTTCCCCCGTCAGGTCAGCACGCATCTCGCGTCAGAGGAAGAAAAAGAAGAGATCCGTCCGTATTTGCAGGCGTTCTGTGAGGAATTCGGGAACGATTTGCAGGAACTGCTGACTTCCGATTACACGGTGGTCACGCCGGACAGCAAGAACCCGTATCATCAAATGTACGTTCCCAACTAACGAAGAAGCGGTGGAAAGGAGACGTCTATGAACACATCCGCAGAGGAGATCCTTCAATACGTCCGTGAGGAGGACGTCAAATTCATCCGGCTGGCCTTCTGCGACGTGTTCGGCAGGATGAAGAATCTATCCGTCCAGCCCGGTGAGCTGGAGCGCGCCCTTACCCGGGGAATCGCCTTCAATCCGTCGCTCATCCGGGGCATCGGCGGGGAGGCGGCGGAGGACTTGTTCCTGCGTCCGGATCCCGCTACCATCTCCGTGCTGCCCTGGCGACCGGAGCACGGACGTGTGGTGCGGATGTTCTGCACGCTGGGGCGTGCCGACGGGAGCATTTCGGACATGGACACCCGCTCGCTGCTGCGGAAGGCGGTGTCCGACGCGGGCGCAGCAGGCGTTTCCTTCTCCTTCGGCTCCCGCATGGAGTTCTATTTGTTCGAGACGGACGAGCGCGGCGAACCAACCGACCGTCCTCTGGACCGCGCCGGTTATATGGACATCGCGCCGGAGGACAAAGGGGAAAACGTCCGGCGGGAGATCTGCCTGACGCTGGAGCAAATGGGCATCCTGCCGGAAAGCTCCCACCATGAGGAGGGACCGGGGCAGAACGAGATCGACTTCCGCCACGCCGACCCTGTGACGGCGGCGGATCATGCCCTCACCTTCCGCGGGGTGGTCAGCACCATCGCCGCCCGCAACGGGTTGTACGCATCCTTTGCGCCCAAGCCCCTCCCCGGTCAGCCGGGGAACGGGTTCCATGTGCAAGTATCCGTTCGAAAAACGGACGGGGAAGAGGTGCTTCCCTTCGCCGCCGCGGGGATTCTGGAGCAGATCCTGCCGATCACGGCGTTTCTGAACCCGGAGGAAGCCTCCTACGGGCGGCTCGGCGATCACCGTGCCCCGAAGTATGTCACCTGGTCCCCCAAAAACCGCAGCCAACTGCTGCGGATCCCTTCGGAAGGGAAGTATGCAGAGCTTCGCTCGCCGGATTCTACTGCCAACCCGTATCTCGTGTTCACTTTACTGCTCCGCGCAGGGCTTGCGGGCGTTCAAAAGCGTCTGTCCCTGCCGGAAGCGACGGAGACGGATCTGCGCAATGCCCCCGCCGACCTGCTTGCCGGGCTGCGGCGCCTGCCGGACAGCGCGGAAGAAGCGAGAAAGCTGGCGCAGACTTCCGCGTTCGTGCAGACCTGTCTGCCGGAAACGGTAATCCGCGCCTACTGCGAGCGCACATAACAAACGGAACTGACGGGAGGCGAAAGAAATGGCTTTGCCCCTGCGAGAATGTGTTTATCGCGTTCTTTTGGTTTCTGCATCCGAAAAATTCAATCAATCCCTGCGGGAACTGCTTCCCGAATCCCTTTTCTCCCCGGTGGTGACGGTGGGCAGCGAGGGGGCGGCGCGACGGATGCTGTTGGAGCGCCGGTTTGACCTGCTGCTCATCAACGCGCCGCTGCCGGACGCTTTCGGGATGC
Organism: Oscillospiraceae bacterium; assembly: GCA_022508745.1. Taxonomy (GTDB): domain Bacteria; phylum Bacillota; class Clostridia; order Oscillospirales; family CAG-382; genus Coliplasma. The sequence goes on along the minus strand of JAFLUP010000072.1, from coordinate 4,353 downwards.
GGCTTGCCCATGCCTTCGCGGAAAGCGACATGGGCATCCTGCTGTTCGTCAAAGGAGAACAGTACGACGGCGTGTCGCTGGAAATGATGCGGAACGGCGTTCTGACATTGGCGAAACCCGCTTCCCCCCATGCGGTCATGCAAGCCTTGCGCTTGCTTTGCGCTTCCCGGGAGCGCTTGCACCGTCTGGAACAGCGCACCGAGACGCTGGAACGCAAGATGGAGGAGGTGCGTCTGGTCAGCCGCGCCAAATGGGTGCTGATCGCCCGCTACGCCATGACCGAGGAGGAAGCCCACCGCTATATCGAAAAACAGGCGATGGATCGCTGCATCACCAAACGGGAATTGGCAGAGGAGATCCTCGAGGGTACGTAAAAAGGAACCTGATTTGCACGATTTGCAAAAATAGGTTCCTTTTTCTGTGCGTTTACGGCAACGCTTCCAGCGCTTCGATCGCGTCTAACAGATGACGTTTCTGCAATTCGTCATCTATTTGGAAGTAAAGCGTCTTGATCAAGTCCAGATCGCTTTTGTCGCCCACTTTGCCGAGAAGGTATGCGGCGTACGGTTTGGCTTCCTCCGCCGGCAATTCCGATTTCAGGCATTCCCGTGCATATGCCGTCAGCGCGGGGTCGCCGTCGGCATATAACTTTTTCATGGCGAGAAAGCAGTCAAAATCAGTTATTTCTTCCGGCTGCAGATACTCCGGATCTCCGTAGGGTTTGTAGCAGGTTGTCGCGGCGGTGACAGCTTCTTTTTCGGCGTAATTCACCCTGCCGCAAGCCTTTCTGATTTTCAGCTTTTGAAACACAATGTCGATATATCCCCATACGATTTGAATGCGAAAATGGTAGTATGGCGTTTTGCTGTCGGCATTCAACTCTTTGACGATGCGCGAATCCTTGAATCTTCCGTTGAGGTAGGTCATTGTATTTCTTTCACTTTTGATTTCGAAATGCTCCACGCCGTAAAAAGTCAGGATATAGGTGAATTTTCCGCCCGTGAAGAATGCGAGCCAATCATCCGGGTAGTCTTTTTCCGGAAGTCTCTCACACGTCTTTTCATAATCCCTATCGCAATAAAGCGTCAAAGACAGGGTGTTCGTCCGCCACTTTCCCGGTTTCGAAGGATCTTTGAAAGAAATATCGACAATGTCGCTGTCATGGAAATAGTCGTTCCACAAGAATTTCTGCATCCCGATATCTTCTACCAACGGTATTTCGTGTTCATAGTTATGGATAAGGATCCCTCCGTTTCTTCATTTTTTGAAAAGAGACACTTCAACGAAGTGCCTCTTGATTTCTTTACACAAATACTTCCACGCGGATATTCAGCTTGCCTTTTTTGCTGGTGGAAAGCACGCCCAGATACCGAAAGCGCCCGAAGCCCCGCACGGAGATGATCGCGCCCTCTTTGGCGGCGCCGGAGTTGTTTTCGGTCAGTTTTCCGTCGGAAAAGACGCGTTTTTCCCGGAACAGCGTCAGACTTTCTTCCCGGGAAAGGCGGTAGACCGCCGCTACCAGCACGTCCATACGCTCCGACGCGATCTGCAGAAAACGTTCCTCCGTCCGGCTGCATAACCCCTCCGGGATGTGTTCCGCTACCGTACAGCGCAGGCGGGTATGCTTTGCCTGTACCAGCTCTTCCAGAATGACCGGCAGCACACTTTTCGCGCAGAACAGGTATGCCACGTTGCCTTCCAGCGCGATGTCCCCCAGCTTTTCCCGGGCAATGGAAAGGTTCATCAACGCGCCCAGCAGGTCCCGATGGGTCAACGCGTCTGCAAATTTCTGCTGCACCGGCTCCGCCTTGACGCAGACGATGGGGAAGTCCCCGCTGTCATGGGGGCAGAGCTCCTCGCTCCCGAACCGTGCCATCACCCGCTCGCAGCCCTCCGTGCCGCCGAACAAAGTCAGCCCCGCGTAGGAGAGTTCCCGCTCCGTTTGCAGCAGCAGGTCGCGCTCGGAAAGGCCCAGAAAATCGGTGAAGGTATACCGTCCGCCGGTGTATGCGCGTTCTGCAAGCTCGGCAAAGCGGCGCTGCTTTTGCAGCTCCTCGGCGGTAAGCATTTAGGCCTGAATGATGTCCGTCGTCTGGGGAGCGCGGGGAGGTCTGCGCACGACGATGCGCAGCAGGATGGCGTTGGCAAAGCTGACGACGCCGTCGCAGAGCAGGACGATATAGGTGAAGGTATCCCGCACGTTGTTATCGCTGAAGGGGTTGACGGTGATCAGAACCGTGCAGGCGAGGAAGGCCAGAGAAACGCACAGCACGGGGATCCAAAAGACGGATTTCATAAATTTCAACTGGATGGCGTTTTGCAGCTTAATGATGGCGGTGAGCATGATGCAGATGTTCAAAAGCACAGACAGACCGTCGCCCACATCCTTGCTCTTGATCAGGATACAGATACCCAGAATGACCGCCAACGCGCCAATGGAAAAGCCGTAGGCATTGAGATCCATGTACGCTTTGGAAAGGAAGTAATGGATGATCAGGGCAGCGCCTATGATCATCAGCATGGCGCCGATCAGTTCAGCGAAGATCTCGGTGTTGATCCCTTTGATAAAGAGCAGCAGGATGCCCAATACGATGTAGATGATCGGAAGCAGCAGGGTGAAAACGGTCTTGAGCTGCCCGAACATAGGTTTTTTTCTCATAAGTATGCCCATCCTTTTTTTCGAGTTACCTATATTATAGTTGATTTTTCGTCGAATTGCAAGGGTTTGGCGCAAAAATCCTTCATTTCTTCAGGACCGCTTTGCAAAAGTCCGTCAGAGTGGAATAGATCGAGGCGTAGGAGCGGATCTCGTCGGTAGGAGGGAACAGGTCGGGGATCATGACCACCTGCATACCTGCCCGCCGTGCGGACTCCAGACCCGCATAGCTGTCCTCTACCCCGTAGGCGGAGGCGGGGTCTACCTCCAGCAGACGGCAGGCGGTGAGGTAGATTTCCGGGTCCGGCTTGCCGTGGACAAACATATCCCCGGTGGTCAGCACGTCGAAGTACTCCCGGATCTTCGCCCGCTCCAGATTGGAGAGGGCGCCTTCGCGCCGGGTGGAGGTGGCGAGGGCGATGCGGAAGCCGTTTTCCTTCAGCGCGGAAAGCGTTTCGTGCAGTCCTTCCTTGAGGGGCAGCCCGTTTTCGTCCAGCAGGCGGCGGAAATGCGCGTTTTTGCGCGGTCCGAAGTCCGCATAGGTGGCTTTCCCGCCGAACCACGCGTCAAAGAGTGTGGCGATGTCCGCGGCGTTGTGTCCCGCACAGCGGTCGCGAATCTCCGTGATCTCGATGCCCATCTCCTCGGCGGTGATGTCCCACGCTTCGTAATAGACGCGTTCCGTATCGAACAGCACGCCGTCCATGTCGAAAACAACGGCTTTGCCGTTGTTTTTGATGTCTTTCATACGGTTTCCCCTCTTTCTCGTTTCTCTTGCTGCATCGCGACCTGCAGCATCAGCGCACATTCGATGCGCTTGCGGAACAGGCGGCAGCCGTATTCGTACGTACCGCGGATGCTGCCGGAGGCATGGTACGCGTTGGCGGCGCATCCGCCGGAGCAGTACAGCTTCGCCCAGCAGTCCGTACATTCCTCCCGGGCGTAGACGCTGCAGCCCTTGAATTCCTCCCGCAGGGCGGTGTTGGTAACGCCCTGCCATACGTCTCCCATGCGGTAGGAAGGGTCTCCCACGAACTGGTGGCAGGGGTACAACTCGCCGGTGGGCGTCACCGCCAGATATTCCGTTCCGCTGCCGCATCCGGCGAGCCGCTTGTACAGGCAGGGACCGCCGGTCAGGTCCAGATTGTAGTGGTAGAAGTGGATGCCTTTTCCTTCCCGGTGCCGCTTGAGCATCTCCGTAGCAAGCTGTTCGTACTGCTCGCAGACGATGGGGAAGTCCTCCTCCGTCAGAGCGGCAGGGTCGTTGGGAGGACAGACCACAGGCTCCATGGAAAGCTCCCGGAAGCCGAGATCCGCCATGTGCAGCAGATCCGGCAGGAACGCGGCGTTGCGGTGGGTGAAGGTGCCGCGCATATAGTAATTCTTTCCGCCCCGCTGCTCCACGAAGCGTTGGAATTTGGGAACGATTTCGTCGTAACTGCCCGCGCCGGCGGGAGTTTTCCGCAGGGCGTCGTGGATCTCCCTGCGCCCGTCGAGGCTGAGGACCACGTTATGCATCTCCCGGTTTGCAAACGCGGTGACTTCGTCGTCCAGCAGCATCCCGTTGGTGGTCAGCGTGAAGCGAAAGCGCTTGCCGGTTTCTTGTTCCCGGGAGCGGGCGTACTCCACCAGCCGTTTGCAGACGTCCCAGTTCATCAGCGGCTCGCCGCCGAAGAAGTCCACCTCCAGGTTGCGCC
>JAFLUP010000071.1 GCA_022508745.1 Oscillospiraceae bacterium | reverse complement strand
CGGTCATCCACTTCACCATCAGCAGCGCCATGTCCGCCTGCTATCAAAACGCCTGTATTGCGGCACAAGAGGTGGGGAACGTGTGGGTGGTGGACAGCCGCAACCTCTCCACCGGCATCGCCCATCTGGTGCTGGACGCGTATGATCTGGCAGAGGGCGGTATGGAGCCGGCGGAGATCCAAAAGGAGCTGGAGCGTCGGCGGGAAAAGCTGGACGTGAGCTTCGTGGTGGATACTCTTGCGTATCTGCGCAAGGGAGGGCGTTGCACCGCCATCGCCGCCATCGGGGCGAACCTGCTCAAGCTCCATCCCTGTATTTTTGTCAAGAACGGGGAGATGGGCGTGGGGAAAAAGTACCGGGGCAAGCTGGACGCTTGTTTGGTCAATTACGTGAAGGACCGTTTGGCGGATCCGGAGACGGTGGACGCTCGCAGGGTGTTCATCACGGACTCCGGCGTCGATCAGGCGACCCGCGATCTGGTGGAACAAACGGTTCGGGAGTTGATTCCCTTCGAGGAGGTCATCCACACCCGCGCGGGATGCACGGTTTCCTCCCACTGCGGCCCGGGCACCTTGGGGATCCTGTTTTACAGGAAATAAGAGAAAAACAAAAAATGTTCAGGAGCATGGGTTCCTGAACATTTATCTTTTACCGTTCTTTTTTCCAGACGATGGCGCTTCTGGCGGGGAGGTAGCAAAGGAAGCCGCACCGTCCGTCCGCGTAGCGCTTCGCGCGGTATACATAGGAGCCGTCCACCCGGGAAAAGCCGCCAAACGGTTCGTCGTCGGTGGAAAACAACACGCGGTACGCACCGGCGGAGGAGGTGGGGACGAAGTAGCGTTCGAAGGACTTGGTGGGGTGGAAGTTGAAGGCGAACAGGGTGCTTCCTTTGGTGTAGATCATCAGCTTGTCCCCCTGGTGTACCCAGAGCCGTTTCGTCCGTTTTTCCGGCAGACACTCCTGCTTCAGCAGGGCGATCATGGCCCCGTCGAAGGCGTTCAGCTCTCCGTAGCGCAGGAATCCGTTGTCTGCCAGACTCCATTGCCGGCGGCAGTAGTGGTAGCTCCAGCCGTTGCCCTCCCGGGGGAAATCGATCCATTCCGGGTGCCCGAACTCGTTGCCCATGAAGTTCAGGTAGGCTTCCCCCGCAAGGGAAGCGGTGAGCAGTCGGATCATCTTGTGCAGCGCCACGCCGCGATCGATCACGGGGCTTGGCGAGCGCTTGTTCATGCCGGTGTACATCTCCGCGTCGCACAGGCGGAAGAGCAGGGTTTTGTCCCCCACCAGCGCCTGATCGTGGGATTCGCAGTAGCCCACGTTCTTTTCTCCGGGGCGGCGGGTGGTCAGCTCGTACCAGAGCTTTTCCATGTCCCACTGCTCGTCCCGCAGGTCCTTCGTAAAGCGGATCCACAGATCCGGCACCCCCATAGCGAGCCGGTAGTCGAACCCGATCCCGCCGTCGCGGATGGGAAGGCACATGCCGGGCATGCCGGACATATCCTCCGCCACGGTGATGGCGTGGGGGTTGAGCTGATGCACCAGCTCGTTGGCAAGCTGGAGGTAGGTGACGGCGTCGGTATCGGTATTGAGAGAGAAATACGCCTTGTAGTCGGTAAACGCCACCCCCAGCCCGTGGTCGCGATAGAGCATGGAGGTCACGCCGTCGAAGCGGAAGCCGTCGAAATGGAACTCCTGCATCCAGAATTTCAGGTTGGAGAGCAGGAAGTGCAGCACGCCTCCCTTGGCGTAGTCGAACAGCTTGGTGCCCCAGGCGGGATGTTCCCCCCGCGGACCTTCGTGGAAGAACTGGTAGGGGGTGCCGTCGAACTCGTTGATGCCCTCGACGGTGTTCTTCACCGCGTGGGAATGGACCACGTCCAGCAGGACGGCGATGCCCATGCCGTGGGCGGCGTCGATGAGGGCTTTCAGCTCGCTCGAGGTGCCGTAACGGGAGGACGCGGCGAAGAAATTGGACACCTGATAACCGAAGGAGCCGTAATAGGGGTGCTCCATGATCGCCATGATCTGGATGGCGGTGTAACCAAGCTTCCGGATGCGGGGCAGGACGGTTTCCCGGAATTCCCGGTAACTGCCCACGGCGGGCTTCTCCTGCGCCATGCCGATGTGACATTCGTAGATGAGCAGCGGCTTTTGGGGGCGGAAGCCTTCATCCGTCCACGGGAAGGGGAGGGAGGGATCCTCCACCTCCGCGCACCATTGGTAGGTGACGGGATCCTGCACCACGCGGGTGGCGTACAGCGGGATCCGGCGCAGCTGCTTGCCCTTCCGGATCACGACTGTCTGGATCTTCTGCCCGGCGCGCAGGGCGTCTTTGCCCTCCAGAACCACCTCGAACACGCCGCCGTCCAGCTTCCGCATGGGGCAGGAGAGGGCGTCCCAGCCGTTGAAATCGCCGGTGAAGTACAGCTCGTCCGCTCCCGGCGCCCATTCCCGGTAGACCCAACCGGTCTCCGTAGGGTGTACGCCGAAGTACAGATGCCCGTTGGCGAAATCGGAGAGCTTACGCGGCGTGCTCGCACGCCTACCGACAAGTTCCCGCTTTTTCTTTTTGTAAAGCTCCATGCGAAGCGCAATGTCCTTTTCATACGGCGCGAGCATTGGGTCAAGCTGTAAGATCCTGTATGCCATGGCGTTCCCTCCTTTGTGACTCATTTTAGCATGGTTTCCCGTTTTTGTAAAGGGGAGAGCTTGCTTTTTCGAGCATTTTCCGCTACAATGAAAAAAATCAAAACCATCGCCAACCTTTCCCGATTTTCCCGCACTATATAGGCAAAGGTCATCCGGACGGCTTTGAGATGAGGTTTGGAACCAAAAATATCACGAAAGAGAATGGTCATCGTCGTGGAAAAACAGAAAGCGGACCGCATCATCACGGAATTCCTCCCGAAGATTTACGGCTTTGCGGTCAAGAAATCCTTTTCCCCGCAGGAAACGGACGAGTTATGCTCGGACATTCTTCTGGAAGTGTACCGCACGCTCCTGCGAAGCGAGGAAGTCTACAATGTGGAGGGCTACATCTGGCGCATCAGTGAACGGACTTACTCCAAATACGTCGCTGAAAAGAAGCGGCGGGATGGCATCTCGCTGGACTTCGTATCGCTGGAAGCGGTGCTTTCCTACGAGGACGAGGCGCTGCCGGAGGAAGCAGACGAAGAGCTCCGTCTGCTGCGCCGTGAGGTCGCCTTTCTGACGGAGAAGCGCCGTGAGGTCGTCTTTCGGTTTTACTACGAGGGCAAGTCTATCTCCCAAATCGCTTCAGAGCTGGGAATTCCGTCCGGGACCGTCAAATGGCACTTGAACAAGGCCAAAAAAGAATTGAAGGAAGGGTTTACTATGGAAAGAAACATCGGGAAGCTGGGGCTTTCGCCCCTCGAAAAAGTCAACATCGGGCACAGCGGAAATATTTATGGCAACGGGGATCCGGAGCAGTTCCTCGGAGACAAGCTGAACCTCAACATCGTATATAGCGTCTACCACACCCCACGCACGCTGGAGGGCATCGCGGAGGAACTGGGGGTGACCCCTGTCTACCTCAAGGACCGGGTGGATATGCTGGAAGCGAACGGGTTCCTTGTACAGACGGCGGGGAAGAAGTACACCACCTACGTGCTGTTTGGACCGACGAGCTACTCGCTGGAAGAGGCGGAGAATTGCCGGAAGCTGCAGTTGCAGGTCGCCGAAGAGCTGGTAGAAACCTATGTCCCGCTGGTCCGAAAAGCGGTGGAGGATGTGCGGGAGGTCTACCTGCCGGACGGCAACCGAGAGCTGTTGGAAGCGACGGCGATTTTCTACTGTGTTGCGGAGAAGTGCTGTATTCGCTCGAATATCGACCAATCCAAATATCAGATTCATCCGCTCGTCGGCGGAGAGTATGTCGCCATGGTCTGGCCGGAAAGCACATGCGAGGATCCGGACTATGTTCCTACGCTGAAGCTACCGACTTATTGGGCCTGCGGGAGCATGTATCGGACTTCCTGCAAGTACCCGGTCTCCTCGTTTTCGATGGACACGCGGTATGATAACCGGGAGGGTACTTGGAAGAACAACTGTCTGTCCGACTACGAATGGCTTTATGAACAGATCACCGGGCAGCTTTCCGACAACGCGGCGAACGCGGAAAAGTATGCCCGTCTGCGGGAGCGGAAGTTCTTGACGGAGGACGGACGGGTCAATATTCCGATCGTCAAGGGAACGATGACCGAATTTTTCGAAAAGCTCCCGTCCTTACACGAGGAGATGGAGCGGAAGTTCGCCCGCACAGCGCTGGATTTCGCGACACAAACGGCGAAGCGCTACCCGCCGCAGATGCAGGATTTGGTCATCAGCCGGAACATACAGAACTTCATCGGCTCGGCAGTTGCCCTGATGGTGCTGGATATCCTCTACGGCAACGGCACCTTCCGCCCGCTGACCGAAAACGAGCGCGTGAGCGCGAATCTGCTGATGTTCAGTGACGTTCTGCCCGGCGAAACGAAATGAGAGACAACAAGGCGCTCCCCCTACGCTGGGGAGCGCTTTTCCTTTCTTTGCGAAAAAAATTTTGCACTTTTTGTCCGTAAACGCGCTTTTTATGTTATGATAGATATAGAGGGAGCGGAAAGGCGGTGAAACAGCGTGGCGCATCCTTTTTATGTGAATCATGTCTGCGACAAAGCCATTGTCGGCATTGCGGAGGGCGATGTGAACGCCCTGTCTGTCCTTTACGATCAGTTGAGCAGACAGATTTACTTTGTCGCGTACGCCATCGTAAACAACCACCACGACGCGGAGGACGTCCTACAGCAAACGCTTTGTGAGATCGTGAAAAACGCCCATCGGTACCAAAAGGGTACGAACGCGCGGGCGTGGGTGCTGGGCATCGCCCGGAATCAGGCGTTGCTGGTATGTAGAGACCGAAAAGCGTACCTCCCGTTGGAGGAATTGGAAAACGACGCAAGCGCATACCGCGCAGAAAAGGATGCGGAACTGCTGTCGTCACTGACCATGTTCGATGCGCTGAACACCCTTTCCGAGGAGGAGAAACAGATTGTCTTACTGCGGATCGAAAGCGGTCTGAAATGCAAAGAGATCGCGGAACTGCTGCACATCACGGTTTCTTCTGCGGAAAAGAAGTACCAACGCGCCCTCAAAAAACTCAAAACCTACTATTCGTAACAGGGAGGGGTTTTCTTGACCAACAGAAAACTCAAAAAAAGGCTTCAAAAAGAAGCCGATACGCTATTACAGGCAAAAAAAGAAGAAATGCTTTCGTTTTACCGCCCTGCGGAGGAACAGCGGGCGGAGGGGCATCGGTTCCCCGCGCGGGCGCTCGTCGCGGCGTCACTGGCGGTCGTCCTTTTGGCAGCGGTGGTTTTCGCCGTGTCCTTCAGCGGAAGTGCTCCGGCAGTAGAATCCGGCGCGCCCGATTCGCCGTCCATGCCCGATTCACCTTCTTTGGCGGGATCGGAGCCTGCGACTGTGTCGGAATCGAGCGCGGAACCGCCAATAGAATCGGGCCCTTCTGAGGCGTTCGATATTGCGCCGTGGGTCGATGAGATCCGCACGCCGTTTGCCGTTGCGGAGATCGTGGAGGTGACGGAGGAAACGGTGAGGCTTTACTCCCGTTATTATGGGCATAATACCGATTTTTACGAAAGCACGAAGGTCAAATGCAGGATCCTCTTTTCCTACCGCGCGGAGTACTTTGACAAGCCGTTCAACATAATGGGCGTGGACGTTGACAACTACGTTCCGTTTGCGGAATTGCAGGAGATCTATGTGGCAAGCGAGTCTGTGGGTGAGCTAAAGGAACAAGACAGAATCTTTTTCCGGCCGACCGATATGTATGTGAACGGCCATGTGTATTACGGTCCCGTCGTCAACGATCAGGGACAAGCGGAATACCTTCCGTTCACCGACGGAAAGATCAATGTGACCGAGGAAGCGTTGGAGGTGGTCTCATTTGAGCCGCTCCGTGGGGTCAATGAAGAGGTGGAAAACCTTCTTGAGAGCGCCGAACGCGGGTATACAAGCGAGCTGACCGAGGCAAGCCCGAAGTTCGTGTTCGAGGGTGAACTGGATCTCGCGCAGATCGAGGAATTTTTCCAAGGCTGCAAGGCGCTGTCCGAGGCGTTTGACAAAATCTTCAACGGGTGTTGCGTCGTATACGATCCCGAAGGGTGATAAAACAGACGGCGGGCGTTCCTCATGGAAGGGGAGCGCCCGCCGTTTTTCACAGCACATATTCAAACAGATCGTACTTCGTCCGTCCCGTGTCCGGGTAATACACGTCGAATCTGCCCATCCACCGGAAGCCCAAAGCGGGGTACAACCGTTCGGCGGGGAGGTTCCCCGTCAGCACGTCCAGCCGGATGGCTTTCTGCCCGCGTTTTTTCGCGTCCGCGATTGCCCATTTGACCAGCTCCTTCGCAAGCCCCTTGCCCCGATAGGAAGGGTGTACCCCCAGCATATGCAGGACGGTCACCTCTTCGGGAAGCGCCTCGACCTGCCAGTTCGCCAGCGCGTAGTCCTCCACACACGCGTGGTTCCTCACCATAACGGCGACGATCTCCCCGTCCTCCGTGCCGAGAAACAGCGTTTGCTCCCGCAAAGCGGTTTGCAGATCCTCGTCCGACGGGTAGATGCCCTTCTTCCAGCCGGGGGAATAGGGCGCGTCCGCCATGGCGTCGGTCAGCAGATGGTAAAATGCCCGCACGGCGGTGAATTCCTGTTCGTCTGCGGCTCTGATGTTCATGCTTGCCCCCTTACGAAATGGTTCCGCCGCCCACGACGGTTTCCCCGTCGTAGAGGACTACCGCCTGTCCTTTCGCGGCGGCGCGCTGGGGCTCATCAAAGCGGATGAGGAGCGTGTCGTCGTCGATCTGCTCCACCGTGGCGGGCTGTTCCGGCTGCCGGTAGCGCAGTTTTGCGCGCACCCGCAGGGGAGAGGTAAGCTTGTCCGCCACGATCAGGTTGATATCGTGGGCAATCACTTCCCGGGTGTAAAGCCCGCTGTCCGTGCCGCTCGCGTGGGAGAGGGTCACAGTGTTTCGCACCGGGTCGATGGCGGTCACATAGAGGGGGCTGCCGCCGGAGATACCCAGCCCCTTGCGCTGCCCGACGGTGTAGTGGATGATGCCCTTGTGGGTGCCCAGCACGTTGCCGTTTTCGTCTACAAACGGTCCCGGTTCCGGCTTTTTGCCGGTGTGCAGTTCGATGACCCGGGCGTAGTTTCCGTCCGGCACAAAGCAGATGTCCTGACTGTCCGGCTTGGCGGCGTTGGAAAAGCCGTTCTCCGCGGCGATCTTGCGCACCTCCGGTTTGGTCAGGGTCCCCAGAGGGAAACGGGTGCGGGAAAGCTGTTCCTGCGTCATGCCATAGAGGACGTAGCTCTGATCCTTGTCCCTGTCTGCTGCCTTTTGCAGCAGGTAGCGGGTTCCGTCGAAAGAAATGCGCGCGTAATGCCCGGTAACGACGCAGTCGCACTCCAGCACGTCCGCCCGGTCGAACAGCCTGCCGAACTTCATCTTCCGGTTGCACTCGATGCAGGGGTTGGGCGTAATACCCGCTTCATAGCTGCGGACGAAATGCCCGATGACCTCCTCCCGGAAGGCGTCCGTCAGGTTGAACACATAGAAGGGGATGCCCAGCCGGTACGCCACCGACCGTGCGTCCTCCACGTCGTCTAAAGAGCAGCAGGTGCGGGAGCGGGAGACGCCCGCGTCCTCGTTGTCGTACAGACGCATGGTGCAGCCCACACAGTCGAAGCCGTCGTCCAGCATCAACTTTGCGGCGACGGCGGAATCCACGCCGCCGCTCATGGCGATCAGTGCTTTTTTCATACGTCTAATGTGCGCATGGCGAGGATGGTACGCCCGATCAGGTCGTCCAGATCCCAGCCCAGCAGTTCCGCGCCCCGTTCAATGACCTCGCGGGAGCAGCCGGCGGCGAATTTCGGGTTCTTGTACTTCTTTTTCACGGAGCCGACCTCCAGATCGGACACACTCTTCGAGGGGCGCATCAACGCCACTGCGCCGATCAGACCGGTCAGCTCGTCCACCGCGTAGAGGACCTTTTCCATCTCGTGCTCCGGCGCAATCTCCACCGTCAGCAGATAGCCGTGGCTCGCCACCGCGTGGATGATGCGCTCGTCTACCTGTCGTTCCCGCAGGATCTCCTGCTCCTTGATGCAGTGCTGCTCCGGGAAGCGCTCGAAATCCAGATCGTGCAGCAGCCCGACGATTCCCCAGAAGTCCTCTTCCGCGCCGTAGCCCAGTTCCCGGGCGAAATACCGCATCACGCCCTCCACCGTCAGCGCGTGCTTGAGATGGAAGGGCTCCTCATTATATTCTTGCAGCAGGGCGAACGCCTGCGCCCGCGTGATGTTCATGACGAATGACCTCCTATGAAAATGCAGAAATCTCCTGCGGCAACTTTCTCGCCGCAGGAGTTCCTTATTGTTGCTTATAAGTTATTTCAGCGCGGAAAATCCCTTTTCCAGATCGGCGATGATGTCGTCGATATGCTCGGTGCCGATGGAGAGGCGGATGGTGCTCTGCTTGATGCCCTGATCCGCAAGCTCCTCCTCCGTCAGCTGGGAGTGGGTGGTGGTGGCGGGATGGATGACCAGACTCTTCACGTCTGCCACGTTTGCCAGCAGGGAGAAGATCTCCAGGTGGTCGATGAACTTGTGCGCTTCCTCCCGTCCGCCCTTGATCTCAAAGGTGAAGATGCTGCCGCCTCCGTTGGGGAAGTACTTCTTGTACAGCGCATGGTCCGGGTGATCCGGCAGGGAGGGGTGATTGACCTTTTCCACCAGCGGATGGGAAGCGAGGTAGGAAATCACCTTTTCGGTATTCTGGGCGTGCCGTTCCAGACGCAGGGAGAGGGTCTCCACGCCCTGCAGCAGCAAGAATGCGTTGAAGGGAGAGATGGCGGCGCCGGTGTCCCGCAGCAGGATCGCGCGAATGT
>JAFLUP010000070.1 GCA_022508745.1 Oscillospiraceae bacterium | reverse complement strand
GGCGTGGAGATCAAGAAGATCGAAGCTCCCATGCCCACCCATTCGGACGCCGTGAGCATCCTCATCAAGTACCTCACCGACCCGGAGACCGGCTGCATCAAGGATATGTCGGAAATCTCCGCCGTCGGTCACCGCATCGTCCACGGCGGTCCGTGGCTCATCGACAGCGTGCGCATCGACGGTCCGGACGGAAAGGTGCTCACCGACCTGCGCAAGTGCATCGATCTGGCGCCCCTGCACACCAAAGCACATCTGCAGGGCATCGAGGGCTGCATGAGCGTCATGCCGGAAGTGCCGCAGGTGCTGGTCATGGACACCTCCTTCCACCAGACCATGCCGGAAAAGGCATATTTCTACCCGCTGCCCTATGAGCTGTGCGAAAAATACGCCATCCGCCGCTACGGCTTCCACGGCACCTCCCACCGCTACGTCTCCGGCAAGGCGCTGGAGCTGCTGGGCAACCCGAACGCGAAGATCGTCACCTGCCATCTGGGCAACGGTTCCTCCATCTCCGCCGTCAACGCCGGCAAGTGTGTGGACACCTCCATGGGCTTCACCCCGCTGGATGGGCTCATCATGGGCTCCCGCTGCGGCGGCGTCGACCCGTCCATCATTCCCTTCCTGATGGAGAAGGAGAACATCCCCGCGGAGCAAATGGGGGACTGGATCAACAAGAAATGCGGCTTCCTCGGGGTTTCCGGCGTGTCCTCCGACCTGCGTGACGTGACCGCCGCCGCGGAAGCGGGCAACAAGCGGGCGCAACTCTCGCTGGACATTCTGGCGTACCAGATCAAGAAGTTCGTGGGCGCGTACGCCGCCGCCATGAACGGGCTGGACTGCGTGGTCTTCACCGCCGGCATCGGGGAAAACAACCCGGCCACCCGTCTGGACTCCATGAAAGACATGGAATTCCTGGGCATTAAGATCGACCCGGCGCGCAACGCCGACCGCTCCGCCACCGTCATCAGCGCCGACGACAGCCGCGTCAAGGTGTTCGTTATCCCCACCAACGAGGAGCTGGTCATCGCCTCCGACACCCTGCGCATCGCGATGGAGGATTAGGAGCCAGAAGCTAGTGACTAGTAGGTAGTAGCTAGTAGGTAGGGAAAGGACACGACCATGCAATACGACGTGATCATCATCGGCGCAGGACCGGGCGGGATCTACTCCGCCTACGAGCTGCGGGAACGAGCCCCGGGGCTGAAGGTGGCTGTCTTCGAAGCGGGACACCCGCTCCACAAGCGGAAATGCCCCATCGACGGCAAGAAGATCAAAGCCTGCATCAACTGTCCGCACTGCTCCATCATGAGCGGCTTCGGCGGCGCGGGCGCGTTCTCCGACGGGAAATACAACATCACCAACGATTTCGGCGGCAGCCTGCACGAACGCATCGGCAAACGGGAAGCGCTGGAGCTGATGCAGTACGTGGACGGGATCAACCTGTGCCACGGCGGCGAGGGCACCAAGCTCTACTCCACCGCAGGCACCCGCTTCAAGACCCTCTGTATCCAGAACAAGCTCAACCTGCTGGACGCCTCCGTCCGCCATCTGGGGACGGACATCAACTTCGTGGTGCTGCAAAACCTGTACGACCGCCTGAGCGACTGGGCGGAGTTCCGCTTTGACACCCCCGTCCGGAGCATCCGCAAGACGGAGGAGGGCTACCTTGTTCTGACGGATGAAGGGGAGTTCTCCTGCCGGAAATGTATCGTTTCCGTCGGACGCAGCGGCAGCAAGTGGATGGAAAGCGTCTGCAAGGAACTGGGCATCGGCACCAAGTCCAACCGGGTGGACATCGGCGTGCGGGTAGAGCTGCCGGCGGTGGTCTTTTCCCACCTGACGGACGAGCTGTACGAAAGCAAGATCGTCTACCGCACGGAGAAGTTCGAGGACAACGTGCGCACCTTCTGCATGAACCCCCACGGCATGGTGGTGACGGAGAACACCAACGGCATCGTCACCGTCAACGGGCACAGCTACGAGGACCCCGCCATGCAGACCCAGAACACCAACTTCGCCCTGCTGGTCTCCAAGCACTTCTCCGAGCCCTTCAAAGACAGCAACGGCTACGGGGAAAGCATCGCAAGGCTTTCCAATATGCTGGGCGGCGGCGTGATGGTGCAGCGCTTCGGGGATCTGGTCCGCGGGCGGCGGAGCAACGCCAAGCGGGTGGAGGAAGGGCTTGTCACCCCTACCCTTGCGGCAACCCCCGGGGATTTGAGCCTGGTACTGCCCAAACGAATCCTGGACGGCATCATCGAGATGATCTATGCGCTGGATCGCATCGCCCCCGGTACCGCCAATGACGATACCCTGCTCTACGGCGTGGAGGTCAAGTTCTACAACATGGAAGTGGAGCTGAACGACCGGCTGGAAACCTGCCATCCCGGTCTGTACGTCATCGGGGACGGCAGCGGCATCACCCATTCCCTGTCCCACGCCTCCGCCAGCGGCGTGTTCGTCGCGAGGGAGATCGCGGGAGCGTAAGGTTTACACAAGACAAAAGAGGACGAAAATTCGTCCTCTTTTTCAATCGTCATAATGTCCCCGACAAGCGACGACCTCTACGCGTTCTCCGGAAATGCGGTAAACCAATCGATTGGAATCATCGATCCTTCTGCTCCAAAAGCCGCTCAAGTTTCCCCGCAACGGTTCGGGCTTGCCGATCCCGTCGTTTCCGTTCCGCAAAATGTCCTGCAAAAGCAGATTGACCCGTTTTAAGGTCTTTTTATCCTGCGTCTGCCAATAAAGGTAATCGTCCCATCCGTTCTCCGAAAAGCTGATATCATTCACCCGCCATATCCTCCAGCTCTTCCATCGTTTTGGTGATCACGCGTCCATCTTCGAGCTGTTGGATACTTTGCTGAAGGTGTCTCATATTGCTGTCCAAATAAAACGGGTCTACGGTCATGTCCAGCGGAAGCCCATGTTTCCTACTGATTGCTTTCAAGAAAATCGTGAACGCCGTCGACAAAGGAAGCCCCAATTCATCGAGCACGCGCTCCGCGTCCCGCTTCACATTCACGTCAACACGAAAATTTACTTGCGTTGTCTGTGCCATATGATCAACTCCTTTCCATCAATCAGTATAGCAAAGAATAAATCATTTGTCAAGTGTTTTCTATGCATTGTATAGCATTTCCAAACAATTTGCCATTTATACGCTATGATTAACAGAACAATTTCGCTTCCTTCGCTATTTCTCCACCGGCAGCCAGATCTCGCTGCGGTAGTCCGGCGAGAACAGATCCCCGTCGGGATAGACTTCGATGTCCAGATCAAGGGACTGCCGATAGCCGGAGGTCGGGAAGAACTCCGCGCAGATTTGCTGCCACCCGTTCTGGATCGCGTCCGGCATTTCACCGATGAGGGAGAACACCGCCCACGTCGCTGCGGGGATCTCGCGGATACGGAATCCCTCCGGTGCGGGTTCGTTCCCGTCGTAAGGGACGGCGATGGAGTACGGGAAAGTTTCCTCCTCCGTAGCCTCGTTACCGTAGCAGATCCCGAACATAAGGGTGCCATCCGTCGCCCTCTGCAAAAGCGTCTCCATCGTGCCGTCCGCCCGCGCCCGTTCCCAGAACGCGGGGACGGTCTGTTGATTTTCGCCCCCCGCAGTGCTGTGTTTCTCCACCTTCTCCAGCACACGAAACGCTTGTTTTTTCACGATTTTGTAGTTCATGTGTGATCAACCTTTCCGCAAATTGCCCTTCACATCGGCGGCAGCCGCAGCCCCTTCGGGTAGTGATTTTTCGCCACGCCGCCGGATACCTTCGCTCCGCCGAGGACATAGCCGCAGAGCATGACCACCGCCCAGCCGTCCCCGCAGTCACAGGGGATCTCCCCGCCGGACAGATACCTCCGCACCCGCTCGTCGTCGATTTCCAGTTCGATTTTCCGCAAAAATCGGTCGCCAAGCGCCTTGAACAGTTGATGATGGGGCACCAGCCGCCGTTTCTCAACCGTTCCCAGCGTGACCCCCGCCGCAAAGACGTTCTCCGCCGGAACCGGGAAGTCCGCCGCCGCAATTTGCCCGTTTTTGAGCTTGCAGAGGGTCAGATCCCCTCCGGGAAGCAGGGCGTCCTCCAGAAAAGCGGTGACGGCGTCCAATTCCACCCCATTCAGGACCTGCCGCGCGTCCGGGAAGGCGGGAAGCTCCGCCCGCGTCCCCGTTTCCTCCCGCCGGAGCAGAGCGAAGAACTGCCCCTCCCCGGGGGCAAGGTGTGGATACCACCGCCGCGCCTGGGGCAGCCCGATGCCGGGCGCCGTCACCCCTTGCAGCTCTGTCGGCACGTCTTGAAGGGCGAACGTCGGCTGTTCCTTTAGGAACAGCTTCACGACCTCCTCGTTTTCCTCCTCGGAGAAGGTGCAGGTGGAGTACAGCAGGTACCCGCCGGGGGCAATCGTTTTCGCCGCTTCCCGCAGGATGCCCATTTGACGACGGGCGCAGAACGCAGGCGCCCCCTCCGTCCATTCTGCCGCCGCGTTGGGATCCTTGCGGAACATCCCTTCCCCGGAGCAGGGAGCGTCCACCAGCACCAGATCGAAGAACCCGGGGTACCATTTGGCGATCCGCGCCGCGTCCCCGTTGGAGATCAACGTATTTCCGCTGCAGCCGCAGCTCCCCATCCGCTCCAGATTGCCGCAAAGCACCTTACAACGGGAGGGAGAGAACTCATTGGAGACGAGAAAGCCGCTTCCCCCCACCTCGCATCCGATCGCGGAGGCAAGCTGCACCGACTTCCCGCCCGGCGAAGCGCAAAGGTCCAGACAGCGCATCCCCCGGCGAAGAACGCCCCGGGCAGCGGAGACCGTCGCCATGGCGGAAGGATCCTGCACATAGAAGACTCCCGCGTGGTGCAGGGGGTGGTTCCCCGGTTTCTCCGTGTCAAACCGATACCCTCCCGGCAGATAGGGGATCTTCTCCACCGGAAAGGAGCAGATCCGCTCGAATTCCTCCGGCGGGATCCTCCCCTCCGGCAGGAACAGCCCCCGCTCCGGCGCACCCTCGTAGGACGCCGCAAACGCCGGGAAATCCAACCCCGGCAATCCCTCCATCCGGCGCAGAAACGCCGCGGGAAGCGCTTGATATCCTTCCATGAAAAACTCCCTTGCGCAAAAGAATTTGCACCCCAAAAGCACAGACCTTTGGGGTGCGTTTTCTCAAGAATATACGTAGAATAGGACAAAAAAGACCAACGATAGCAGGAAATACGCGATCCCCACGTGAACAAGAAAACCGTACCCCTTGACGCCGCCCTTTTCCCGCTTGCGGGTGACGTAGTCATAGTAGGTCTCCCGCTCTTCGCGGGTCCTGCCGAAGGGGATCAGCGCGTGGAACATTCGCCCGCCCGCATAGGTAAGACCGGCGAAAACCTGCTGATTGCCCACCCACACGAGGGCGCCGGTGAGCGCCAGCACCACGCCGGGGATCGAAAACGCATCCGCGAGGATCTTGAACCTCTCTACCAGGTCATCGGTTTCCCAAAACCCGTGCGAAATGCAGGTAAAATAGGACAACAGCCCGCCAATCGCCACCGCAATCCCGTACTTCAGGAAAAATCTGCGAACCTGTTTGGAGTTCACAGGCCGAGCTCCTGTCTGTAACGGGCTTCCTCTTCGTCGTTGCAGAAGACGAAATGCCCCGGTGTGATCTCCCGCATGGAGGGCAGGTTCACACTGTAATCATGCTCCGCCAACGCGTTGTAATGGATCCGGGTGCGCTTCTTTTCCGCGTTGGGATCCGGAAGCGGGATGGCAGACAGCAGCGCGCGGGTGTAAGGATGCAGCGGATGGGCGAACAGCTCATCCGAAGTAGCAAGCTCCACCATGTTGCCGAAGTACATGACGCCGATCCGGTCGGAGAAGTACTTAACCACCGAAAGGTCATGGGCGATGAACAGGATGGTCAGGTCAAGCTGAGACCGGAGGTCGTTAAGCAGGTTGATGACCTGCGCCTGAATGGACACGTCCAGCGCGGAAACCGGCTCGTCGGCGATGAGCATATCCGGGGTCATGATGACCGAGCGGGCGATGCCCACACGCTGCTTCTGACCGCCGGAGAACTCGTGGGGATAACGCCCCGCGTGTTCGCGGACCAGACCCACCATCTCCAGAATTTCATATACCTTCTGGTCGATGTATTCCTTATCCTTGATGCCGTTGATCACCAGCCCTTCGGCGATGATCTCGCGAACGGTCATACGCGGGTTCAGCGACGCCACCGGATCCTGGAAAATCATCTGGATCTTGGTGATCAGCTTCGTCTTTTTGGCAATGCGCAGATCGTTCTTGTACTTCTTCTTCAGGGAAGCCAGCTTTGCCGGATCGCCCTGCGCGGCCGCGCAATCCTTTTTGTACTGCTCGGTCAGCTCGGCTGCCAGCTTTTGGGCGTACTCCCGATCGGAATGTTTGTGGTCGTACTGCGCCTTCTTGATCTCCTCCCGGTTGTGGGCGATCACTTCGGCCTTCTCCGCCGTCAGACGGCGGATCTCCTCCTCGTTGGCGGCCTTTTTGCCGGGATCGGAAGCGGCTTCCGCCTTCAACTGCTTGATCTTCTCCGCAGTTTCTTTTTTGATGTTGCGGATGGCTTCCTTATAGGAGCGGGTGCCAGCGCAGATGCGCTGCCCCTTGAAATAGATGTTGCCGGAGGTGATGTCGTACAGCTTGATGATGGAACGACCGGTGGTGGTTTTTCCGCAGCCGGATTCCCCTACCAGACCGAATACTTCGCCCTTTTTGATATCGAAGCTGACGTCATTGACCGCTTTGGTCTCTCCCTTGCCGAAGCCGCGGCTGAAAAACTGGCAGAGATGCTCCACGCGAAGCAATACTTCCTGATTTGTCTGATTGCTTTCCATGATCATTCTCCTTCCGTCTTCGTCATGCGGGCGATCCGTTCGCTGATAATCTTCGGCATTTCCGCCTTCGGCGCGTCAGGGTGCAGCAGCCAGGTAGCCGCCCAGTGGGTGGGAGACACCTCGAACATCGGCGGCTGCTGCTCGAAATCGATCTGCATCGCGTACTTGTTCCGGTCGGCAAACGCGTCGCCTTCCGGCGGATAGATCAGGTTCGGCGGCGTACCGGGGATGGCGTCCAGCTTTTCGCTGGTCTCCAGATCCGGCATGGAGGAAAGCAGCGCCCAGGTATAGGGATGCCGCGGATCGTAGAACACATCCTCCGCCGTGCCGTATTCCACGATCTTGCCGGCGTACATGACCGCGATCTGGTCCGCCATGTTGGCGACCACGCCCAGATCGTGGGTGATGAAGATGACCGAAAGGTTCCGTTCCCGCTTCAGATCGTTGATCAGCTCCAGGATCTGCGCCTGAATGGTCACGTCCAGCGCCGTCGTCGGCTCGTCGCAGATGAGGATATCCGGGTTGGCAGCGAGGGCGATGGCAATGACGATACGCTGGCGCATACCGCCGGAAAATTCAAAGGGATACTGGTAGTAACGGATGCGGGGCTCGGGGATACCCACTTCCTCCATCAGCTTCAGCGCCCGCTCCTTCGCAAGGCTCTTGGTGACTTTGTAGACCACCGAGGACGCCTTGTCCTTGAAGTAATCCACCATGTCGTTGGCACGTGCGTCGAAATCCACGGAGGAGGACTGGGCGATGTATTCCTGATAATGCGCTTCCAGACGGCCGATGACGGTCAGGATATGCTCGCGGAGTACCTCCGGCTCCTGAACGGCCTTCGGAATGACCTTCCAATCCACCTGTTTGCCCCTGGCGATGAGCGCATCCCGCTTTTTGGTATCCTTGGCGTAGCGCTTCTCTTCCTTCGGGTTCTTCTTTTGGTAATAGAAATACCGTTCGATGGCGTTGCTCAAGCTGCTGCGGAAGGTGTAGGCGATGTTATCCTTGTTGGTCTCCAGCTCGTCAATGGAGGCTTCCACCTTATCGCAGAGGGCGCGGCAGCGGGACATGGCTTCCCCTTTGGTGAAGTCCTTCGCGTAGAAGGCACGCGCCTCCGCCAGCAGCGGGAGCACCTCCTTTTTCCGCGTCAGCGCGCGGTCATAGGAGAACTTCAGGGCGTTGGCCTTCAACCGGAGAAATTCCACCATGAAATTCTCTTCCAGATAGTGCAGCGCCTTTTCGTTGGCTTCCTCCACCGGCAGCTTGGAAAGGTCGCTGCCTGGATTCTTCATGGTGTAATAGCCAATCCGGAAGAAATTCGGCTTCGTGCGGGAAAGCATGGCATTGAGCAGCTCCCGCAGGGATTTCAGCGTTGTTTCCGTCTCCCCGGTGAGGGTATGCGCCTCCGCTTTCGGCTGCGCCTTCTGGGAGGACAGCGCGGAGGCAAGGGCGGCGGAGGCATCCGCCAGCGCCTTTTCGTTCCCGCTGATGAAATACGGATCCGTGATCTGCTTCAGCTCGGCGGAAAACTCCTTCAGCCGCGCCTTCGGATCCACCTTCTGCTTGCGTTCCGCAAGGAACAGGAGGTCGGCAATGTCCTCCTCCAGCTCCACCGCGGCGGTGTCGGACACGTTGTAGCTATTCTCCAGCCGGATCGCTTCGATATTGAAGTGGTCAAAGGTGGAGATCAACTGCTTGACGCGGTCCGCCGGGCTGCCCGCCTCGATCATGCAGGTCTGCAGCTTGGCAAGCAGGGAGTTGAAGTCCTTCCTCGCCCCGCGGCGGTTGACCTTGTTCTTCAGCAGCATCGCTTCCGTGATCTGCTTACCGATCTTGACGATGGGGTTGAGGGAGGAAAGCGGGTCCTGGAAGATCATGGAGATCTTATCCCCGCGGATCTTGTACATTTCGTCTTCGGTCAGACGCAGCAGATCCTTACCGTCGTAGAGGATCTCGCCCCCTTCGATGATGGAGTTCCCCGCCAAAATGCCGAGAATCGCCTTCGAGGTGACGGATTTGCCCGAACCGGATTCTCCGACGATGGCGAGGGTTTTCCCCCGTTCCAGGTCGAAGGAGATGTCGCGCACCGCCTGCAGCTTGCCGTCCGGTGTGCGGAAAGAGATTTTCAGTTTCCTGACTTCAAGTATCTTATCCATCTTCTTAATCCTCCACGCCACGCAGCGACGGGTTGAACGCATCGCGCAAACCGTTGCCGAACA